>NZ_JBHZPG010000001.1:0-362287 GCF_042788005.1 Peribacillus sp. YIM B13472
AGAAAATCGTTCGTAAAGAAACACGAGCGTATCAAGGACGTCTTCAAGAAGAAATCAATCAAGATCGTGAAAACCATGGAAAAAAGCCTTTTCCACCAGATAAATTTGATAAAGAAGAGACCAAAGAGATTAAAGAAAGTACAACGGATTCTGAGAGTGGCTACTATGTGAAAGATGAACGAACAAAACAGTTTGCCTATTCATTCCACGCGGCCGCAGACCGCAACGGTTTTGTATTGGGAACGATTGTAACACCTGGGAATATACATGACAGTCAGATCTTAGAGCCACTAGTTGAACAAGTGATTGAGAAAGTTGGAAAACCGGAAGCCGTTGCCGCAGATGCAGCTTATAAAACACCAGCGATTACAAGCTACCTATTTAACAAAGAAATCATACCGGCTTTACCTTATACACGTCCTCGCACCAAAGAAGGATTTTTCCGCAAACAGGACTATGTATACGATGAACATTTTGATTGTTACCTTTGCCCTTCGGGCGAAACTTTAAAGTACTCAACAACAAATAAAGAGGGCTATCGCGAGTACAAATCGCCAAAACAAATTTGTACAACATGCTCATTTTTATCTCGGTGTACAGAAAGCAAAGACTGTCAAAAAGTGGTGACACGGCATATCTGGCAAACACATGTGGAAGAAGCAGATCATCTGCGTCATCATCAAGATGTAAAACCTATATATGCTAAACGTAAAGAAACGATTGAGCGTGTATTCGCAGATGCAAAAGAAAAGCATGGTATGCGTTGGACTACTTTAAGGGGACTTAAAAAATTGTCGATGCAGGCGATGCTTACTTTCGCTGCCATTAATTTAAAGAAGATGGCCAATTGGACATGGCGAGGTCCAAAAATGGCCTAACATAGTGGGCTCGTAGAGCCCCAATCTCTTAACTTTAGGCGAAAATTCAAAGGGAATTTCAAAAGGGTTTCAGAATTTTTTAATTCCGAACCCCTTTTGTCTACAAACTGAAAGGAGAGCCTTAATGGCTCTCCTTTCCTCATTTTTGCACTACTCCTTTGCTTGCTTGTATCAAATCACCAATTAGATCTTCCTTACCTGTCTCGAAGCATTCGATGATCTTGCTGCCGACAATGACACCATCGCAGTATTGTATTGCATCACGGACATGATCTGGCGTCGATATGCCGAACCCAGCAAGAACGGGAACCGGACTTATCTCTTTTACCTTCTTTAAGTAGCCTCCAAGTTCTTCCCCAAAGGAGTCACGGGCACCCGTTATACCTTTGACTGTAACTGCGTAGATGAATCCCTCCGCCCCTGCAGTAATCTCAGTAATACGCTCTTTCGAAGACGTGAGTGTCACAAGTCGGATAAGAACGATCCCTGCAGTTTTGATTGATGAAAAGATGGCTTCTTCTTCAATCGGTAAATCTGGGATGATGCACCCGGAAATCCCTGCATTGAGACAGTCATTCGTAAACTCTTTAAGTCCATATGCCAGGATTGAATTCGTATATCCCATTAAAATAATTGGGATGGTCACTTCATTTTTGATTTCCATTACTTTTTTCAGGACATCTTTTAAAGTTGTTCCATTTTTCAAAGATCTGATGCCGGCTTGTTGGATAACCGGACCATCTGCGACAGGGTCAGAGAATGGTATACCTAGTTCAACGGCAGTCGCACCGCTGTTTTCAAGGAAAAGAAGCTGGCTCTTTAACCGTTCAAGACCTCCATCCCCTGCCATAATATAAGGGATGAATGCCTTTTCCTTCTTTGTTTGACATTCTTCAAGCGCATTTGTTAATTTATTCATGTTCACTACCCCCCATCAATGATTGGACCGTTTCAACATCCTTATCACCACGGCCGGACAGGCAAATCACCAGTCCTGTTCCTTTCTCCATTTCTTTAGCAAGCTTTAAACCGTAGGAAATGGCATGTGAACTTTCTAAAGCAGGGATGATCCCTTCCTCCCTTGAAAGCATCGCTAGAGCTTCCAAGGCTTCATCATCGGTTACAGAAGTATATTCCACCCGATTTGTATCTTTTAAGTAACTATGTTCAGGCCCTACCCCTGGATAATCCAGCCCTGCTGAAATTGAATGTGCCTCCTGGATCTGACCGTCCTCGTTCTGCAGTACATACATGAATGCCCCGTGGAGCACCCCGGGTTTCCCCTTAGTCAAACTTGAAGCGTGTAATGGTGTTTCAAGACCATGCCCTGCCGCTTCCACTCCGTATAATTTTACCGTTTCATCCTCAATGAATGGATAAAACATTCCCATTGCATTACTTCCCCCGCCTATACAAGCAACTACTGCATCCGGTAGGGAGTGAACCGCCTCCGAATATTGACGCTTTGTTTCATTCCCTATTACGCTTTGAAAATCACGTACAATAACGGGGAATGGATGCGGACCAAGAACTGATCCCATTATATAATGGGTGTCATCCACATTCGCCACCCAATATCGTAACGCCTCATTCACTGCATCCTTCAGTGTCCCGCTTCCTTGTGATACAGATATGACCTTGGCTCCCAAAAGCTCCATCCTGAATACATTCAATTTCTGTCTCCTGATATCTTCTTCTCCCATAAAGATGATGCATTCCAACTTCAGCAAAGCACACACAGTCGCCGTTGCAACCCCATGCTGTCCTGCACCCGTTTCGGCAATCACCTTTTTCTTGCCCATTTTCTGAGTCAGCAAAGCCTGACCGATCGTATTATTTATTTTGTGGGCTCCGGTATGATTCAAGTCTTCTCGTTTCAGATAAATATCTGCACCACCAGCAAGTCTTGTTAAGTTCTCCGCAAAATAAAGTGGTGTTTCCCGACCGATATATTGTTTCAGGTAATAATTTAGCTGCCTTTGGAATTCAGGATCCTTTTTAGATTGTTCATATACTTCTTCAAGCTCCGTAATCGCCGCCATTAAAGTTTCCGGAACGAAACGGCCTCCATATGCTCCAAAATGTCCAGTTTCATCAGGCTGTGTATAAGTGTTCATCTATTCATTCCTCTTTTCCGGCTGTATATTTCGCCTCATTAATAAATGCCTTTATTTTAACAGCATCTTTTAATCCGTTTGTTTCAACGCCGCTGGCTACGTCAACTGCGAATGGTGAAACGGCATTAATCGCTTTTCTGACATTTTCAGGAGTCAGCCCACCAGCTAGAATTACCTTCCCCGGTGGCAGATCCGCTTTTCGGATCATATCCCAATCCAAAGTCAATCCCTTTCCAGATGAACTCTTAGGAAGATCTACTAATAGATAATCTGCTGGGTATTCATGAAGGTTTTCAAGGTCTTTCTCTGAATTGACGGCAAAGGCCTTTATCACTGGTAGGGGCATTCTGCGGGCAAAGCTGGCAGACTCGTTACCATGAAGCTGAATATAATCCAACCCTGCAATTTCAGCACTTTTTATCACTTCTTGTTCAGTTTGATTGGCAAACACTCCGACTTTTTTAACCTGTCCAGCTAGATTTGCTCCGAATTCTCCTACTATCTCAGGCTCAACCTTCCTGCTACTCTCGGCAAAAATGAAACCAATGAAGTCTGCCCCGGAACTAACAGCAGTCTGAGCGGCTGCCAATGTCTTTATCCCACAGATTTTCACTAACATATTAATCTCCTTATATACTCATTTGCAGTTCGGCCATCGTGTGCCGAAGATTTGATGCAGTCATCAGTGTCTCCCCGACTAAAATCGCTTTTGCACCAGCTTCCTTCACACGCATCACGTCTTCTTTTGTTTTGATTCCACTTTCACTGATAATGATATGGCGTTTTGGATCAAGTAACTTCGCCAGTCGTTCCGTTACAGCCAAATCCACTTTGAAGGTCTTTAAATTCCGATTGTTAATCCCTATTAGCTCTGCATTCAGCTCTAGAGCCCGTTCCAGTTCGGCTTCATCATGGACTTCCGTCAATACTTCAAGCCCTTTTCTTTTTGCATATTGATATAATTCATGAAGGCGTTCTTTAGAAAGTGCTGCCACAATCAATAGAATGATAGTGGCACCAGCTTGATGGGCGCGATCGATTTGGACTTCATCGATGATGAAATCCTTGCACAACCTGGGAATCCGTATGGCCTCGCTAACGATTCTCAAATCTGCAATGGATCCTTTAAAGAAAACCTCATCCGTCAATACGGATATCGCTGCCGCTCCGCCGCTTTCATATGAAAGGGCCTGCTCGATCGGATTTACATTGATTTTAATGTCCCCTTTTGAAGGGGAAGCCCGTTTTATTTCCGCGATAACCGCCATTGATTTCGCCGTTTTCAAATTTTCCACCAAAGATGGTCTGACTATGTTGATCGTTACCGAATTGTCTAAGCCCCTTTCTTTTAATTTTGCGACTTCCGCCTTTTTCTGTTCGATGATTTTCGTTAAGATATTTTCCATTACATGACCACCTTATTTCTATTGCCATAAGCAATCAGATTTTCTAACTTTGCAAGAGCCGATCCGCTATCAAGACTTTCTTTGGCCATGGAGATTCCTTTTTTGATCGTTGCTGCCGTACCATGTGCGTATAATCCCAATCCAGCATTCAATAAAACTGTATCACGATAGGCTCCTTTTTCCCCTTTGAGAAGCCTAAGCATGATATCGGCATTTTGTTTGGCGTCACCGCCGCGGATGGCATCATTTCCGTAAACCGGCAGATCCACTTCTTCAGGGTGCAGCGTAAATGGGATAATATCCCCTTTCTCCAAAAGCACGAGTGAATTTTCACCCTGTAGGCTCGCTTCATCCATAAACCCGGCACCATTTATCACGACCGCGCGTTTCCTGCCTAATTTATGCAGGACTTCCGCAAAAAGCTCGAGCATATCACGTCGATTAATTCCCATTAATTGCGTGTCGAGTTGGACTGGATTTGTCAGAGGACCGATTAGATTAAATATCGTCGGGATTTTCAGTTCTTTTCTCACTTTCATTATCCGTGCAATATTAGGGTGGACCGATGGGGCAAATAAGAATGTGATCCCATTTTCCTCCAACAGTTCTTTTAACATATCAGGCTCCAAGTACAAATTAACACCTAATTCTTCCAATACATCCGCACTGCCTGTTTTGCTTGAAATGCTGCGGTTTCCATGTTTGGCAACCTTGACACCGGCCCCGGCAAGTACGAAGGCTGATGCTGTACTTATATTGAAGCTTTGTGACCCATCTCCTCCCGTTCCGCAATTATCCATAACATTTAGAGAACTTGTTCGTACACTTCTTGCTTCTTTTCTCATGACTCTGACAAGGCTTGCTATTTCACCTGCCGTTTCCCCTTTGGATTTTAGGGCAATGATGAAAGCTGCCATCTCGCTTTCGGTGATATCTTTAGAAAATAACGCTTGGGCTGCTCTGCTCATCTCTTCTTCCGTCAATGTTTGACGCTCCGCTAACTTCGCTAAATACTCCTTCACCGCTAACTCCCCCAGTCGTTTTTTTTATAAGATGGATTGTTCCTTCTCAGATTGGAAGGTTCCCGCAATCTCATAAAATTGATGCAATAATTCCTTGCCGATTTTCGTCCCTATTGATTCAGGGTGGAACTGTAAACCGTAAAGCGGGAAATCTTGATGTTTCAGGGCCATGATCTCCCCATCATCCAGTGCTACTGCCGTCACAGTCAGTTCATCCGGCAAACTCGCCCTTTCAACTACAAGGGAATGGTAACGCATTACCGGGAATTGTAAGTCCTGTTTGGCAAATACACCTGTTCCATCATGTTCGATAACTGATGTTTTCCCATGCATGATTTGTTTCGCTCCAACCACATTCGCACCAAAAACTGCCCCAATGGCCTGATGCCCCAAACAAATGCCTAATAGCGGAACCTTCTCATAAAAATTACGGATGATTTCCATACTGATACCAGCATCTTCCGGCCTGCCGGGTCCCGGGGAAATGACGATTGCCATTGGATTCAGTTCCTCAATTTCCGCAAGGGTGATTTCGTCATTCCTTTTTACTATGATTTCTTTTTCCACTTCTCCTAAATATTGATAAAGGTTATAAGTGAACGAGTCATAGTTATCAATTAATAAAATCATTTTGTGTGAACCTCCATTAAAGCGCGTGCTTTATTTTGTGTTTCTTCAAATTCCGTTTTTGGATCTGAATCATATACAATTCCTGCCCCTGCCTGTACATAGGCCTTGCCATCTTTAATGATCATCGTCCGAATGGCTAATGCCATATCAAGATCCCCTCCAAAACCTATGAACCCTATCGAGCCCGAATACATCCCCCGTTTACAATTTTCCAGTTGATTGATCAGCTCCATTGCCCTGATTTTTGGAGCACCTGAGACTGTTCCGGCAGGGAGGCAGACCGTCAGCGCATCTAAACTCGTGAACCCTTCCCTAAGCTTTCCGCTAACCTTCGAAGCAATATGCATGACATGCTGATATCTTTGAATTTCCATTTCCTCGGTAAGGTGGATTGAACCGATTTCGCAAACCCTGCCAAGATCATTCCTCCCCAAATCAACAAGCATCTTATGCTCGGCAAGTTCCTTTTCATCCATCAGCAGGCTTTTTTCGAAGCCTTTATCTTCTTCATCCGTTTTCCCTCTCGGCCTTGTACCGGCAATGGGATTAACATGAACCATTCCTGATGAAACACTGATCAAGCTTTCTGGAGACGACCCAATAATTGTATAGTCACCAAATTCTATATAAAACATATAAGGAGAGGGGTTGGCTAATCGCAAACGACGGTAGGCATCGAAAGGCTTCCCATCGAAGTCCGCTTTGAACCTTTGTGATAAAACAACTTGGAACACTTCACCAGCTATAATCGCTGATTTAACATCAAGGACCATTTTCTCGAATTCATCCTGACTGAAATTCGATTTAAATTCCAAATATTCCGACGATATTTCCTTTGACGGTTTGCTTGCCTGATTGATTTTTCCCTTCATCCCCAATAAACTTTTCTCACTATCATCTTCCGCAGTCAAAAGATGGATCTTCTGCAGAACATGATCGAATATATACAGTTCTTTATAAAAAAGAAAATGAGCATCAGGCATTTGCAGGGAATCAGGAGGCACCGGACCTATATTTTCATACAAACGAATAATGTCATAGCCCATATATCCGATTGCACCACCGTTAAATGGAGGAAGATGTATGGGAGCCTCTCCTATCTCCACTAATAATTCATTTTTTAGAAACTCGATGATATTCATGTTCTTTACAATTTGATCACCTGTTTCAGTATCTTTCACATTTACTTGGCCAGCAAGTGATGTTACCTCCAGATAAGGTTTTGAACCTAGATAAGAGTAGCGGCCGTTGTCATGATGCGAATTCGAGCTTTCCAATAAAAACTTCTGGTCACCATCTAATTTCTGAAATATGGCAATGGGTGTGTGGATATCCCCTTCAATTGTGTCCATTTTGAAACGGAGTATTTTTTTTTCATCCAAATTATTCATCTCTCAATTCCCTCCCGATTCTTATGCGCCCTTATAAACCCTTGGAAGGGAAAACCCTTTTGTCCAAGTGCCGGAGTTTTCATTTCCTCTGGTTTTGATTTTTTCTCTAAAAGGTATATATATTGAAATTCCAATAAAAAAATCCCCCGCAAACACAAATATGTGTCTGCAGAGGACGGTAAACCGCGGTGCCACCTCAAGTTGGAAAAACGCAACATTTTTCCCTCTCAAGCAAGAAATGAAAAATTCTTGCGATTACCCTTTAACGGTGGCTGCCGAGTTTCCCTACTTATTTCAAGAAACCACTCATAAGTCCATTCATCTTCTTATATCGTACCGGTTTCCACCTATCCCGGCTCTCTGTTACGCATCTAAAAAGATTACTACTCTCATTCATAGATTTAATTATCATTTCCATAAAAACGCAAAAAGGCCCCTCATCCAAAGGACGAGGAACCCGTGGTACCACCTTAATTAGCTAAATTAGCTCACTTTACGGCATTAACATGCCTATCTCCACTAACGATGAGATAATCGCCAAAGCCTACTCCGTTCATCCGTTTCGGTTTGGGGCTCGGAAGTCCATTCGCTTAAATTCGTTCACCAGTTTTCAGCAACCACTGGCTCTCTGCAGAACATCATTAAGGTACTCTTCTTCGTCACTGCCTTTATCATTTTCTTGCTTATTATGTTAAAACAATCTTTTCAGTAAGTCAATGGAGTTTTCTAAAAATATTTTTAATTTTTCATTTTTATCCATTCCCCGTCATCGATTCCTTTTGCCTTCTTAATAACAAGATAGGCTGAATAAGTGCTGACTGACTCAAACTCATCCGTATACTTTTTTTCATCCGCCTTACCGGGGACTATTTCCTTGAATCTTCGGTAAGCCTTCATAAA
Organism: Peribacillus sp. YIM B13472; assembly: GCF_042788005.1. Taxonomy (NCBI): domain Bacteria; kingdom Bacillati; phylum Bacillota; class Bacilli; order Caryophanales; family Bacillaceae; genus Peribacillus; species Peribacillus sp. YIM B13472. The sequence goes on from NZ_JBHZPG010000001.1 coordinate 8,345, forward strand.
TTCTTCCTTAAGTATTTTATTTTCATAAGCCTTTTCTACAGCTTCAAAGAATTTGATCACATCTACGATTTCTTCAGTAGACCAATCAAGATCCATTGGATATTGATATTCCATACCCTAAACACGCTCCTTCTAGATAGTTTTCATGCTGTCCGGCAGACCATGCATCATCAGTCTGCCCATTTTGAACGAATCGCTTCCGCTTGGTCGATAATCCGACTGAATAGTTCAGCAGTCGATGGTACATCATGAATCAGCCCCATCACTTGTCCGGCCCAAGCAAAGCCTTCACCTTCGACACCGTCATGGATATAACGCTGATTCGCTTTTCCGCTTATGTAATCCTTCAATTGTTCATATCCGCCGTTTTCTTTTTCTATTTCAAGGATCTTATCGGTCCAGCTGTTTGCAATTACCCTGGCTGGTGCACCAATGGAACGCTTGATGACAACGGTATCATTTTCTGTGCCGGAAACCAAGGCATTTTTATATAATTCATGTGCATGAACACATTCCTTGACTGCTATGAATCGTGTTCCCATCTCGATTCCTTCGGCACCAAGTGCCAATGCTGCCATCAAACCGCGTCCATCGCCAAAACCACCCGAGGCGATGACTGGAATATTAACGGAGTCCACAACTTGAGGAATTAACACAGAAGTCCCAATATCATCACGGCCTAAATGTCCTCCTCCCTCTTGACCAACTACCATCACCGCATCTGCCCCAAGCTGTTCAGCCTTCATTGCCTGCCTTCTTGCAGCAACAAGCACGAGTTTTTTCACCTGGGTGCCTTTGACGTAATCAAGAAATGGTGCAGGGTTGCCGCCGGTTACGGAAATCGCTGCGATATCCTCTTTCAAGGCTGCTTCCAGCATGTGTTCATAAGGTCTTCCATGCTGACCGATAGCAAAGTTCACACCAAACGGTTTATCCGTCAATGATTTGGTTTTTCTAATTTCATCTGTCAGTTGGTCCGGGCTGTCCAAGGACATGGCCGTTACCTGCCCCAGCCCCCCTGCATTCGAAACTGCCGCAGCCAGGTCTGCATATGCTAAATGGGCCAATCCCCCTTGTACGATTGGGTATTGAATACCTAACAAATCGGTCACACGCGTTTTCCACTTCAAACTCCTCAGCTCCCTTTTCATTTAATGTGATTTGTTTATTTAGCTGAATTCAAAAATCATTAGCTTCATTATGGCAAATATTGTTTAACCGTTCAATTTTTAAACTCACCTACAATATTAATAAAAGAAGAATTCTTGAGTAAATCCAGTAAATACTAGGAAAATGGACATTTATAATCTGCTGATAATTTTATCGAGCCCTTTAACAACAAAGACATATATAAATTGTTTAAGTCAGGACATTAAAGTCACTCTAGGCATTTATTATAAGACGTGCTATAATTCATATGTTTTATGTCTATCCACAAGCTTACTAACCATACGATGGAATCGGAGAAACATACGACCATTAATAGAATGGGAGTATATACTCCCAAATATTACGTACCTATTTTATTGAAAAGGGGCCACAAAGAATTGTCACAGAATGAAACACCCTTATACACTGCCTTATTGCAGCATGCAAAAAAAAATCCTGTTCAATTTCATATTCCAGGTCATAAAAAAGGAAAAGGAATGGACGCTGATTTCCGTAATTTCATTGGAGAAAATGCATTATCCATAGATTTAATCAATATCGCTCCACTCGATGATCTCCATCAGCCAAAGGGGATCATTAAACAAGCTCAGGATCTTGCCGCTGAAGCTTTTGGGGCAGATCACACATTCTTTTCCGTTCAAGGAACAAGTGGAGCAATCATGACGATGGTCATGACAGTCTGCGGACCTGGGGACAAAATCATCGTCCCAAGGAATGTACATAAATCCGTAATGTCTGCCATTGTATTTTCCGGAGCTGTTCCCATTTTCATCAATCCTGAAATAGACAAAGAGTTGGGAATCTCACACGGAATCACCGTCGATGCCGTCGAAAAAACTTTAAGGGAACATAGCGATGCAAAAGGATTGCTTGTCATCAATCCAACCTATTTCGGCATTTCGGCTGATTTGCAAAAAATAGTGGAAGTTGCTCATTCCCACAAAATCCCAGTACTGGTAGATGAAGCACATGGTGTCCATATACACTTCCATGAAGACTTGCCGATGTCAGCCATGCAAGCTGGAGCAGATATGGCTGCAACGAGTGTTCATAAACTGGGCGGTTCACTAACGGGAAGTTCCATATTAAATGTTAAGAATGGAATGGTTTCCGCAAATCGTGTTCAAGCCATATTGAGCATGCTCACAACCACCTCAACCTCCTATATCCTTCTAGCTTCCCTGGATACTGCCAGAAGACAACTTGCGACGGTAGGCAGGGAAATGATTGATGAAGCGATCAATCTCGCAGGGTATATCCGTGAGGCCGTTAATGAGATTCCTTATCTTTACTGTGTCGGCAGCGAAATTCTTGAGAGTGAGGCTGCCTTTAGTTATGACCCGACTAAATTGATCATATCCATCAAGGAATTGAATATTACCGGATACGACGTTGAGAAATGGCTTCGTGAAAAGCATAATATCGAAGTGGAACTCTCTGACTTGTACAATATCCTTTGCCTGATAACACCTGGAGACTCAAAAACAGAAGCGGACCTTCTGATTGCTGCCCTTAGAGACTTGGCGGATGAGTTTAAGGAAATGGCGGCTGAACATGAAAAGATCGAAGTCCTGCTTCCTGATACACCACCACTGGCTTTATCACCAAGGGAAGCATTTTATGCAGAAACCGAAGTGGTTCCCATTGAGGAATCTGTCGGCAAAATTAGCGCTGAGTTCATCATGGTTTACCCGCCTGGAATCCCGATCTTCATACCAGGTGAATTGATTACTGAAGATAATATCAATTACATCCGGAAAAACATCGAGGCCGGCCTTCCTGTTCAAGGCCCTGAGGACCCAGAAATAAAATATTTACGTATCATTAAAAATTGATTGATTCCATCAAACCAGAGCAAAGTACTGCTCTGGTTTTTTTGCCCCTTTTATTATTGAAAAGCAGCTCCCGATAAACTGAAGATTTCCGCTTCATTAACTTCCATAAAAAGGGTGCTCCAGGTTACAATCCTGAAACACCCTTAAATTCTATTAATCTTATAATCCTTTTTCGATTTATTTTTCAGAGGCAGCTGTATCACAGCTTTGGCAGTTGTGATTGTGTGTATATAGTACACTTACTTTTTCATCTTCAAAATGTTCAATCGTGCTATTGCAAGTTTGACATACGATAGTTCCCATTTTTACAACCCCTTCCTCTATATTGTATGCATCAATGACGTAATGTAACCGCTTTATATGAATTATAATATAACACATTTAATATTTCAAGCTAAAAAGTATAACATATATACTTTTTTCCCATTTAATGAACCCTCATGTTGGAAGAAATTGATTCCAATCGTTCGTTAGACTGATTCCTTTTTGGACCCTGGAGCTCATTTCATCACACCCCTTGCTTTTCCATAGCAAGGTGAAAAAGGAATTTCGCCTTTTAATTTACATATAGATATGTATATAATACATCCATAAAATGTTAATATATTCTTACATCCTATCGATCTAAGGGGGATCCATATGACTGAAAATGCCTATATCAAACTTGTTCCTGAGTCCGTGAAAGGGACTGTAACCATCGAAGACGTGAAAGAATTGCTGAACTATTATCAAATGATCACAGCGAAAACCGGAAAGCAACTGGATTGGGACTATGATAAGAAAGCATTTCCTTATGAAATGAAAGAACCAGAAAAGATGAAAGATAAGGTCATATATCTCCAATCCAAAGAAGATCGATATCACATGATATTGATAGGGGTTGACCAAGAAGTCGTTAAGGATGAAGATGGATCAGAGCGGATTCAATCCTATATCCAATTCACCCTCCCTGAAACAGCAACTTTCGGAGATAAGGGAAAAGCTAATGAACTGTGCAAGTTCCTTGCAAAGAAATTACGGGCGCAGCTACATCTCTTCAATAAACGGGTGATGTATTATTATCCAAGGAAATAAAAAAACCTGCAGAAGCCGAAATTGGCTCATGCAGGCGTTTCAATTAACTTTGGATCAAGGATCTCATAACCTTTCTTTTGAAAACCTTTCACGATATCCTCAATGGCTTCACTCGTCCATTTCCGGTCATGCATCAGTAAGTTCGCACCATTTCCTAAATAAGGGCTGTTCAACATGATCTCCGTTAAAGCTTTTTTATCCTGATACTCTTTTTCCCAATCATATCCATATGTCCAATTCATGACCAACATTTTTTCTTTCTCAGCGACTTTTTTTGAATGCTCGGTATTCGATCCAAATGGCGCCCTGAAGTACTTAGGGCGTACCCCTGTAATGCCTTCTACCAAATTGTTCAATTTTACGATTTCGCGCTCTTGTTCCTTTTCGGTCAACTCTTTTAAATTCACATGGGAATAAGTATGATTACCGATAGAAAAACCCATTTCATGAATTTCTTTTAGCACCGCTTTATTTTCATCATTTTCAAGAAAGTGACCATTCACGAAAAAAATCGCAGGTACTTCAAGTCTCTTCAGGGTCTGGGCGATTTTCAGAGAATATTTATCAGGTGCATCATCAAATGTTAACAACACAACTTTCGGATTTGCATCCCCAATTGGTTTAAATGACCAATTCGCTTTGTCCACCCGATATTCTGCCTTTACAATCCCATCGACAATCGTTTTTGACGTTTCGTTTTTCAGATCTTTCTCTTGCTGGCTGTCATCTTGAACCGTTGTTGTCGTTTCCACACTTTTTTGATTATCATTTTCTGTTCGACCGGAACTCGGATCATTACATGCCATCAATAAAAATGATACTAATGTAAATAATGCTACTCCTTTGTTAATCATGGTTCCTCCGTGGTTTCTTGTGTCATTGGGGCTTATCTAAAAATTCAATAAACGGATACTAGCGTTTCCAAAAGGATTTGCAATATACCGTAACATAATAGACTTATCACGGTAACAAGCATTGTTCGCCTATTGGATTTTAAAATCATTTTACCAATGTAAATGGCTAGATAGGAAAAGACCAGAAACATGAATACTTTGAAAACGAATCGATCGTTAACAGACAGCCATTCAACTAATGTATACCCACTCCAAACGATTAGTTGAAAGAGGATTACCAGATAATTCTTCAAGTGATCCACCTCATTTTAATATGAATATTTCAGCCATGATCTTTTTAATGGCAAAAAGTATTCCTTTAACATCGCTCATCTTATTTTTTATCCTTTATTACCTTTTTCAAACCCTTTTAAAGGAAAATAGTAAGAAGTCCTTTTTATAGCTTATGCCCTTTTTGCCCTTTTCATTTAACTAGCGTGAAGAAAATCATGGCTGGGGAAGTCATCCTTCATATTTGTATATCTGGTCAAACAAAAAAAAGCGTACTGCATTAGGCAGTACGCTTTTCAAAAAAAATCCATTACTTGATGATGTGAATAGGAGTTCCAAGGGCAACTTCAGCAGCTTCCATTGTGATTTCCCCTAAAGTTGGATGTGCATGGATTGTCATAGCAATATCTTCCGCAGTCATTCCTGCTTCGATAGCCAAACCAAGTTCTGCAATCATATCAGAAGCGTTTGGTCCTGCAATTTGTGCTCCTATAACCAATCCGTCTTCTTTGCGAGTGATAAGCTTCACAAATCCGTCCGTATTATTTAAAGAAAGAGCACGTCCATTTGCAGCGAATGGGAATTTAGAAGCAAGCGCTTCGATTCCAGCTTCCTTCGCTTCTTTTTCATTATAACCGACAGAAGCAAGTTCCGGTTCAGAGAATACAACAGCCGGAATAGCAAGATAGTCGATTTCAGATGAATGTCCTGCAATGGCTTCAGCTGCAATTTTACCTTCATAAGAAGCTTTATGAGCCAACTGAGGTCCAGAAACGATATCACCGATTGCATAAATGTTTTTCACGCTTGTACGGCATTGTTTATCCGTTTCGATCAAACCACGGTCAGTCATTTTGATTCCGACTTGCTCCAGGCCGATCTCTGCCGTATTTGGACGACGTCCAACTGTTACTAAAACGTAATCGGCTTCAACTTTTTTCTCTTCGCCTTTTACTTCATAAGTAACGGTTACACCTGTTTCAGTTTCTTCCACGCCTTTAGCATTTGCTTTAGTAACAATTTCAGCACCCTTGTTTTTAAGGTTACGCTTAACAAGTGCTGCCATTTGTTTTTCAAAGCCTGCAGAAAGGATTTCTTCCGTACCTTCAAGGATGGTCACCTTAGTGCCGAAGCTTGCGAATGCTCCGCCAAGCTCAGTTCCAATGTAACCTCCGCCGATTACCACGATCGAACTTGGAACTTCTTCCAAAGCAAGAGCACCAGTGGAATTAAGTACACGTTTCGTATATTTAAATGACGGAATCTCGATTGGCGATGAACCAGTCGCGATGATTGCGTTTTTAAATGTATATGTTTGGGCTGAGTCATCATTCATAACACGGATGCTGTTCTCATCAACGAAATAAGCTTCTCCAGTTACAACATCAACATTATTACCTTTTAATAGGCTGCTTACACCGCCTGTTAATTTTTTAACAACAGAACCTTTCCAAGCTTGTACTTTAGAAAAATCAACAGAAACTTTTTCTGCAAAGATACCCATATCTTCTGAATGCTGAGCTTCATGAAAACGGTGTCCAGCTGAAATTAAAGCTTTTGATGGGATACAGCCTACATTCAAACAAACTCCGCCGATTGTTCCTTTTTCAACGACCGTTACTTTCTGTCCAAGTTGTGCTGCGCGAATTGCGGCAACATATCCCCCTGGGCCTGAACCGATCACTAAAGTATCTGTTTCGATTGGAAAATCTCCTACTACCATTGTTTACGCCTCCATTAACAATAATTCTGGGTCGTTCAATAACTTTTTGATATGATTCAATGCATGTTGAGCTGTTGCTCCATCAATCATGCGGTGATCAAAGCTCAGTGATAATGCCAGAACTGGAGCGGCGATAATTTCCCCGTCGCGTACAATTGCTTTTTCGGCAATGCGTCCAATCCCTAGAATGGCAACTTCTGGATGATTGATTACAGGTGTGAACCATTGACCGCCTGCGGAACCGATATTCGTAATGGAGCAAGAAGCACCTTTCATTTCGTTAGGAGCCAATTTGCCGTCACGGGCTTTCGTCGCTAATTCATTAATTTCTTGTGAAATAGCAAAAGTTGATTTACGATCTGCATCTTTTACAACTGGAACGAGCAGTCCTTTGTCTGTGTCTGCCGCAATTCCGATATTGTAATAGTGTTTATGGATAATCTCACTAGCCTCATCATCAAATGATGTGTTAAGCATAGGGAATTCACGCAATGCACTTGTTAACGCTTTAACAACATAAGGTAGGAATGTAAGCTTGATTCCTTTTTGTGCAGCAATTTCCTTGAATTTCTTACGGTGAGCAACCAATAGCGTCACATCTACTTCATCCATTAATGTAACATGCGGAGCTGTCTGTTTGGATTTTACCATAGCTTTTGCGATCGCTTTTCTCATGCCGCTCATTTTTTCGCGAGTTTCAGGATATTGCCCTTCTGGAATTGAAACTTTTTGTTTTTCGGTTGTTTCCGTATCATTCTGTTGTGAAGCTTCACTTTGAGCTGCCGGTTGCTGTGGAGCAGTTTTGCCGTTTTTGAAAGCATCTATGTCTTCTTTCATGATGCGGCCATTATCCCCAGAACCAGAAATCTCACGAATATTTACCCCTTGTTCGCGTGCATATTTCCTAACAGAAGGCATGGCGATGATACGTCGTGAAGGATCTGCCTCAACTTGTGGTTGTGATCCCGCGCCCGTTACATCATTATTTTCTTGAACCGGAGCAGTCTCTTTCTTGACTTCCTGTCCAGCTTCAGCAGTTGCTTGAACCTGGGCCTCCGTATTCTTTTCACCTTCTGCCTTCGCTTCTTCTCCATGATCCCCTTTAAACTGAAGATTTTCATAACCTGGAGCATCGAATGTTACAAGTACATCGCCAACAACGGCAACCGTTCCTTCTTGAACAAGGATTTCTTCAACGGTACCTTCCACCGGTGATGGGATTTCAACAACGGCCTTATCGTTCTGAACCTCGCAAAGCACGTCATCTTCTTGAATCTTATCTCCTGGTTTTACAAACCATTTCACTATTTCACCTTCATGTATACCTTCTCCGATATCAGGGAGTCTAAATTGGAATGCCACTGAGTTCAACCTCCTATATTAAATCATACTTAGTGCTTTGAATAAAGTCCTTTATCTTGCATTACCGTTAATGCGATATTACTTTCCCAAGCAGGACATTCATTCCCATTACTTAAGATTGTTAAAACTTCAAAACTTTAGTCGCCGTTGCAATAATGTCTTTATAATTAGGGAGCCATACAGTTTCAGCTTGTGAAAACGGGAATACCGTATCAGCAGCCGCCACTCGCAGTACTGGAGCATCCAAGCTCAAAATGGCACGTTCGTTAATTTCCGCTACAACATTCGCTGCTATACCAGCTTGTTTTTGTGCTTCTTGAACAACGATAGCGCGTCCAGTTTTTTCTACAGAAGCAATGATTGTATCGATATCCAATGGAGATACAGTCCGTAAGTCGACCACTTCGACGGAATGACCTTCCTTAGCCAATTCCTCAGCTGCCTTGATGGATTCCTGTACCATCGCACCATACGTAATAATGGATAAATCCGTTCCTTCTCTTTTCACATCCGCTTTTCCTAATGGAATTGTATATTCTTCTTCAGGAACTTCCTGACGGAAAGAGCGGTACAATTTCATGTGCTCCAGGAAAATGACAGGGTCATTATCACGAATCGCTGAAATCAATAAGCCTTTTGCATCGTAAGGAGTGGAAGGGATAACTACCTTTAACCCTGGTTGCTGAGCCATTAAACCTTCTAAGCTATCAGCGTGCATTTCCGGAGTGTGCACTCCGCCCCCAAATGGTGAGCGAATTGTAACCGGAGCACTGTAACGTCCGCCTGAACGGTAGCGCATACGAGCAAGCTGACCGCTTACGGAATCCATTACTTCATATATAAACCCGAAGAATTGAATTTCAGGAACAGGACGGAAACCTTGTAAAGAAAGACCGACCGCTAATCCACCGATTCCAGATTCAGCAAGAGGTGTATCGAATACACGATCTTCGCCGAATTCTTTTTGAAGATTTTCCGTTGCACGGAAAACTCCTCCATTAACACCAACATCTTCCCCAAAAACGAGTACATTCTCGTCATTCTTAAGTTCTGTACGTAATGCTTCTGTAATTGCTTGAATCATCGTCAATTGAGCCATGGCTTACTTCGACTCCTTCTCTTTATAAATTTCATATTGTTCTTTTAAGTTATAAGGCATTTCTTCATACATGTTTTCAATCAGGTCTGTAACCTTTTGCTTAGGTTCTGCATCTGCCAATTTGATTGCTTCTTTAATATCGTCTTTTGCTTTTTCTATCGTTTCGTTCTCTAATTCTTCATTCCAAAGTTTTTTGTTTTCCAAGAACTTGCGGAAACGAACCAATGGATCTTTCAGTTCCCACTCGTTATCCATTTCGGAAGTACGGTAACGTGTCGGGTCATCCCCAGCCATCGTATGCGGACCATAACGGTAAGTTAATGTTTCAATCAATGTAGGGCCTTCACCATTAATTGCACGTTCGCGTGCTTCTTTAGTTGCTGTATAAACGGCCAACGCATCCATACCATCAACTTGGATGCCAGGAATACCTGCAGCCACACCCTTTTGGGCTAATGTTTTCGCTGCTGATTGTAAATCAACCGGAGTTGAGATTGCGAAACGGTTATTTTGCACGATGAAGATAGCCGGCGCTTTATATGCACCTGCAAAGTTAATTCCCTCATAGAAGTCACCTTGTGAAGTTCCGCCGTCACCCGTATATGTGATGGCTACAGCTTTTTTTCCGCGTTTCTTCAACCCAAGAGCAACTCCAGCAGCTTGGATATATTGAGCGCCGATAATGATTTGAGGGGAAATTACATTGACGTCTTCAGGAATTTGATTTCCCTTAAAATGTCCCCGTGAGAATAAGAATGCTTGCCAAAGCGGAAGGCCATGCCAAACGATTTGCGGAACATCACGATAACCAGGAAGAATGAAATCTTCTTTTTCCAAAGCATACTGGGATGCGATTTGAGAAGCTTCTTGACCGGCAGTCGGTGCATAGAAACCTAATCTTCCTTGGCGGTTCAGTGATATAGAACGTTGATCCAAGATGCGTGTATAAACCATACGACGCATTAATTCTTGCAATTGTTCATCACTTAAATCAGGCATTGCCGCTTCATTAACGACTTCTCCCTCTTCATTTAAAATTTGAAAAGTTTCAAATTGTTCTTCTACTTTCTTAAGCTGATCCTGAACATTAATTTTAGCTTGTTTAGTTTTTTGAGCCATTTGGCACCTCATCCTTTCATTAAAAAGGTTTGCTATTATTATTCTATAAAGCAAAAATAGTTTGCTTTTTAGTTTCTTCAATCATTCATTCTTTTATTTTTCCCTTAAGACCAATCCTCAAACGTGGATATGCTTAATATGTCTCAATCTTATTCTGTACCATAAAAAAAATCAAGGAAAATGATACAAGAATTTTTATAGATTAAGTTTACAAGATGAATTAACAACAAGTCAATCACTTGGAGTTCCTTATAATTTTGATTTAATAGAATTTCCAATACTCATACTTCTTCTCTGTATTAGTTTTCACTTTACAACTGTACTATTAAATTTCCCCTAATTTTCAATTTAAGGATGACGGAGGATAACATTTAAATCCCCCATCATATCGGATCGATTCCAAAACCGCTTTAATTATAGGCATTTGGGCCTTCGGAATAATCTGCCAAAAAAATATTCAAACGCTTTCATATAAGTCTGCTGTTAGAATTTTGATTATCGTTTTTTTTTAGTACAGGTATGAAAATTCCACATCAAATTGGTTGCACAAAAAAGACCATTCTAGAATTTTTAGTCCCTAAATGAACTGGATTGAACAAAATATGGGCTGTGAGTGAGGATCACAGCCCATCATTATTTATATTATTTTGTTGAATCAGCCATTTCTATGCCGGAACTATCATAAAAACTTTCTTTTTTTTGATTTGATTTTTCCGTTAATGCATTAAATTCCTCATTCGCTTTCAAAACTTTTGTATAAGAGGTATTTATTTTCTCGATTTGCACTTGTAATTCATCCATTTTCAAATCCTCTTTTTTAAAAAGTTCATATAATTCACGATCATAAGCCAGACTTTGTTGATAAGCATCATATAAATTATCGTAGGTGCTATAGCGCTCACTCATGACCTTTTTCATTTCAGTCGCTTCTTTTTTTATCTTTTCATCCTCTATTTTCCCGATTTGTTCATCTATCCGTTTGAATTGTTCTTTTGAGGATTGCATACTGCTTTGTTCCTTTTCAATTATTTTTTCCCTTTGGTCGATATTCTTGGTGGCTTCATCTGAAAGCTCGACGATCTGTTCATAATCATCCAATCCAAGTTTAATGATTTTCTCATATTTTTCTTTTTCTTTTTTCTCCAAATCATTAAGAGGCTCTTGATGCTCGGTGAAATCACTTTCCTTTTCTGCAGTTTTCTCTAGGATTTTGTGGATTCTTTCTTCCGGTGAACCATTAAAACAACCAGTCAAGAACACTAAAGAAAGAAGTAAAATAACATATGGACCAAAACGATTCAACATAGACAGCTCCTTTTGATAGTACTTCGAAGATTCATATTTCTCTTAATTCCATTATAAGCCGCAGACACGTTACAATCTTATTCCGAACAGGTTTTTTTCATTACTGGGCGCTAGCCTACACCCTTTAAACCATACTGCATAGGCTGTAGGGACCGTTTCAAATCAGAGAGGTCAGCATTTTAATAATACAAAAAACGGAGGTATGAAATTATGTATGGAGGTTACAACCAGGATTGTTGTTATCCGGTTTCCGTTGCACCCAGCTATGGTTATGGTGATGGTGGAGGCTGCGGCTTTGGAAGCGGCTTCGCTCTAATCATTGTCCTGTTCATTCTGTTAATCATTGTCGGCGCGTGCTTATGCTAAGCAGATAATTACTATTACATTTACCCGAAAATGTTAACTATTTACCCTAATTCACAAAAAATGATTTATTTTTTTAAATAGACCTCAACACGCAAATAATATAATGGCTGGGATAGGAATTAATGACTTGATTCCATCCCTTCCATTTTTCTTTCATTAGCATCCATTAACTTTCAGTATTTTTTTTGTTAAAATAATCCTATACATATTATAAGAATTTTTATGGGGTGAAAGATTATGCTTACCATGGATGATTTTGTTAATGAAGACGATCCAATCTTAAGGCAAGTCGCGGTAGAGGTTCCGCTTCCGGCATCAAATGAAGATAAGCAACTTTTAGCCAGCATGATGGAATATGTCCAAAATAGCCAGAAGCCCGATATTGCTGCACTATACGGGTTAAGGGCAGGAATTGGCTTGGCCGCACCACAGGTGAATGTTTCAAAAAGGATAATCGCGGTTCATTTGAAAGAAAAAGATGGACAACTGTATAGCTATGCACTTTTTAACCCTAAACTCATCAGCCATTCAGTGGAAAAAGCATATTTGACATCCGGAGAAGGCTGCCTTTCCGTAAATCGTCCCGTTTCCGGCTATGTGCCCCGTTATGCTCGAATAACGGTTGTGGGTACGGACCTGGAAGGAAAATCGGTTCAACTCCGCCTGAAAGGCATCGCAGCCATTTGCTTTCAACATGAAATCGACCACCTTAATGGAATCATGTTTTATGATCATATCAATCCGGATGACCCTTATGCCATCATGGAAAATTCAATTGCGGTGGAAAGGTAACGTAATAAGCAAAACCCCCGTCTGTTGGTTGACGGGGGTTTTGTTTTTTATATCAGTTCAAGTTCCTTCAAACCAAAAAGTATGCCATCATCATCGACATCCTTCGTTACAAAGTCGGCCTCTTGCTTAACAAGTTGACCGGCATTCCCCATTGCCACGCCATATCCCGCTACTTTTAACATCTCTATATCATTTAAGCCATCTCCAAAGGCGTAAACATCCTCCAGGCCAAACCCAACTTTTTCCATTAATATTTTAATGCCCTCAGCTTTTGAACCCCCGAATGGAAGTACATCCGTTGAATGCTCATGCCATCTAATGAAGTGAAAGTCATCATATTTCCCAACAAAGTTCCCTTCTTCATCTTCCGAACAGAATAATAAGGCTTGGTATATATCATGGTCCTCATAAAAATCTGCCTCATGTTCAGGGTGGGGAAACTTCAGGCTGCTTAATGCTTCTTCGATTCTGCTATGATGTGGAACACTCGATTTCATTGTCTCCTCATTCATGAAAACGATCGGTATTTCATTTTTTTCAGCATGTTCGTGGAGCCGTTTTATCTCAGGTATGCTCAGAGGGTTTTTATAAACGACTTTCCCTTCAAAAACAACGTACTGTCCATTGAAACTTACGAATGTATCGATGCCAAGCTCTTCCCTTAAAGATTCGAACATGAACGGAGCCCTTCCTGTGGCAATCGCTACAAAAACCCCGCTATCCTGCAGTTGCTTAATGGCTTTTTTTGTTGAAGCAGGTAACTTTTTTTCATGATCAAGCAATGTTCCGTCAATATCAAAGAATACGATTTTCACTTACGATTCACTTCCAATTCATTCATTTTTTCCTTTTTTAATATGTACCCATTTAATAATTGTCATCAAGATAAGTCAAGTAACACTACCGGATTCCTCTCAATTCACGTTTTTTATTCATGAATTGGTATATACTATTTTTAATAGAAACAACTCAGGCTTTCTTAGATACTTCTCCCATCCTTCTTGCCTCCAAAATCCCAGTTGCTTGTTTGAATGAGCCTTTTTTTTCAAAAATGGGCCAAGTACCTGTAAAGACGTATTTACATTATTGAATAATCCTATACAATAATAATTAAGGGAGCGTGATCGCCATGTTAAAAAAGCTTCGTAAAAAGCTTGTTAAACAGTGGAATGATCTTTTAAGAAAAAAATCTATCGCATGATTTGCCACTCATACCTGCCTTGGCCGTCATCCATATGCGAATTTTTTTCGGACAGCCCTTCAAAAACTTGCGGAGGGCTTCTTCCTTGTTGTAAAGTTCTTGTTAAGCATTCTTTCTATCTTGGCTTTTATTTGGTCAGGTGAATACATATTTCAATAAAGATATGAGTCGTTGTGTTTTCATGAAACGCTGTACACAGTCGTACTGTATTAATTTAGAAAGAAATCGTTTACGAAAAAAGATCCCATGATTTAAGTTTTACACATGGCAAAAACGGATAGGATATAAGATAGAGGAAGACACAATTGGATTGATACCAGAATCGGCCATCTATTTTTTTATATACTTTTAGACATTGGTATATTTAATTCATCAAACCCCTTCCGTTTTTATGGCGGAGCTGGGTTTATTTTTACATGATGTTGAAAAACATGAAAAAATTGTTGTTTTTATATATAATGAAAAAAGCAATGCAAACAAGTGAGGAGAGATTAAAATGGTTTTTAAGGTATACTATCAAGTAACCATATCAGAGGTTCCCATCAGGGAGAATACTAAAACAATGTTTGTCGAAGGTGAATCCGTTCGTGACGTTCGTTTAAAATTAAAAAAAGAACCTTATAACGTAGAAATCGTATTACCCGTAACCGGAGCATATTTAGAATATGAAAAACAAAATGAAGATTATAAAGTATTGGAGCTATAACTTATGAAATTTGTAAAAAACGATCAAACAGCTGTATTCGCCCTGGGCGGTTTAGGCGAAATCGGTAAGAACACATATGCTGTTCAGTTTCAAGATGAAATCATCATCATTGATGCTGGAATTAAATTTCCTGAAGATGAGCTTCTCGGTATTGACTATGTGATTCCAGATTACAGCTATTTAGAGAAAAATGTAGATAAAATTAAAGGCGTTTTCATTACCCATGGCCATGAAGACCATATTGGCGGGATTCCTTATTTACTTAGAAAAGTGAATGTCCCTGTGTACGGCGGGAAACTGGCACTTGGACTGCTTCGTAATAAATTGGAAGAACACGGCCTTTTACGTCAGACAACCATGATTGAAATCAGTGAAGATGAAGTGATCAAGTTCCGGAAAACGTCCGTTTCATTCTTCCGCACAACTCACAGTATCCCTGACTCTTATGGAATCGTTGTAAAAACACCTCCTGGACAAATTGTCCATACTGGTGATTTTAAATTCGACTTCACACCAGTGGGCGAGCCTGCAAACCTGACCAAGATGGCTGAAATCGGTAAAGAAGGTGTATTGTGCTTACTCTCGGATAGCACAAATAGTGAAGTGCAGAACTTTACTATGTCCGAAAGCCGTGTCGGCGATACCATTCAAGACATTTTCCGTAAGGTTGACGGCCGGATTATTTTTGCCACGTTTGCATCAAACATCCATCGCCTTCAGCAAGTTGTTGAAGCAGCCGTGGCTAACGGCCGTAAAATAGCCGTTTTTGGCCGAAGCATGGATTCAGCCATATCAATTGGACAAGATCTTGGTTATATCGTAGCGCCTAAAGATACATTTATTGATGTACAGCAATTGAATCGTATGCCTGCAAATAAAGTAACCATCCTTTGTACAGGCAGTCAAGGTGAACCAATGGCAGCCCTGTCGCGCATAGCGAATGGCACTCACCGTCAGATTCAAATCATTCCTGGTGATACTGTAGTATTTTCATCTTCACCTATCCCAGGTAACACAATCAGTGTTTCCAGAACGATCAATCAATTATATCGTGCAGGAGCAGACGTCATTTCAGGTCCTTTGAATGACATTCATACATCAGGACATGGCGGACAGCAGGAACAAAAGCTGATGCTTCGTTTGATAAAACCAAAATTCTTCATGCCAATCCATGGTGAATACCGTATGCAAAAACTACATGCCCGCCATGCAGTCGATTGCGGAGTTCCGGAAGAAAATTGCTTTATCATGGATAATGGGGAAGTTCTTTCCTTAAGTGAAAACACAGCTCAAATCGCTGGTAAAATCCCTTCAGGTTCGGTTTATATCGACGGAAGCGGCATCGGGGATATCGGTAATATCGTTCTCCGTGATCGCCGAATCCTTTCCGAGGAAGGTCTTGTCGTGGTCGTTGTCAGCATCAATATGAAGGAATTCAAAATTGCATCCGGACCTGACATCATCTCACGAGGATTTGTTTATATGAGAGAATCAGGAGACCTTATCAGCGATGCTCAATCCTTGATAACTAAGCATTTGAATAAGGTGATGGATCGCAAAACTACACAATGGTCTGAAATTAAAAATGAAATTACAGACACTTTATCTCCATTCCTATATGAAAAAACTAAACGCCGTCCAATGATCCTGCCGATCATCATGGAAGTTCAATAAATAATAGAAGCCCAGCCATTGATGGCTGGGCTTTTTTGTGGATAAAAAGTGCGCGCTGCCCGCAATTGAGCAAGCCATGCTTATTCCACAATCTTTTTTTCAAAGCGATTGATGTCAGAATCCGCGCCGATGACGATCAATATATCACCTTTATGAATTAAATCGCTCGCCTGTGGGGAGACATTTATTTCGTTCCCTCTTTTGATCGCGACTATATTCAGCCCATAATGAGCACGGATATCAAGGTCAAATATCGAGTTTCCATTCATCTTTTGGCTTGCAACAATTTCGACGATGGAGTGTTCATCAGAAAGCTCCAGATAATCGAGAATATTATTGGAGACGATATTATGGGCGATCCTTCTCCCCATATCTCGTTCGGGGTGCACGACATAGTCGGCCCCGATTTTACGAAGAACCTTCTCATGATAATCATTTTGCGCTTTAACCGTAACATTCCCGACACCCAATTCCTTAAGCATGAGAGTCGTCAATATACTAGCTTGAATATTCTCGCCAATCGCTACAATGACGTGATCAAAATTCCGAATCCCTATGTTTCTCAGTACATTTTCATCTGTCGTATCCCCTACTATGGCATGTGAAGCTATTCTGGCAAATTCATTCACTCGATCTTCGTCAGCATCGATAGCCAGAACCCCTAATCCTTCTTCAGCTAATGTCTTGACTATGCTGCCGCCAAAACGACCAAGTCCAATCACCGCAAATTCTTTTTTCACAATAAGCCCTCCAACGTCATTCGTTCTCTCTTTAGAGCATGTTCTGTACTGAAAAGCATTTTTTACGCTTCGCTTCCTTTAAACGTTATATAGTCCGTTAAGTGATTGATCGCGAGTTCAATTGCAGTTTCATCCGGACTTAACTTTGCGTGGTGCAATCCGTAATCCGATGAAACCCCCAGCCAGAACATGAACCCTGGAATCTCCTTTAACATATAACCAAAATCTTCACCAGTCATCGCTTCCGTACAGCGATGCAAATGAACAGCAGTTGACTTCTCTGTAAATTCCATGAATTCCCGGGTCAACCGTTCTTCATTATACACCTGGTGATACATTGCGCCATAGTCGATTTCTGCCAAGCACTCATATCCCACTTGCATGCCATCAACAAGCGCTTTTATTCTTGACTTGACCTTTACCATTGATTCAGGGTTAAGGGTCCGTATTGTGCCTTCTAAACGCGCTGTCTCCGCAATAATATTTTGTACGGTGCCACCAGTAATCTTCCCAACTGTAATGACAGCTGAATCAAGTGGATTGACATTCCTGGAAACGATTGTTTGCAGCTGCCCAACAAGCGAACAGGCCGCAATGACCATGTCATTTGTTTCATGCGGATAGGCTGCATGCCCTCCTTTCCCCCTCAAATCGATGAATAATTCAGATGTATTGGCAAATAGAAGCCCTTCTTTAACCGCAATCGTCCCAACTGGATACTCTGGAGCAATATGTAAAGCAAGAATCATATCCGGCTTCCATTTTTTCATCGTTTCCGATTTAAGCATTGGTTCAGCTCCGCCAGGACCCTCTTCTGCAGGCTGGAAGATGAATAGCAAGTCATCATCGATCGGATTTTCGGTGAAATATGTCAATAATCCCAAACCTATGCTCATATGAAAATCATGACCGCAGGCATGCATATAATCCTCGTGGGTGGATGTGAACGGCAATCCGGTTTCCTCTTTTATCGGCAGACCGTCAATATCAGCCCGGTAGCCAATTGTTTTTCGCGGGTTCATTCCCTTCACTTTCACGAATATCCCAGTCCGCCAAGTTTCTATTTCCATTCGCTCCTGGGCCAGTTTCGTTATGTAATTCAGCAGGTATTGCTGCGTCTTGAATTCTTTGAATCCTATCTCCGGTATTTGATGCAAATCACGCCGGATTTCGGCAAAAGGATTTATTTTCACATTATTTCCTCCTATACAGAAAGCGTGGATATATTTATCCACGCTTCAGGCAATATTCAATAAAGAAATTAAAGTTGACGAAGTTCTTGCATGATTTCTGTTTTTGATTTTGTTTTTTCGTCAATTTGTTTAATGACCCTCGCCGGGATACCAGCAGCCACGGAGTAAGGAGGAACGTCTTTCGTTACAACTGCACCAGCCGCCACAACTGAACCTTGACCGATTTTCACACCTTCTAGTACGACCGCATTGGCACCGATTAAAACATCATCTTCCAAAATGACCGGTTGTGCGGAAGGCGGCTCGATGACACCTGCTAAAACGGCACCTGCACCTACGTGACAGTTTTTACCCACTGTTGCACGTCCGCCCAGTATTGCGTTCATGTCGATCATTGTGCCTTCACCGATGACAGAACCAATATTGATTGATGCACCCATCATGATGACTGCGTTGTCTCCAATGGATACTTGGTCACGGATTATTGCGCCAGGCTCGATACGGGCTTTGATGCCTTTTAGGTCCAATAAAGGAATGGCAGAGTTACGGCGATCATTTTCAACTACATAATCCTCGATTTTTGTTCCTGCTGCCTTGATTGCTTCTTCGACTTCAGACCACTCACCGAATACAACACCTGTATTTCCTGTTATGAAAGTTTTAGAAGCTGGACCAAAATCCATGCCTTCTAAATCGCCTTTGACATATACCTTTACAGGTGTAGATTTTTTACTATTTGAGATAAAAGAAATAATTTCGTTCGCATCCATTTTATTCATTCCGGGTAAACCTCCTAAATATGTATCATTACTCGTTTTAAATTTACCAGACAACTGCCGGCAAGACAAGTTGAATGTCACTCTTATATATTATTCTCCCCTATTGACATTTTCGTCAGCGGACCTATAACATTCCTTGGTCGCGAATATGCTCTTTCACCACTTCCGTGAATGCTTGCACTTGCTTTAACTGGAAGGCAGATTCATAACCGCAAAGCCATGTATCTCGTTCGATTGAGTGGTTATGCCCATCCAATAGAGGGATTTTAAAAACATTCGTATCTTTATCATGTAAAGTGATGGCTGGCAGGATTGCATATCCTATACCATTGAACACCATTTGTTTGCATGTTTCGATTTGGTCCACAACAATGGTGTTTTTTGGTGTCGTTTTAAATTGCCGGTGCCACCAGTCCTGGATTTCCTGATAATAATTCGAATCGCTTTTAAACTGAATGAATGGCCGGTCCGTTTCGAACACCTGATTCAGTTCCTTCATTTCAGTATCCACCAAATAAAGCATATCCGTAAATAAATGCTGTTTTACCCCTTTCCAATCCGGGGCTCCCCTTATGATGCCAATATGCACTTGCCCTTCATACAAAGACTTTAAAATCTCACTGCTCCAGCCAGTGATTAAGGAAATTTTGGCATACGGATATTTTTGAACGAACTTTTTCAATACTTGCGGCAGCCAATTTTGACCGACAATCGAAGCACAGGCTATTTTCAAAGTCCCATATACTTCATGGTCCATAGCTTGAATACTTTCCCTGACCTTTTCTTCTTTTTCGATAACCTCATTGGCCAAACGAATTACCGCTTCACCTGCAGGCGTCAGTGACAGCCCTTTTTGTGAACGCAGAAACAGTTTCGAGCCCCAATCCTTTTCTATAGATTGTAAACGCTGTGATAAAGCCGGCTGGGAAACGAACAACCGCTCAGCTGCTTTCCTCATATTCATTTCCTGAGCAAGCACGGATAATAAATGAAATTCTGAAAATGACATACACACCAACCTCTTGATAATTAATTCTTATCATGATGATTTAATTTATTTAAATTTCATTATCAACAAAGTCAGCTTATAATACAAGAGAAAAGAAACAGGGTGAATATCCTTTGACGATCATTTTACTGCTTGTCATCAGTTTTGCAGCATCCTTTGTCGGCACATTGGCTGGGAGCGGCGGCCTTATCGGAATGCCATCCCCTCTGTTGATAGGTTTACCCAAACACCAGGTTATTGGTTCAGTCAAGTTTTCCACTATGTGTTCTTCTTTTTCTAGCTTTTATATTTTATACAAGAAAAAACAGCTAAAATTGAAGGATGCCCTCTAGTTAATCCCGTTCGCCCTTCTCGGTGGCTTATGTGGTGGTCTGCTTGCTAATTCATTCTCTGAGAAGGCAATGAATTTGTTAGCCATCTGTCTATTGACAGTCGCTTTAATCATGAATTTCATAAAAAACCGAAACCTTCCGATGAACCCGATTGGCATCTCCCAAAAAGTTTATCCATCCCTATTCGGAATCAGTGTCTATGACGGAATATTCGGACCCGGACAGGCAACCATGCTCATGTATACCTTTTTAAGAAATCGTACCACCTACCTTCAATCCCCAGCCTTTATTAGATACCAAACCTTCATTAGCTATTTCATTGCTGGTAACATTGCATGGGGGATTCCCATTTATTACACGATCGGTTCCCTAATCGGATCACAGCCAGCCTTGCGTGTGGCGCAAAAAAATCTCCACTCGACAATTGAAATTCATTTTACATTCGGTCACGATCGCATTGTTGATTCAATTGGTCATCAGAGTCGTTCCTTAAATACAAAGGCAAACTCCATTTAAAGAGTCTGCCTTTTTTCCCTATTCCTTCTTATTCTTTCTTAGTGTTGTAAGTAACAGGAAGCTGATTACAGAGAAGACTAGAACAATGAGATAAATCGTCTGTAAAGACAATGTAAGTCCTTCCTGTAAAACATTTACCACATTTTCTGGAAGCGACATGCGTTCTTCACTGTTCAACAGTTTATTTGCCGTATCTATCGTCACTCCCGAGCCAGCTGGCGCATGCTCGTTCAAGTAGGCTTGAAGCCTCATATTCATGATTCCTCCAAGTAATGCAGCACCTACAGTATTTCCTAAATTACGCATGAACATATTGGAAGCTGTCGCAATGCCCCTTCGTTCCCAGCTGACGGTTTTTTGAATGACGACAATGAATGAGGTAGAAGTCAAGCCCATGCCTACACCGACAAAGAAGGATCCCATCGCAGCAATAAGGGGCCCAGCTTCCGGCTTCATCCACACTAGGATCAAGCTCCCAAGGATCAATGAACACCCTCCAAGGAGGGAGGTTGATTTGAATCCTATTCTCATCAATAACCTGCCAGAGACCATTGATGCGATCGGCCAGCCAATTGACATGGCTGTCAATGTAAAACCAGCTACCGTAGGCGAGCGTTCCATCACACCCTGAACGAATGTCGGGAGGAAACTTGATAATCCGATCATCATCACCCCTGTCGTCAGGGATACAAGATTGGCAATCAGAATGGAACGCTCCTGCCAAATTTCAAATGGCATCATCGGTTCGGCCGCTTTCTTTTCCTGAAGAATGAATAAGATGAAGGTGATGATGGCCACTAATGCCAAGGAAATGACTGGAGCTGAAGCCCATGACCATTTCACTCCTCCTTCTACGAGTATCACCATGAGAGTGGATATGGATAACGTCAATAGCGTTGCACCTAGGTAATCGATATCACGTTTTTTCTTTTCGATATTTTCATGAAGGAAAAACCAAATACCAATAAAAGATAATAAGCCCAAAGGGATATTTACCCAGAAGACAAGCTTCCAAGTCAGGGATTCAACGAGCAAGCCGCCCAAAGCTGGCCCCATGACAGCTGAAATGCCCCACACGCTCGATAGATACCCTTGAACGCGTGCCCTCTCTTCATTTTTATAAATATCGCCAACAATTGTCGAAGCTACAGGAGCTACTGCCCCCGCCCCAAAACCTTGTATAAAGCGATATATGATGAGTTCCGTCATAGAATCTGCAAAGCCGCAAAGAAGGGAGCCAATTAAAAAGACAATGATTCCAAATAATAAAACGGGTTTTCTCCCGAGAATATCCGATAGCTTTCCGTATATCAAGACTGTTACCGCATTCATTAGCAAATAACCTGAAAACACCCAGCTGTAAAGTGAAAAACCGCCTAAATCACTTACAATGGCTGGCATTGCCGTCGAAACGATTGTTCCTTCAATAGCATTCATAAACATAGCCAACATGATGGCAGCTAATATGAAGGGACGTTTCAATTCTTTATTCTGCACCTTAGCACTATTCACTTCTTGGCCCAATTTCAGCATCCTCCCCTAATAGACCTTAACTGTTTATAGACTTTACCACTAGCTGGATCAAATATGTAAAAACAAGAAAACTCGCCAACTGGCGAGTTTTGAGGTTAACCATCATTTTAAGCCTTACTTATTTATCGGGTGTATTTTGTTTAAATACCTTTTTCAGGATTGCTCTTCTCGTTAAGATACCTTCAAATACATGTTCGTCATTCTCCACACAGACAAAAGGATGATCAATCAACAATTCCACACCCTTGGTCAATGTATCTTCAATATGCAGGCGAGGTATTTCTATATTCATTATTTCGGAAACTTTTTTATTCTCAAGATTATCAAATTCAATTCGTTCCAGTCCCAAGATTGAATCAAGAATGACTGGTGTGCTAATTAAACCATGCAGTTTATACATCGGATCTAACACAGGAATGGCCGTATAACCGCTCTTTGTCAATACCAATAGTGCATGTTCTAAATTATTGGTTACCTGCACGTGGGCCACGCGTTCAGAAGAAATCATTAAGTCTTTAACGCTGGATTCCAATAAATCCCCATCATGAGTACCGATCATGTTAAAACCCCTTACCATATGTTTTTATTTATATACAGCTCTTTCTATAGTTTAACATATGTAAGCAGAAAAGGCTCATTCCTAGACCAATAAAATCCCAAACGGTGGGATTTCCGCAAGAGATCTTTAACCTTTACTAGTTTTGATGTTAACCTGTTTAAAACCGCATTCCGGGCATTGATAAATCACATTTTGGTTGGATTGTGCCGTCAATACATTTTCCATTTCTCTTTCCTCACCGCATGCTGGGCATATTACCATTGGATTTTTCATTTTACATCCCTCCAATTAATAAGATGTGTAAATTTCACTGCTTCATTCACAATAAAAAAGCCGCTTCCAAAGGAGGGCGGCTTTTCGTGATTTTTTTAAGATTGAAGAAGATCAAAGATTTCAATGGTAATCATATCAATATTATCGAATTGATATTTGGATGATTTCCCTTTATCACTGTATACTTCAAGCTCGAACATTTCTGTTTTGCTGAAATATGTAACCTGGCACTTTTTCACACCATCTATTTCAAAAAAACGTTGAGCAGATTCAGATTCCTTCGCTTGCTCTTGAAGACTTTTCAATCTGGTAAGGATGCCCTGTAATTGAGACATACTCCCTCTCCTTTCTGAATAAAACCTTTCGATAGGTTTCACTATACCACACTTTTCTATCCAGTAGCCACGCTGAAATAAATTCAGAATAATTTAAAACTTCATTCTTTACATGGCACTATTAACAGAATAAAATAAGGAATGGATTTTGTACATGAAAAATTTTTTGGGGGTAGATTCTGATGCAAAACATTAGTGAACTTGGTTATCGCATTTCATTGATTGATGGTCTTGATTTGGATAGAAGAAATCGTACAGGTACATATGTAATTGCCGATGAAGACATCACATTAGTCGAAACTTCCGCCAGCCCGTCCATCCCCCACTTAATGAAGGGGCTCGAACATTTGGGAATCGCCCCCGAAGATATTACATATATCATTCTTACCCATATTCATTTGGACCATGCAGGTGGAGCTGGACTTTTTTTACAGCATTGCCCGAACGCCAAAGTGATCGTCCATCCAAAAGGTGCACGTCATCTAGAAGATCCAACACGTTTGATTGCTGGGGCTAAAGCAGTCTATGGTGAAGAATTCAACAAGCTTTTCGATCCTATTTTACCTATTCCATTTGAAAGAATGCTGATTAAACATGATCGGGAATCCCTGCAAACAAATGATAATTCAAAGTTGACCTTTTATGACACTCCCGGACATGCAAACCATCATTTAAGCATATTCGATTCGGTTTCGAAAGGGATGTTTTCAGGTGACACAGTAGGCATCTATTATCGTGAACTCGATGAAGAAGGTCTGGAATTTTACTTACCTTCCACATCGCCAAACCAATTTAACCCCGAAGCGATGCTTGCAGCAGCGGAATTGTATGAAAGCATCGGCGTCGAACGTATATATTTTGGCCATTATGGGGTTTCCGAAAACCCTAAGGAAGTATATAAACAACTTCATTACTGGCTGCCTAAATTTGTTGCGATTGCAAAATCAGCATACAGGGAATATGCGAGCTTTGAGGAACGAGTGACAGCGACCAGTAAAAATATTTTCACGGAAGTCGCCTTTCATTTAGGCGAAAAAGGAATCACCACAGATCATCCTGTTTTTGAAATCATCGCCATGGACCTGAATGTTTGTTCCATGGGATTGATAGACTATCTAGTTAAACAGGAAAAAGGTAAGTAGAACGGGTACTTGGGGTGTTTTCCTATTCAAATGTCCGGGCATCCTCTATAATGAAAAAATAAACCTTACCTAAAGAATACATGGAGGATTGAAATGAAAGACGTTACGCTATATACCCAACCTGATTGCCCTCCCTGCAAAATCATGAAAATGTTCTTTGATGATAATAATGTCGTTTACAAAGAAAAGGATATTAAAGCAGATGGACAAGCCCGAAAAGAATTAACGAATAAATATGGCGCCTATTCCACACCAACGGTCGTTATCGATGGGAAAGCCATTGTTGGTTTTGAATTGGACGAAATAAAAAAAGAACTGAATATATAAAAAAAGTCTAGAGAAGGCTATGACCTCCTCTAGACTTCTTCATATATCAGCTTCATATTTTTCAACTTTGAAGAACTTTCCTTATTTCATTTTATCACTTTCATACTTTACATCCATTACCTTCCATCCGTCATTTTCCTTTTTCAAAGTAACTGATTCAACATGTTTTTCCATCGATACCGGTCCGTCCCCAGTGTCCTGGAATTCCTCCTGAACATAAATGACATCACCGTTTTTCCCATATACAATTTCCGTATTCTTGTCGTAACTGAAAAAAGGGATATAATACGGAGCGAAATCTGATCCAAATGCGGTATAACCGCCATCGACTTTCACTACATTCGCTTGGACAAACTTCTTGATAAAATCACCTGTGAAATGTTTAGCCAACTTCCCTTCAATCTCTTCCTTAGTACGTACTTTCTCACTGATCGAACCTTGATTCTCCATGGCATCCTGTACTAAAGATAGTACTTCCTCTCTATGTAAGCCCTCCGCTGAAGCAGTGAACCCTCCACTTAAAAATAAAAGGACACTGGCAAGACATGCAACTAGATATTTCCTCATTACAATCATCTCCTTGTTATAGAATTTCTCCTAATGGTTCTGATTTTTGCCTATGCCTTTCAATACCCGTCAAAATCAAAGCCAAACTAAAAAATCAAATTCTCCGTGATGCCTTGATGCCATTGCCCCTTCACAATAAAAAAGGAGATTTCATGATAATGAAATCTCCTTCTCACAATTATCGAAAAGCATAGTAAAAAATAAAACCGGCAACCAAAATCGTTCCGACGAAAAGGGAAACGAATACCGGGTTCTTTAAATAAGGATGTTCTTTAACTGAATCATCGATAGTCGAATCGTATCCGGCCTTCCCTTTCTGTGCCCTTGCTACAGAATAAGTATAAAAGAGCAGATATAATGCCATGACAGTAACGATTATGATTAGAATCCAGATGTACGTGCTCAAAATATGTCTCCTCCAAGCG
This sequence comes from Peribacillus sp. YIM B13472, assembly GCF_042788005.1. Lineage (NCBI taxonomy): Bacteria > Bacillati > Bacillota > Bacilli > Caryophanales > Bacillaceae > Peribacillus > Peribacillus sp. YIM B13472. The sequence continues at coordinate 34,625 of NZ_JBHZPG010000001.1, forward strand.
CATCATTTCTGCTTATCGTTACACATTTAAAGCGATTATATTCATGAATCGTTTTTATAATAGTGCTTCATTTTCATATAAATAACTATAAGAAAGATCACAGAAAATGTATTCCTTATTATTCAGGGGATATGAAAAGGTCCGTATGGTTTCCCCTGTTTCGATATCACTGTATAAATCGGATAGTATTCCTTTTTTCTCATTGCGCATCTTTACGATATTTTCGAGAAAATAAGGTCTCCAGCTCCAATTTTTATTCATATAACTGGGTTGGACTAACCATTGTCCGTCCTTATGTAGGATATTGGGAGATTTTTGATACCCCTCTTCATCACAAATATAAAGCCGAAAACATACGGAATCCAACTTTTTCGCCAAAATACCGAGAAACTCTTCATGGGAGCCGTTCCGCTTTTGCTGTTTTAAGAAATTTTGCATATTCTCGTTGAATTGCAAAGTCTTTTGATAAACGGCTTCAAGCTTCTTGGTCTCTAAAGAAATGAAGGACTGACATTCTTGATGGAATTTTTCACGAAGTAAATCTTTATTAATGAATTCGCCTTCCGGTTTCGCCAAAAAATACCCTTGATAATATCGTCCCCCATTCTTCCATGCAAAACGAAGCTGGTATTCGGACTCAATGTTCTCAAATAGTAAATTGGCACCGATTTTTCGTGCAAGCATGCTTAGAGAAAACAGGATGACCTGATAGGCATCTCCACCTGAAATGCGAAGCTGGTCCAGGTTAACTTTTAAAATATTCGGAGAAATCTGTGCGATTCGGTCCAATTGCGTATCTTGTCCTAAATGATCTAAAGCTATCTTAATCCCATATGTTTTAAAGTAAGCAAGCACATGCTGCAAAGGATCTAAGTTTTCCGGACTGATCGTGTCTGATAATTCCAGCACGACCCGGTGCATTTCCTCCGGTTGAAAATGACGATGTAAAATCTCCATGAATTCTTCGCCATGATCCAGCATAAGCAAATTAGGATCTCTGTTGATAAAGATAAGAAAATCTTCACCATAGTCTTTTATTCTCTCCAAAGCAATTTCAAGTACGTAATTATCCACTTCCACCCTATACTCTTCCGGCACTGCAGAATCGTGAAAAAAAGGTCCAAGGCTTTTGTATTCCGATTGTTCCTCATAGCGCCCTAGAATTTCATACCCGATTACCTGATGTTGATCTGCACTGAAAATCGGTTGAAAGAATGGTGTCACCCTGTCTAAATTCTTTAATATCTTTTCTGTATCCATGATGCATCTTCCCCCTAATTACGAAAACACCAATATGCCAAAATTATACCATTAGTTTCTTGCATTGATAATAAATAATTTTAATTCCTACTGCATAACTCTTTTTTTCAGAACCACATTCATCCAATCCATTTGAAAAGAAACACATTGAAAAAGCATTGTCCATAAATGGAACAATGCCTTATGTCTTATCAAAAAGGGAAGAACCATGGGATCGTGATCACCATGATAACACCAATGAAGATCTGTATGGATATCCCGATCATGATAAAATCTTTATGCTTGTAATCACCCGCCGTCATGACAAGCGCGTTGGTAGTGGCAACCCTTGGAGTCGATAAGGCCAAACTGCCAGCAACGGCAAGGCATATAAACACAGGAAGGGGATCGATACCTTGATTCACTGCAGATGTCAGTGCAATGGGCGTCATGATTACCGTCGCGGCTCCATACGGGATGAATTGGCTCAGGATCAGTGTCAGGAGGTAAAAGAACGCTAATATGCCGTGTGCCCCGATATTACTGAATAAAACGGCCAGCCAATCACTTATCATCCTCACTCCGCCCGTATTATCCAATGCAGCCGTTATTCCGAACATGGCGGCAATCAAAAGAACAGGTTCCCAGTTAATCTTTTGGTAAGCTTCCTCCATCGAACGGACACAGCCAGTGATCACCATCAACAATGCGGCCGTCAATACCGATAGTACGGCAGGGACGGACTCCATCGATAATAGAATGACCATCAATGCAGTGATTCCCAAGGCAATCCATGCTTTGCCCTTGAAGTTGACCGGAGAGCCATCTTCAGAGGTACTTCCAATAACGATGACATCCTGTAAATCCGAGGAAATCCTCTCAATGTTCTCCCATTCTCCATGTATCAGGATTGCATCCCCCGGTTTAAGGCGTTCCGTTCCAACATCGGCTTGAATATATTCGCCATTCCGATTGATTGCAAGCACATTACATTGGTATTTCTCACGAAAATGCACATCTATCAAGGTTTGATTTTCATAATCCGAGTTCGGGACGATCAATATTTCTGTCAATCCAAATCTACTGCTAAGAAAATGTTTCTTTATTTGTTCGGTATTGAAATGTTTAAACTCCAGTTCATAGTTAAGTGCCAATCTCTCAACTGCTTCTTCTTCACCAAACACCAAAATGATATCCTCAGGATGAAGAACCTCATCCGCCCTTGCCGAAATCGTCAGCTGTCTTTGCAACAGCGGTAATTGCTTATCCTTTGGCTTCCGCTGGATTTCAATCAAAGTCAATTCATACTGAATAGGAAGCTGGAGGTCAGACAGCCTTTCCCCTACAATATCGGAAGTAGCGGGTATATGCAGGTAATGCAATCTGTCATATACTTTGTACATGCCTGCAAGCTCCCCTGCCGAAAGTCCCTTGACACTATTGTTCGCGGCAATCGTCTTCTCGGGAAGCAACAGGCGTCCGAGTGTCAACATGAAGAATAACCCTGCTGCAAAGGCGATCAAGCCCACGGGTGTAAAGTCAAAAAACTCTAATGTCCCTATTCCGTTTTGCCGTAATACATCAGCAACGATCATATTGGAGGGAGTACCTGTCAGTGTTAATAGCCCTCCAATGCTGCTAGCATAGGCAAGTGGCAATAAGTACCTTGTCGGACTTGTTTTTTGTTTTAAGGCCATGCTCATAACGAGCGGAAGCAATATGGAAACAATCCCTGATCCGCTTAAAAAGGCACTTAATATTCCTGCTGTCAGCATGACGATAAGCAGCGATTTCCATTCACTGCCCCCACATAAACCCAACAACTTATTTCCTGCCTTTTCCACGATTCCTGTATTTAACAGGCCGGCACCGACTATAAATAGCCCAGCCAGCATGATGACCACTTGATTCGCAAACCCGGCCACTAGTTCATCCAATGTAAGAATCCCCAGTAAACCTAGAATGGATAGTGCACTAAGTGCAATTAAATCTGCTCGAAATTTCCCTTGTATAAAAAGCGCAATCGCGCATAGAAGTATAATCAGTGTAATAAACATTGGTTCGGTCATCATGTTACCTCCGTATAGATGTTCATTTTCAAACCGGATACGGTTTCATCAAACCCCAGTTTACATGTTTTTCATATGCTCATAGAAGATATTTTCTTCATTTTATGTATATTGTTTGTTAGTATGAGGAAGTAACATTTTTATATTAGATAGGTTGATTAATTTGAATAAACCCATATCCAGAAGAACATTCTTAAAGAAAAGTCTTGGTACATTGGCTACCTTAACCGGTTTAGGTATTGGCGGAAACTATTATGCCCATAATTTGGAACCAAAATGGTTAGAAATCAAGCATAAAATCATCAGCCACCCGCTTATCCCAAAAGGTTTTCATGGCATGAAAATGGTCCAATTCAGTGATACGCATTTAGGCTTTCAATTTCAGCTTAAAGATTTACAAGCAATTGTCAATAAGATAAACCAACTGGACCCTGATGTTATTTTATTTACCGGAGATTTGATGGACCAGCCTAATAAATACAAGGATTACCAGAAAATCCCCGTCGTTTTAAATCAGCTCAAAGCGCCACTTGGAAAATTCAGCATCTACGGTAACCATGATCATGGGGGATATGGCTCAGAAATTTACAGCGATATCATGGAAAAATCCCATTTTACCATGTTGCAAAATACCTCAACTAAGATTACCTTATTAACGGCTGAAGAAATAGTCATTGCCGGGGTTGATGATGCCATGCTAGGAAAACCTGATTTTGAAAAAGCACTTTCTGGCATCCCTGAAGAAGTGTTCACCATTATGCTTTCGCATGCCCCTGACCTTGCCGACACATCAAGGACTTATGACATCCAGTATCAAATAAGCGGTCACAGTCACGGAGGTCAAGTACAAATCCCCTTTGCCGGTGCCCTTGTAACTCCCCCATACGCTGAAAAGTACCGGGAAGGCACGTATGAAATCGATTCATTAACGTTGCATGTAAATAGAGGGCTTGGCACTACCCGTCTCCCATATCGTTTTCTTTCACGTCCGGAGTTGACTGTTTACGAATTCCAACCCGAAAAATGATAGGAAAAGAATACAGGGGAAAACCGCCAGACTTTTTAACAAAACCTGTGCGAATAAAACGACTTGTTGCCATAAATCATGTGTAATGGACTCCTATGAATTATAGCATTAGAAGTATATCTGAGAAAACCAGGTTTTTTTTACCAGTACCAAATGGTAGTTGCCATAAAGGTTATACCATAATTAAATAACCGCACAGGAAAGTTCCGATACACCCTAAAACAGACACCGATATATAGATAAGGCTATCTATATATCGGTGTTTCCTAATAAGTTCAAGTGTTTCCATACTGAATGTTGAAAAGGTCGTAAAAGCACCCAGGAAACCTATTGTCAGAAAAACCTGCAAAGATAAAGCCCAGCTTTCTTTCTGTGGCAGCGCCATTCCGAGCCCAAAGGAACCTATAAGGTTAATCAGTAAAATGCTAATGGGTATCGAGACGGCTGGCAATAGCCTATTAAAAATAATCTGCAAGACATATCTTGAGGCCGCTCCAAAAAAGCCTCCTATAAAAACTGAAAGAACCTCAATCAAAGGGACTCACCTCCCCGTCTATTAAAAAGGCCCAGTCCGAAGAAACCAGCAACCAAACCAAAAAAAAGCGTGGCACCAATATACAGTCCCGCCAATGCCAGAGAAGTCTGCAGTAGATTCACCACTTCTTGGGAAAATGTGGACATCGTGGTGAAACCGCCGCAAAACCCGCTGCCCAGTGCTAAAAAAACAAGCGATTTCTTTTTCGAGGCGAAATAGCCATTGATCATTCCAAGTAAAAAGCTGCCTACTATATTTATTAAGAGGGTTCCAAACGGGAAGAAGGTATGGCCAGCAGTCAAGATTACACAATAACGCAATATCGCTCCAGCCGCTCCTCCAAAACCGACTGCAAAAATGCCTTTAAACCGATCCATTAAGGTCCCCCCAAATTTTTCTCATAAGTAGATTCATTATAACAGATTAAGATGAAACAGGCTCTTTTCTTAAAAAAATCCATACTATGTAAAGAATTTGAGAAAAGGAGGCTAATTATGCAAACACAGTATTTTCCTTACTACCATTATCCGCAGACCATAATGCTACAGAACGATTACAGAAATGCATATGGGAATGAATATGGACCTGAATATTTGAATGACGAGCGCTTCTTTCCTTTCTTTCCGCTATTGGCGCCTGTAGCTTTTGTTGCAGGATTGGCAATTGGACCGTTGCTTTTCAATAACCGTCCACCTGTCTATCCTCCATATCCTCCATATCTTCCTCCATACCCGCCCGCTTACCCTCCTTACCCCGCTTATCCTGCGTACCCTGCTTATCAAGGGTTTCAGGGTTACCAACAACAACAATTCGGCGCACAGGCTGGGGTATCTGAAAATATCAATATATACACTCAATAAAGGTTGGACAGAAGGCGACATAAACGCCTTCTTTTTCTTGAACCAAAAGGCGTCCGATTGAATTTTACTTCCCTATATATTTTGAAGTGGTATAATATGAAAATGAATAGATGGTAAAGTGTTGGGAAATGATGGTCATACCCTAGAGATGTACATGCAGTATTTTTTCACTATTTTCTGCCTGGTTACACACACGTCTCTATTTCAACCAACTGAAGGAAGTCTGTTTGTAACGTCCTTCTAACCTCATTAAGAAAAGGAGTTTCCATAATGAACCAAACGAAAGGACATTCTGAAAGGGATGAGTTTTCGATAAACTCCCTTGCCCAAGCCGTGTTTATTGTCAATAAACACGCAAAGACTGCATTGGAGCCCAAGAATTTATATAATTTAAAACGGCTCGCATTAAGCAAGCTTATGCAAGAAGGAAAAGCGAAGAAGATTGGACTTCATTTCTCTGATAACCCTCGCTTTGCAGCACAACAATCCGACGTTATTGTCGAATGCGGATCATATATTTTTCATTTACCTCCCACCAAGGAAGATCTGAAAAAACTACCCCACCTCGGCAGCCGGGCAGCCTCCATACGGAATCCCAAAGCCGCGTTGTCATTATCCAAGGCAAAACAGATCCTGCAATCTTACGTTGGACAAGCAGGTGAAAAACAACCGAACCCTAACAACACCGAAAAAAGGGCTCACGGGCGTGGGTCGGTCAAGCAACCTTTTCACAATCCATTCCCATCCTCCTTTTTAGGAAAAGGTTCCAAGTATTGATTATTGATAAACCAAACGGGCCGTGAGGTAACGCCTCATCGGCCCGTTTTCACATTCATAATACCAATCTGTCTATCAACTTTATAAGCTCTGCAATTTCAGGCTTGCTGATTTGTGCGTCAGCCCCTACGACCTGACCTTTATGACGAAGGCTGTCAGTAATCAAAGAAGAGAAAATAATCACCGGCAACCCAGCGAGTTCCCCGTTTTCCTTTATTCTTCTAGTCAAATGATGTCCATCCATTTGAGGCATCTCAATATCGGTAATCACAAGATGCACTTCATGTTCAACCACTTTTCCTGATTCAATTAAATTCTCCAGATAATTAAATGCATCAAGTCCATTTTCATAAAACTCCAAGTACTTGAATCCAGCTTCTGACAATGTATCAAAAAGCAGCTTTCTCAGTAATGGAGAATCTTCTGCAATCAGGATTCTCTTGTCTGAATTTTGCCGGGTACCAAGCTTTTTAACTCGTTGGATGTTTATTCCTGATTCTGGATTGATTTCGACCACTATCCTTTCAAAATCAAGTAACAGTAACATTTCACTATTTAATTTTATTACTCCGATAATCTGACTTTCAAGGCCTTGATACATATCCGAAGGCTTTTCGATTTGCGACCAGGAAATTCGGTGGATCTGTGTTACGGTATGGACATGGAAAACCACTTTTTGCTGATTGAATTCAGCCACTATGAATTTATCCTGCTCAGGAGTTTCAGATGGCGGAAATCCTAAAGCATCGCCACATTCACAACTGGCAGGACTTCTCCACGAAGCTCAATGATCCCCTCCACATTTGGATGGGAATGAGGGACAAGCGTGATGGAGACAGGATTAATGATTTCCTTCACCTTGATTACGTTAATGCCGAATTTATTCTTTCCGAGACCGAATTCCACTATCTCAAGCTCATTCGTTCCACTTTCCAATAATATTCCTTTATTTGCTTCCATTGTTTCATCTCGCCCTTCTCTTACTTTTTCATTTCATAATACCACGAAAAATTTCATGGTTTTATCAATGAACTCATACCTAATAATTCGGTTAAATATTTCTTTTGTTTAGAGCACAGATAAAAAAAGGATCAAGAAGTGATTATCTATTGAAGCCAAACTAAAAAGGGACCCATTAGAGTCCCCCTTTTTCCTAGTTCATTTTTCACCACTGCCATTCCGCCCATCATATCGATAAGTAAAGGGCCTGTCTCTTCGACATAACCCCCTCATATAACCGACATGGGTATAAAAGCAGACCTGATATAGGCTGATCGCAAAATAACGCCCTGCAGCCCTTCCAAACCCTATTCGCATTTAGAGGAAAGCAACAAAGAATATCAAATAAAGCTTATATGCATGTGGAAAAGTGAAATGATGATGGTCGCCCCGATTAAAACGAATAAATCATTCGTTTTCCCGCAATTTCCATCGTCGCTCCATTCAAAAAAATACTCATAAAAATTACCCCAGCGATGTCCGCAAACAAAATCCAGCATACTCCCCAATTTCTCAACTGAAACTTAGTAGCAGGCCAATTGGGTCATTTCATCTTTTTCGCGACCTATTCTTTGGATTGAGCCAACCTTTTTTAACGAAGAATAAAAACATCATCAAGGCAATTCCGCCCATCATTCCAAGAATGAGGAAATAGCCATAATGCCAATTTAATTCCGGCATATATTCAAAATTCATCCCATATACGCCCACTATAAAGGTCAGCGGCATGAAAATGGTAGTGATGACAGTCAATGTCATCATCGTTGAATTCATATTATTAGAGTTCACAGACAAATAACTATCACGGATATCGGACGAAAAATCTCGATAGGATTCAAGCATTTCAGTCAATTTAAGAAGATGATCGTACACATCATTAAAATAAAGGTGCTGATCTTTCAAGTAATTCAGTCGCTCCGATGAAATCATTCTGTACAATAAATCCCGCATCGGCAATATGGTCCGACGGAGCCTGGACATATCTGTACGTAAATCGAAAAGCTGATCCATCAATTCGTTAATCGTGTCATTTTCAGTATTTTCCTCAATGCTACCCAATTCGCTTTCAATTTTATAAACAGGTGGGAAGAATTCATCGACGATCCTGTCAATTATCCTATGCATCAAGAAAAAGGGACTTTGCTTTAACATTTTATTACCAGAAATTTCTTCCCGTACCTTTTCCAGTTCAAGCATATCTTCCTTATGAAAACTGACTATCCATTTTTCACCAACAAACATATCCAATTCCACCGCTTTAAATATCTTCTCCCTTAGAGCATGAATCACAAGAAATTGGTAACCCTCATAAAAATCCATTTTGGGACGTTGATTAAAATCATCCAGGCAGTCTTCAATTGCCAGCGGGTGAAAGTGAAAATGATTGGATAAAAGTTCGATTTCCTTTTTTGTGGGGTTGGAAAAATCCACCCAGAACCACTCGATATCCGGATTATTCAATTCCGTTAGCGGTAAATCAAAACTGATTTCTTGATTAGAAGTAATTGCGCAAGTCCTTATCAAATGTATCAACCCTCAAAATTTTCTTATCTTATATTATACCTTTAATTCATTAATCTCAAAAAGTTTTCTCCCCCATCCAAACTAAATGATAAAATAGAATGAATGAGTCAAACATAGTACATAATTCATGTAGTTAGAAAAGGGAGGATATTCATAGATGGAACATTTAATAAACCCTCTAGTAAAAGACGTTCAAATATCAGGAATCCGTAAATTCTACAATATGGTCGCTGATATCGAAGATACCATTTCCTTAACGATTGGACAGCCTGACTTTCCAACTCCAATGCATATTAAAGAAGCGGCAAAACAAGCCATCGATAATGACTATACCGTTTATACTCACAATGCCGGTTATCTGGAATTAAGGGAAGCCGCTTCAAAATATGTAAAGGATAAATACAAGCTTAGCTATGATCCGGCGAATGAAGTCCTAGTGACTTCTGGTGCCAGCGAAGGCATAGACATTACCTTTCGGACGATTCTCATCCCAGGGAACGAAGTAATATTACCTGGTCCGGTATATCCGGGATATGAACCCATCATTAAGATGTGCGGTGCAACACCTGTTTATGCCGATACAACAAAAAATGGATTTCGTTTGACTGCAGATATCATTGAAAAGTACATAACTGCTCATACACGGTGCATCGTTCTGCCCTATCCATCGAATCCGACCGGGGTTACATTATCTGCCGAAGAATTATTGGACATTGCCGAACTTGTAAGGGGCAAGGACATATTCATATTGGCTGATGAGATATACAGTGAACTGGTATTCGATCAGAAGCATGTTTCGATTGCCACTTTCTTAAAAGAACAAACCATCGTCCTGAACGGATTGTCCAAGTCCCATTCCATGACCGGGTGGAGGATTGGCCTTCTGTTTGCGCCTGTAGCCATCTCTCAGCATATCCTGAAGGTTCATCAATACAATGTAACTTGTGCCGCCTCCATATCGCAGAGAGCAGCCTTGGCAGCATTGACGGCAGGCAGAGATGATGCCATTCCCATGAAGACTGAGTATGCCCGGAGACGGGAATACGTATACAGTCGCTTACAAGCGATGGAACTGGAAATAGTCAAACCAAATGGTGCCTTTTACTTCTTTATAAAACTGCCTGAAGGCTATGCCTCTTCCCTTGATTTTTGCCTCAAGCTTGTTCAACAGGAAAAAGTGGCAGTGGTCCCTGGAGATGCCTTCTCTCCCCTTGGCGAAGGATACTTCAGGATATCCTATGCCTATTCCATGGAAACCCTTGAAAAGGCTTTGGACCGTATTGAAGCTTTTTTAGCTAAAAAGTAACCTACAAAAAAGTGGCCTTCAATTGAATGAACAATTGAAGGCCACTTTCCTATTTTTCAAAGATGTCAGGCTACCGAAGGTTTTTCACCAAGCCGGTCAACTAATACAATCTCCGTAAAAAACGAATTTCCCGATATCCTTCTTCCTTATTTGTCGTGGTAAGGCTCACTTCAACGATGGACCCAAGTAAATCAGCCATTACTTCTTCAAATTCCTTTGCGGAGCGCGGCTTTGAAAAACCTAAACTCTTCAATTCGCGCATTAGGATCTGAAAACCGGCATTCGTTTCGATATGACTGAATTTCACTGGCAAGATTAGCGGACTTTCATTCATTAATTTCAGATCCCAACGAATGGGCTTTGTTTGATGAATGGTTTTTTCTCGTTTAAAGCCTTCAATCCTTACAATATATCGACCATCTTCTAATTCCTGGAATTTCATATTGATATCATCGAATTCGCCCATAGCTTTCACTCCTTTTTGTAAAGGCTGTCGCTATCAGCTTATTCATGATAAAGAAATGCTAGCACTTAATTATAATGTTTATATAATGCCTGTGTACCGCTATTTTCCTCGCCAGCTTCTGCCAGCCCCTCATATAGGGATTTGCTTAGGCTTAATCCAGGAGCTTCCATTCCCATTCTTTCCGCTTCATCAAGTGCAATCTTCATATCCTTGATAAAATGCTTGATATAAAAACCAGGTTCAAAATCCCCTTCAACCATCCGCGGCACTAGATTGGACAGTGACCAGCTTCCGGCGGAACCCGATGATATGCTTCTTAATACCCGTTCCGGATCCAACCCCGCCTTTTTGGCATAGGAAATCGCTTCAGTCACTCCGATCATATTAGATGCAATGGCGATTTGATTGCACATTTTCGTATGCTGTCCTGAGCCAGCCGGACCTTGATGGACAACATTGCTGCCAATGATATCAAAAATGGGCCGAACCGCTTCAAATGCCTCACTAGACCCGCCGACCATGATCGTAAGCTTTGCATCACGGGCACCGATATCTCCTCCGGAAACCGGTGCATCCAATGATTCCATGCCTCTTTTCTTGGCTTCCTCCGCTATTTTCACTGCCAAAGACGGAGTGGAGGTCGTCATATCGATTAAATGGGTTCCTTGTTTCCCGTTCTCGATAAGCCCATTTTCCCCAAGATAGATTTCTTCCACATCACTAGGGTATCCTACCATGGAAATGATCACATTAGCTTTCTGCGCAATTTCCTTTGGTGCAAATGCCCACTTCGCACCCTTTGAAAGCAGTTCACTTGCCTTATCTTTCGTCCTTGTATAAACAAATACCTCAAATCCCGCCTTAAGTAAATTTGCGGCCATGCTTTTTCCCATAACTCCTAAACCTATGAAGCCGATCACTTTGTTCGATTGCATCACTGTAGATTCCTCCCAATCATTTTATTTCAAAAATCCTTAAATGGACTTTATCATTCCTCCGTCAACTAAATAGGACTGTCCCGTTAAATATGTATTGGCACCTGAAACAAGGAAAGTAACGAACTTTGCAAATTCCTCGGGTTCCCCATAGCGGCCAAGAGGGATTTTGTTAATGGATTGTTCAGTCATCTCCTCAGAAGTGACGCCTTGTTTCTCTGCATTCATTTTATCAAGGTGCTGAACGCGGTCCGTTGCGATTCTTCCTGGTCCAACTGTATTGATCAATATCCGGTCTGGTGCTAATTCTGAAGCTAACGACTTTGACAATCCAACGATTGCAGTCCGGAATGTATTCGATAAAATCAATCCTGGAATCGGTTCCTTAATGGATGAAGAAGCAATATTAACGATTTTCCCGCCCTGTTTTTTTAAATGTGGCAAGCTCTCACGTATCGTCCTTATGAAGCTTAGTAAATTAAGTTCGAAAGATTGTTGCCATTCTTCATCATTGAAATCTGTAAATGAACCCCCGGGAGGACCTCCGGCGTTATTAATAAGAATATCGATACCTCCGAACTCTTCAGCAGTTTGCCTAACCAAGCTTTTAATATCTTCAGCTTTTGTTATATCCGTTACCATATAAGCAACTTTACCCGCCCCAAGCTGTGATATTTCCCTTTGCACGGCGGCAAGCTTTTCTCCATCACGGCTGGCTAGCATGACATTTGCTCCTTCTTTAACCAATTCAGCTGCCATAGCCTTCCCCAAACCTTGACTTGAAGCTAAGATCAAAGCATTTTTTTTTCCTAAATGTAATTCCATATTTTATCATGACCTCCATTTTCTCAAATTTATAATTCCATTATATCGCCATATTCGAAAAGTGAAAAATCTGAATAATCATTTTGTTATTTTTTATATCCAGCGGTCACAAAAAAAATTGCCGGTTGGATAACCCAACCGGCGTCAAAGGGGGAAATGAGAATGTCAGCTGCCCTAATAGAGCTAAACAACTGTGCTTGCTTTTTATTTACCCCCATTTTGGTGCAATAAACATTTTTTCTTAATGTTCAAGCAAAAATTACAGGAAAGCACCCCATCCGAAGATTCTGTGGATGGGGTGCCATTTTTCCTCATTTATTTATTTCTTCAAAGCGTTAATTACCGCTTCTTTCACATTATCATTCGTATCCAACTCTAAAACTTCCTGAGATAGTTTTTTCATCTCTTCAAGCGAAAGTTGGCTAATTAAAGAACGTGCTTTTAAAATCGAAGTGGCACTCATTGAGAATTCATCAAGACCCAATCCGATCAAAATCGGTATGGCAACTTCATCTCCAGCCATTTCCCCGCACATCCCGGCCCATTTCCCTTCTTTATGAGCTGCATCTATGACCATTTTAACCAGGCGTAAAATCGCTGGATTATATGGTTGATATAAATAAGATACTCTCTCATTCATTCGGTCAGCGGCCATCGTATACTGAATCAAGTCGTTAGTGCCTATGCTGAAGAAATCAACTTCCTTAGCAAATATATCAGCCATCACTGCAGTTGAAGGGATTTCAACCATAATTCCGACTTCAATTTTTTCGGCAACTTGGATGCCATTATCAAGCAATTCCTGCCTAACTTCAGCCAAGACGGCTTTAGCCTCGCGGAATTCAGCTAGTGTGGCGATCATTGGGAACATGATTTTCAAATCCCCATAAATGCTTGCGCGAAGCAGGGCACGGAGCTGAGTCCGGAAAATCTCCTGCTCATTTAAGCAAAGGCGAATCGCACGGTATCCAAGGAAAGGATTCATTTCCTTAGGAAGCTCTAAATAAGGCAACTCCTTGTCTCCGCCTATGTCAAGCGTTCTGACGACTACAGGCTTACCTGACATACCTTCCAGCACCGCTTTGTATGCCTCGAACTGCTCTTCTTCACTTGGAAAGTCATTTCTGCCCATATAAAGAAATTCCGTACGATATAACCCGATGCCTTCACCGCCATTTTGATGAACGCCATCCAAATCTTTTGGAGTACCAATATTTGCAGCCAATTCCACATGATGGCCATCATTTGTAACGGTTTGTTCATGAACCAGTTTAGCCCACTCAGCCTTTTGCATGGCATAGGCTTCCTGCTCTTCTTCGTAGCGTTTCACGAGTTCAGGAGTAGGATTTATGTGCACTTCACCCTTTAGCCCGTCAATAATGACCAAGTCACCATTTTCAATGGACGAGGTCACTGATTTTGCTCCAACTACTGCTGGAATTTCCAATGAACGTGCCATTATGGCTGAATGGGATGTACGTCCACCGATATCGGTCGTAAATCCTTTGACGTATGCCGGATTCAACTGTGCTGTATCGGATGGAGTCAAATCCTCCGCAATGATGATCACTTCTTCAGCAATCATGCTTGGATTTGGAATATGAACACCTAAAAGATGCGACAGTACCCGCTTCGTGACGTCACGGATATCCGCTGCCCGTTCCTTCATGTATTCATTATCCATTTGTTCAAACATCGTAATGAACATGCTTGCGGTTTCATTTAAGGAAAACTCAGCGTTGACGCTTTCTGATTGTATTTTATCCTGAATGGGATTTATAAGTTCCGGATCAGCCAAAACAAGCAGGTGTGCGTCAAAGATAGCGGCTTTATCGGCCCCTAAATCCTTTTCGGCTTTATCCCTGATTATCTCCAATTCATTTGTTGACTTTTGAATAGCTTCCTTAAAACGGGATATTTCCGCCCCGACATCTTCTATGCTTCTTTTTTCAATCGATAAATCTGGCTCTGTCAGTCGATAGGCTTTAGCGATGGCTATTCCGTTTGAAGCTGCTATTCCACTAATCAAAGTGGACATTATTCTGCTAATCCTTCTCTGTTCAACGTTTCAGCAAGTGTATTTAGTGCATCATTTTCATCGCTTCCTTCAGCAGAAATCGTAATCTCCGCACCTTGGCCAATACCCAGTGACATTACACCCATAATGGACTTAAGGTTCACTTTTTTCTCTTTATAAGAAAGGTTTATTTCTGAATCGAATTTTCCTGCAGCTTGTACAAGCAATGTAGCCGGACGAGCGTGAATTCCTGTTTCTGCAGTTACTGTAAATGTTTTTTCTACCATATAAATCAATCTCCTTTAAGATAAATTAACAAAAATAGGTTATGTAAGGGGGTTTCTCTATCCACTCAGGAAAGAAATGAAAAAAAGAAATGTCCTTTTCCTTATCAGGATAGCACTATCATTCCCAACAAACAAACCAAAACTATTGGTACCTACAAAATAGTACAAAAATATAGACGGAACTGCAACTATTACTTTTCAGATTCTTCAATAATTAAATGGATAACTGTGCATTTTTGGTAAAAAAAGCCCTGAAACTCAGCATAATGAAAAGGACCACCGTTAATGAAACACTTCCGAGAATCCCGATTAATATCGCAATCTGGTATTCAATAGCGATGAGCGGGCTTATCCCCGACAGGATTTGTCCTGTCATCATTCCTGGAAGGAAGATAATCCCCATCCCGAGCATATTGTTCAAAGTCGGGAGTACTGCCGAGTCGAATGCAGCATCCACATATTTCTTCACAGCCCTCGCCGGAGTCGCTCCAAGCATCAACATTGCTTCAACCTTTTCACGATTACTGCTAATCCCATCATGGAGGTTTTTAAGGGCCAATGTCACTCCAGTCATGGCATTCCCCACGATCATCCCTGCAATTGGAATGAAATACCTCGGTTCATACCATGGCGTGAAATGGATCACGACTACATTAAAATAAAACAAGGCAGCCATGGGACCTGACAACATACTTAGGATAACCATCCTTTTGATTTTCTTATTAAGTGTGGGGGACACTTGCTTAAAAATATTATGGATGGAAAACAGGGCCATCGCACATAAAAATCCTAAAGAAAGTAAAGGGTGTGGATTTTCAAAGATATATGTCAAAACATATCCGGCGAGAATGAGTTGGACCGTCATCCGTACCGTAGCGAGCATGATTTGCTTTTCCCGTGAAATCCCCCGCCATTTCACGATTATGAGCAGAATTACTACAAAGACGTAGGCCGCACAAAGACGCCAGAACTCAATATCTATTATCCCATTCGCCTCCATTAATAGTCACCCTCCTTCGCCTTTTTCAGAACGATCCTCTTTTCAGCACATTTTTCCGCAAGCTGTTTTGAATGGGTTATCATGATGACCGTTCCTTTTTCCCGCTTCACTTCTTCTAAAAAACGGCTCATGACCGTCAGCTCGGCTTCTTCATCAAGAGCCGAAGTCGGCTCATCCAGCAAATACACCTCCGGTTTCAATAAAAGTAACCTCGCCAGTGCCAGCCTCTGTTTCTCCCCGCCAGAAAGATTCTCCGCCCCCTCGTCTAAAGACTTCTGCAACTGGACGGTTTCAAGTGCTTTAACCAATTCGGCTTTATCCTTTTTTTCCCGTTCTGTCAATTCCAGGCCAATCTGTAGGTTTTCTTCAATCGTACCCGGCAAAGTGAACGGTGACTGAGAAAGCATTGTGACTTTACGCCGGAGCTCTATCGGGTTGAATTCATCCAACAACTGATCCTGATAATAGATAGAACCGCTATCCGGGTCATCCATCCTGTTCAATAATCGGAGCAGTGAGGTTTTCCCTGCACCGCTTTCCCCGGTCAAGCAAGTAACCATACAAGCCGATATTCTCAAATCATCAATTTTCAAAATCCCTTTATACCTTATATTTTCAAGCCTAAATATCATTTTACACGCCTCCCTCCCTTACTCCACCATATCATTATAAGAAACTATCATGATATGAGGTAGCGATGCATGTAAAAATTTCAATGATTTTCATTTTCTTTCCCTTTTTTATAGGTTAGTATTATTTTGCCGAATATATCCATGATGGACGTGGAAAACACCTAAATAAATGGAGGGACTTATCATGAACGGAAATTCCTTTTTACACCCTTATCTGAATGTTTTTCTCCTGACTGCACTTTGCCTGATCACGTTGTCTGGCTGCCAGGCTGCCTCAGATAACCTAATTAAGCAATCCCAACAGGAAGATTCAATTTCCAACGAAGACATCCGATCCAGTGCGGGTTCTTCAAATGAAGAAAAAGGCAAGACATTCACAGCCGAGATCATTAAAGTTGTTGACGGAGATACAGTAAAAATCAAAATGGCTAATGGAAATGAAGAAACGGTCAGGCTCCTTTTGGTAGATACTCCAGAAACCGTGCACCCATCCAAGCCCGTTCAGCCTTTTGGACCTGAAGCAAGCAAATTCACCAAGGAACTAATGCCAGCGGGTTCTGAAGTGGAAGTAGAAACCGGCATAGGCGAAAGAGATAAATATGGCCGGCTGCTGGCCTATTTTTATGTTGAAGGTAAAATGGTGAATAAACTCCTGCTTGAAAAAGGACTGGCCAGGGTAGCCTATGTTTATGCACCGAACACGAAATATCTAGATGAATTGGAAAATATTCAGAAACAAGCCCAAAAAGACGAAATCGGTATTTGGTCAATTGAAAACTATGCAACTTCAAAGGGGTTTGATGATTCGAAGTCCATAGAAGCTTCAGTGGAAAAGCCAACTGCATCTTGCAGTAACCCGCAAATTAAAGGGAATATAAACTCTAAAGGCAACAAAATATATCACATTCCTTCGGGCCAATATTACGAAATAACCAAACCGGAAGAAATGTTTTGTACCGAACAAGACGCACAGGATGCCGGATTCCGAAAATCGCAAAGTTAATAAATTCAACTGTGCCCAGCCTCATCAAAGCAAGCGCCTGTGTGGTCTCGGCTAGCCAGTTTTTCGGCAGTAGTGTCGCATATTTCTTCAATCCAATAAGGATTACACTATAAAAACATGAAGGATGATCTGGTCTTGTTTTAAAAACAGGGTTCGGGATGTGACCCAGTCAACCTCCCTTTATCGACAAACGGAGCATTCATGTGTATATGGTTTTACATTGAATGAAGAGGGAAAACTAAAAGAATAAGTAGTGAA
Source organism: Peribacillus sp. YIM B13472 (assembly GCF_042788005.1). Lineage (NCBI taxonomy): Bacteria > Bacillati > Bacillota > Bacilli > Caryophanales > Bacillaceae > Peribacillus > Peribacillus sp. YIM B13472. Next base: position 52,384 of record NZ_JBHZPG010000001.1, read on the forward strand.
TTGTTTCGGCACATCCAATATCAGGATGTGCTTTTTCATTTTTTCACCTCTTTCAAGATTATCTGAATCTCCGTTTTTTCCTTCAATAAGGTTCTCTTTAACTCCCTTAAAACCCACTATTTATTCCTTCCATTTTTCCGTTATGCCATTTGGCTATATCCGATCGATTTATTTATGGTAGAAGCACCCGGGAATACAGGAAAGTGCACTTTTTAGAGGTGGCTTGTTTCATGGAAGATTTCTCAGCACTAACGTCTGAATTCACGCCGATGATCCATCATATAATCCGCTCACTTTCCATCTATAAAAATAAGGAAGAATATTTTCAAGTAGGATTGATTGCTTTATGGGAGTCATATGGCAAATTCGATGAGGAATACGGTCAGTTCTCCAACTATGCCTTTACGGTAATCAAAGGCAAAATTCTGAACGAATTAAAGCACCACCATAAATATGAAGCCCACACCGAACCATTTGATTCCTTCATACTAGAGATTAAAGATCCATTTTCAATACACGATGAGGCCTTTGCCATCGATAATATCCTAACCTACACGGATGGATTGACACTGAATCAGCAACGCTGGCTTTTACAGACGTATTTGGAGAATAAAACGGTGACTGAAATTGCTGAAGTATATCAAGTTAGTACCGCAGCCGTCAAATCATGGAGAAGGTCCGCTTTAAATAAATTAAGGAAACAATTAATTTTTCCATAATGAATAATTTAGGGTGGCTCAATCATGAGCCACCCTAAAAAAATATCCATTAACTTCTCGCTTCTTCTAAATACGTATAAATTATCACACCGTTATGTTGAGCATTCCCCCGAAAATGTTTAAAGTCTTCCCTTTTAACAAGAACCTCACGAAAAGGTAAAAATTCTTCTTTTGTTATCCTAAATTCATCCATTTCCCGATTTGCCAGTTTATCGAGTACATCTTTTGCTTCTTCTGCATTCATAAGATTATCCTCCTTAATTATCAAAAGTTCTATCATTTCTACAGGAGAAATTCCGTTTTTATTTTAACATAAGCATGCCACTTAATATAATTCAGAACTTTTTAAGGCCCACCGCTACATAATTCTTTACGAATGCTTTAAAATAGTGCAAACTGTATAGTAAAATATCATAATGTAAAATGATTGGCATTTTTTGTACATAGAATTACATACTGGTACGCATAACTGCGTTCACAAGATATACCAAATTATGCCACATCATTACAACTGCTCCATTACAAGAAACCGTACCTTCCTTTAAAAGTTTAGCTTACTGTACCGACATAAGAGATAACTTTCTCTCTTACCAGCACTTCCCATGTCAAAATCTAAACCGCAAGATGTTCGAATAATCCAATTACTCCATAGTTACTTTTTGATCATTGGAAACAAAATGGGAAAGGATGATTACCATGAAGAAAGCGGAAGTTGGAAATATCATTGAATTTAGAGAAGGCTTAAAAGGAATCGTCGAGAAAGTGAACGAGAACTCAGTAATCGTGGACGTCACGTATATGGAAAATTATCGTGATTTGGAACTTGAACAGAAAACCGTCGTCAACCATAAAAATTATAAAATCATAGGATAATTCAATGTACCAAAACGGGATGGTTACTAGATGACCATCCCGTTTTTCACTTTATCGCAATCCTGCGAATTGATTCTCCCGTTTTTTGTAACCATTTCCATTTCATGCCGTCTAATTCATTAAAGGGTAAAACACCTGTATGTGATACAGGTATATCCAAATTCAGATAGGAATTTCTATCAGAAAGATGAGGGAAACACATGACTAGTTGGACACGTTATATTGGCTGTGTCACATTCGCCGCTTTTCTTGTGACTGGCTGCGGTACGACCACAGACGAAAATGCAGATGAGCCACAGGAAGACTCAGTTAAAGAGGGGAACGAAGGCAATACTTCTAAAGGAGATAATCACAATAACCGAAGTGATAACAAAGTAAGACTGATGGAGCAAAACCTGCAGTATACAATTAACGGGGAAGCAAAAGAAAAAACAGCTTTCCTAAAAAAAAGTGAAAATCAGCCGTTTAGCCTTTATGTTTTGCAACAATTCAGATTAAGTGCCGAAGAACCAGGAAAGGATATTGTGTTCCTGACTGAAGATGACTCCATTTATATGAGAATCGAATTGTTGAAGGCGGATGTCAATTGGGATGAGGTGGAAAAAAATGTTCAAGCCCAGCTGAAAAGCATTTCAGAAACAATTAGCGATCCTTCACTTGATGTCGAGGGCGGAACGGGCTTTGAAGTGGAAAGCGGTGATGATGTGATCACTTCCATATTGCTCAAGGATGAAAAATCACCCGTCCGCTTAACTATATTCACGAAAAAAGATAGAGATTACCGTGATGCTTTTCTAGAGATGGCTAAGACGCTGATGAAAAGGTGAACATCCATTATACCCTGATACGGAGGGCTAAGCTAAGGACAGGCCCCCCGTGCTTCATTACTCCTTAACCGCCTTGCTTTTCCAGACCAATATTAAAAAAAGGAGGCTTATGTATCCAAAAACCGGATAAATGTATCCTAGTAACCTTCCATATCCGAATTCACTGATGATCAAAGCTATTAAAAAAATCACCGCTATGATCACCATGCTTGGCAATTTAATATAATTGCTGATTTGCCTCTGTAATCCATATATGTTTCCGATGACCGAAGTGAATATCTCCCCGTAAATCACCAAAATGAACATCCAATATAACTGACTGGCTGCAGTTCTCATAATAACCGCTGAAGGAATTTCATATTTATTCACGTCAGGAAGTGTCATAAGCGAAAAATGTCCCGTCAATAAAATGATCGTCAGGAATATCCCCCCAAGAATTGCACCATGTTTAATGACCTTCTCATCTCGAACTTCATACGCAACCGGAACCAGCACAGCCTGTGCCAAAGCAAGGTTAAAGGCTGTATAGGCAAATGGTGACAAAATCATTTTCACGGTGATCACTTCATCAGGAACTTTTGTAAGTGTCTTAAAGAAATCACCATTATCCAAAGTCGAGAAAAAAAGGATCAAGCTAAAGCAGATCATGATTGGTACAACAAAAGAGTTCACAGTGAAAACACCGCGCATGCCCATCATCAGGACCAAGGATGCCAGTATGATCGTAGACCAACTTCCTATACTTTTAGGCACGCTAAGTTGTTCTTCAAAAACGGCACCTGAACCCGAAATCATGACAGCCGTCACCCCTAACAGCATGATAAGGAAAAAGAAGTTGATGATTCCCGCTATTTTCCTCCCAAAAAGAAATTGATTGAACTCCTCATAAGAAGATGCTCTTATCCTTGCGGAAATGAGCATGATTTTCGTCCCAGTGAAAATGAAAATATAACCTGCTATTAAAATCCCGATAAAGCCATAAAAGCCATAACGGGTAAAAAACTCGACAATCTCTTTTCCAGTTGCAAATCCTGCACCGACGACTGTGCCTACATAAACGGCTGCAATCTGAAAACTCCCTGACCACCTTGACAGCATACTCTCCCCTCCTCCCTACATTTATATGTAAGGAAGAGACATTTAAGACAAGCCGAGCAATATTCCTTTCGTCGGCTGTTTTTTCCCGGGCTAACATTCTCTCATTGTGAAGCCTGAAACCTCCTATGCATTTCTCTGTGGAGCTTAAATCAGCACTTTTCATGCCCAACATTCCGAACGTATGAAAGATTAAAAAAAAACGCTTGGAATCATCTCCAAGCGTTCGTATCATACAGCCTAATATTTCATAATGCCTTATCATCTACAGTGGAGAGCCATTCGTCTATCACCTTCACAACGGACTGTACAGTACCGTCATCAAATGGGGATTTCAGATTCGCAGATTCAACAAGATCGAGAAAAGACTTGCTGCCTCCAAGTTGGCACAGATTCAAATAATCCTTCCAAGCCGTTTCATCTTTTTCAGTCGACCTTTTCCAAAATTGGAAAGCACAAATCTGGGCCAATGTATAGTCGATATAATAGAAAGGTGATTGATAAATGTGGCTTTGCCGCTGCCAATACCCGCCATTCTCCAAGAATTCATTTCCTTCATAATCGCGATGTGGCAAATATTCCATCTCGATCTTACGCCAAGCCTGCTTTCTTTCAACGGGGGAGGCATCAGGATTTTCATAGACAAAATGCTGAAATTCATCAACAGCTACCCCATACGGGAGGAATATGAGGGCACCGCTTAAATGGGAAAACTTATACTTTTCCGTATCTTCCTTGAAAAACAGCTCCATCCATGGCCAAGTTAAAAATTCCATGCTCATCGAATGGATTTCACATGCTTCATATGTAGGCCAATAATACTCAGGAATGTCAAGTTCACGGCTGCGATACACTTGGAATGCATGACCTGCCTCATGCGTCAAAACATCTATATCCCCGGAAGTGCCGTTGAAATTTGAAAAGATGAATGGAGCTTTATAGTCTTCTATAAAAGTACAATAGCCACCGCTTTCTTTTCCTTTCTTCGCCACAAGGTCCATCAGGTCATTATCAATCATAAAGTTGAAAAACTGATTAGTTTCAGGCGAAAGCTCCTGGTACATCCTTTTCCCATTTTCGATGATCCAGTCAGCATCGCCTTTTGGAATGGCATTACCCGTTCTGAAATGAAAATTCTCATCATAATAGTTCAGTTTCTCCAACCCAAGACGTTCGCCCTGACGACCCTTCAGCCGGGTGACAAGCGGTACCACTTCCTCTTTCACCTGCTTGCGGAATGCAGCAACCATTTCAGCATCATAATCAGTCCGTGTCATTCGATAATACCCAAGTTCCACGAAATTCCCATAACCTAGCGCTGTCGAAATCCCATGCCTCACCTTGACAAGGTCATCGAATATACGATCCAATTCCGCCTGCTTTTCTTCAAAGAAACCGTAATATGCCTCACTTGCATTTTTCCTTAACTCACGGTCCGAGGACTCCATAAAAGGCTGGAGCTGCGCAAGTGTTAATTCTTTTCCATCAAAGTGAATTTTTGCAGAGGCAATCAATTGAGAATATTCACTTGATAATTTATTTTCTTTTTGCAGCTGTGGTATGATTTCGGGCGAAAAAGTTTTGAGTTGGGCCTCTGCCAGGTCAAATAGTTGAGTTCCCCATTTCTCCTCAAGCTCCTTACGATATTTCGAGCGAACGAGTTCATTGTAAAATTTTGAGGTTAGCTCTTCCATTTCAGGGGAGAAGTCATCTAAATAATCATTCTCAGCTTTATAAAAATCATCATTGGTATCAATGGAATGCCGTATATAGACCAAATTAAACATCGTACCTACATAATTTCGGATTTCATTTATTTCTTCCATGGCTTTTATTTGCGCATCAGCATTAGCAGCGTCAGTAAACTTTTCCAAAGCTTTCATGAATCGGGTTTTAATTTCATCCATTTCAGGACGTTTATATTCATACTCATTAAATTTCATATGTACGCTCCTTTTCACGATATAAAAACATTTTTTCAACCTGAGTAACATTATTCATCGAATTCGTTTTCAAGACACATTCACCATTATCGCGGTTATCGTAATATAATTTAATTCGCCACAGCGTATTAAAAACCTTTATGTCCTCAAAACAAATTCAGATTTTTCAGACATGAAAAACCAGCACCTGTCGTCAAATCCGGGTGCTGGTTCTTTAGCTAATTTTGAGCGGAATACCCAATCTTTTTAAGCAATTCGATAACGGTGGCCTTTTCATCGTGCGTAAGTACACTCATGATATCATCGATTCTTTTTTCATGCTCAGGAAATACTCCTTCAATAAAGGCCTTTCCTTTATCCGTTATTTTCGCAAAGGTTACACGGCGATCCTCTTTACATGCAATTCGCTGTAGATATTCCTTCTGTTCAAGTTTATCCACGACATAGGTAATGCTGCCGCTAGCTAGCAGGATTTTTCCGCCTATTTGCTGTAGGGGCTGATCCCCTTTATGATAAAGTAATTCCAGTACTGCAAACTCAGTTGGATTCAAACCCTCTTCAGCTATATGTTTATTTACCACATCATTTATTGATCGATGGGCTCTAGACATCACAATGAACAGTTTCAAAGACTGTTGGATGTTATTATTCTCCATAACTTCACAACCTTAAAAATTTTTAATTAAAATATCTTGAATTAAAAGTTATTATATGACATAAAGGCTTTTTTGTCAATCTACCCTGTTAGTATGCACTATTGTTTAATCATTCATTTTGATATACTTGAAAAAAAAGCTAAAGTAGTGACAATCATGAAAACAAGGCATAAATTCACCACATATCTACTTATTGTTATTTTACCATTAATTATTCTCTCAATCACTTATTGGGTGCATTTAGAACGTTCCATTCAAAAAGAAAGACAGCAACAAGCTGAATGTGCGGGAACGGTTTATCAAGAATACATAGATCAAGTTATCAGAGAAACGAAGGAAAACCTTGAGCTGCTTAGCCTTAGCAGTTCCGTGCTTTATATGGATAACAAGAAAACCGAACTTCTTATGAAATGGATCAAAGATACAGATTCCAGGTATGCCGGAATATATTGGCTAAATCGTGACGGTGTCTCCATTTCAGGGACGAATAAGAATTTCAATCATTACTATTTAATTGAAGAGAATGATATAGAACTTGCAGTAAAAACCCAAAAAGCCGTTGTCGTAGGAACAAAGGAGCTATATAACCCTGATTACAATTATTTTTCCATTTTTGCTCCCATTCTGGATCATGATAAAAAAGTGCAAGGGTTTTTATTGGCACATATCAGGCTGGATCATATGGAAAATATATTAAAGATTCTCAGCCCTGGTCATACCTTTATATTGGAAACAAAGGACAAAACCCGAATTTTAGATAGAAATGCCGGCGGATTCACTGGACATTCTAAATGGGTGGATGTTCCTTTGACCGAAGTCGATTGGAAATTGTCCGTCAAAGTGCCCGACAAGATTAACACAAATAACATGAATGTATTTTTAATGCTTGTCTTTTTCACCTTCTTTTTTACTCACATGATTTATACCATCGTGGAGGAGCTGATCGTTCGCAGGAATACCAAAAACCAAAAGTTACTAAACGAAAGGCAAAAAATAGATTTTGTAGGTACATTGGCTGCCAGTACTGCACATGAAATAAAAAACCCACTTACCGGCATAAAGGGGCTAGTGCAGTTATTGGTTGAAAAACACCCTGAAGAACAAGATCAGTTCTATTACTCTGTCATCATGAAGGAAATTGAACGGATCAATAGTATCGTCAGCGAATTTTTGATTTTAGGGAAGCCGATGGCCCAGACTTTATCCTTATATGATATCCGCAGCATCATTGCTGAATTGAGACCAATAATAGAATCAGAAGCACGTCACTTCAATATTGAAGTGGAATGGAATATCCTAAAGGAGCCGATCCTGGTTCATTGTACAAAGGACCAACTCAAACAAGTCATTCTCAACATTGCCAAAAACGGTTTCGAGGCCATGGAAGTTGGGAAAAAGTTATGGATTCGAATTCACCATGAAAATGAATGGGCTAAAATCATGATCATCGACACCGGGCAAGGACTGAATGAAAAAGAAATAGGTAAAGTGTTCGATCCCTTCTATACATCGAAAAAGGAAGGAACAGGATTAGGGCTATTTGTGTGTAAACGAATAATTGAATCTTTTAACGGTACCATCGAGTTTTCAAGTAAACCTCTTAACGGTACAACCGTAACAATCAGCTTACCGCTGATAAAGAACCGCCCTTAGCAATACTTTGAAGAGTTTCATTTTTTTATGAAGACTAGTAACGATTCCGATTTAAAGGTGTCATGCATACGGTGCATGCTTCTTGAATCTATTTATGGAAAAGGTAAAAATCTTAATCAGGAAGAAGGAAATATACAGATGGGAAGTATCGCTGCCATTAAAACAAAACCGCAAAAACAAGATATGACTCTGAAAATCATGATCATCATTGGAATATGCCATCTAATGAATGATTCTCTTCAGGCCGTCGTACCGGCCATGTTCCCAATCCTCGAAAAATCAATGTCGCTAACATATACACAGCTGGGAATGATTGCATTCTGCCTGAATATCGTCTCATCGCTCCTGCAGCCGGCAGTTGGGTTCTATACGGATAAAAAGCCATTTCCATATGCATTGCCCATTGGGTTGACCAGTACTTTAATCGGGGTCATCATACTCGCAATTGCCCCAAACTATACCATTATCCTTGGTGCAGTCATCTTGATGGGCTTAGGGTCGGCCATATTCCATCCGGAAGGCTCCAGGGTTGCCTATATGGCAGGCGGACCAAAGAGAGGCCTGGCACAATCAATTTATCAGGTCGGCGGGAATAGCGGGCAGGCACTTGCCCCACTCATCACAGCCATCGTGCTTGTTCCTTTTGGTCAAAAAGGCGCACTCTGGTTTGCCCTGGTTGCCTTAATGGCCGTTATCCTATTGCTGTATATTGCCAAGTGGTATTCCCAAAAATTAGTTCACTTCCAGCCTAAAAAGCTTGCTGCAAAAATAATCAATAAAGAGCGGTCCCATAAAGTGGCCAAAGCCCTAGTATTAATTTTATTCATAATCTTTGCCCGTTCCTGGTATGTATCATGCATGACGAACTTTTACAGTTTTTATTTGATCGATCAGTATTCATTCACGATAAAATCCGCACAATTTTTCCTATTTGCCTTTTTGGCCGCCGGTGCTGTAGGTACATTTTTCGGAGGTCCGCTTGCTGATAGATTCGGGCGTAAAAATGTCATTTTCTTTTCTTTCGCTGCCAGCATGCCAATAACCGCACTTTTACCATTCGTACCTCCTACAGCCGCTTTTATTTTATTATTGATGGCGGGATTCATTATAATGAGCAGTTTTTCCGTCACTGTTATATACGCACAGGAATTGGTCCCGGGAAAAGTCGGAACGATGGCAGGCTTGACAGTGGGGTTAGCCTTTGGAATGGGTGCCATTGGATCCGTTTCATTGGGAGCCATTGCAGATATAATTGGAATCGACTCCATGATTAAGCTAGTGGGATTCTTGCCATTATTGGGGATCATCAGCATACTGCTGCCGACTGATCTGACATTGAAAAAATGGTATACAGAAGACTGACTGCAAAATAGTTTTTTTCCTGGAACATTTTCTTTATGTCTAAATACAATAAATTATTGTTCCACCCAAAAATTCACTAATGAGTAACGTTAAGTACCATAAAAAGGAGAAATTTATGAGTGGAGTTTTATTAGGCAGCATCCTATCTGCTATGTCTACAGGGCTTGGTGCGTTACCAATCTTGTTCATTCAAGGTTCAATCACACATCGATTCAGAGACACGCTTCTGGCATTTACGGCTGGAATTATGATGGCTGCTTCGTTATTGAGCCTGATCCCGGAGTCTCTGGCCACCGGAGGGTATATGCAGCTAGTCATTGGGGTTTTTCTCGGGGTGATGACATTAACGATCATGGAAAAAAACATTCCTCATATCGATCTCAGCCATACGAAAAGTGGCATTCAGTTCGATGAAAAGGCTTTGCTCATCATCACTGCCATTACACTCCATAATATTCCTGAGGGTCTTTCTGTTGGGGTCAGTTACGCCTCTGATACTGCAGAGACAGGTAACTTGATCGCTTTTGCCATCGGCCTGCAAAATGCTCCGGAAGGCTTACTAGTCGCCTTGTTTTTAATTAATCAAAAAATCGGTAAACTCACAGCGTTCCTGATAGCAACCTTAACCGGTACCATCGAAATAATTACCGGCTTACTAGGTTTTTATTTAACCTCTTACATTGGGTTCCTGGTTCCATACGGCCTAGCTTTCGCCGCCGGGGCCATGCTTTTCATCGTTTATAAGGAATTGATTCCTGAAAGCCATGGGGATGGTAATGAACGCTCATCTACCTATTCCTTCATTGTCGGCCTTTTGTTCATGGTCATATTATTGGAAGTTTTGTAATTCCCGAACTTCCATGGCTGGCTCCATCAAGTGAGTCAGCTCTTACTTTTTATTTATCAGTTAATCCATTCAGAAAAATTAAGACTTCTAAACCAATCCCGATGCATGAAGGACACCTTCTGGTGGCCTCCCCTCGATATATACCCCAAATCCATAGGAAATTCAAAAGATATATTGTCTTGTTTATATAAGTCTTTCATTAATTGTTTTCATATGTTTGCAAAGGTTCATTTCACCAGAAAGCACACAAAGTTGCTTGTCTCCTTGCCTGCTACTTTAAAAAGTCATGCATGCATTCAAATCCCCTCTAAAAGGTAATGTCGTCATTAAAGGGCTGCTGCACAATAACAACCATCTCTTCTCGCTTATTTCTCACTTCCACTGATGAATGATGTTGAAGGATCAAATACTCATTTATAAGTTTGTCAAGTTGCTCACTTTGGCGAAGGGTATACTCATGATTTAGTCCATACATTTTGGCCAACTCCATCATTTCCCAACGCTTCATTCGAATCTCAGAACAAATTTCCGTTGCACACCTAGAATTCATAACAACATTCACTACTCCTGCCTTTTAAAAGTTACATTATAATAAAGAAGTATTACAAAATATGCCTTATATGTAAATAGATTCGCAAAAAAAGACAAAACTTCTTAAATTGCGATAATGCAATACCCACTAGCAGACAAGATATGACGGAAATTTCTAAGCTTGAACCTCTTATATTGATTAGGAAGATTTCATATGCAGCCATTTCCGAAAATCGATTCGAAAGTTCTGCAATTTGGATATCATTATTATTTTCCGCTTAATTACTTCGGTCGCTTCTCTATAATGGACGCACAATATTTTTCATGGTTATAACCCTCAATTGTGATTCCAAGATATTAAATGATGAAAAAAAGGAATCCAATAAAGGATTCCCCATTAATTAATGAAAATTCCATATGCTTTCCGTTAACTAAAAAAAGGATTAGAACATCCTCTTCTACATTACTCGAATGGCAAATAAATATGAAAGCTCGTCCCTTTTCCCACTTCGCTTTCCACTTCTATATAGCCATTGTGCTCTTCAATGATTTTATAGCTGACCATGAGCCCGAGCCCGGTTCCCCTATCTTTCGTCGTATAAAAAGGTTCACCCAATTTTTTTAGCATTTCCGTTGAAATCCCCATGCCTTTGTCGGTAATTGAAATGCAAACGTATTTCTCTGAAAATCGGCTTGTTTTAATGTGAACAGATCCCCCATCCGGCATGACTTCCAATGCATTTTTGATGATGTTAATGAACACTTGCTTTAACTGGTTCGCTTCACATAAAACCTTAAATTCATCTTCTTCAAAGTCTGTCTCGAATTGAATATTTTCCAATAGTGCCTGAGCGGCCAGTAATTCCAGTGTCTCTCTCAATATGGTATGAACATCCTGTTTGAAAATTTTTAGCGCCTGCGGTTTTGCCAGTACCAAAAATTCCGTGATAATGGTTTCGATTCGATTAATTTCGGAAGTAATCACATGGAAATAAGTAGAAAACTCCCCTTTAACACCATCCTCAAGCAACTGGATAAAACCTTTTAAGGCTGTCATTGGATTCCTGATTTCGTGAGCAATTCCGGCCGCTAGTTCACCAACGACATTCAAAGTATCCGATTTTCGGATTTGTTCCTGCATTTCTAGATTTTTACTAACATCACGGAAAATGCTTAAATTCAGGTTAGAATATAAGTTTTTCCTCGTCAAAAATTCAATATGCTTAACTCTTCCATCTTCGTATGTTATCGGAATGATGGAAGAGTAGACCTCATGCTTATAAACATTTTCAATGTGAGCGTTCAAGACAGGAGCATTTTCAGGAATTTTTTCGATGAATCCCTTTACAGATAAAGATACCAGTTTGCGCTTCGAAATCTCCAATATTTTCTGACCCGCTTCATTAATATCGGTGAACCCTTCATGATTCCATAATATCAAGCCGTCTAATGTTCCCTCAAAAATCTTCCTGAACTTCTTCTCACTATCCCTTAATTCCTTCTCAATCAGCCAGCGCTCACTGACATTTCGAAAAATCGTTACGTTATATCCGTCACCTTCATGTTTTTTGGCAGTCAATTCAAGCAATTTAATTTGGTTATTAGGCATTTTATAAATCAGCTCACCCCGTACCTGGGTGTCTCTTTCAAACGTTTCCATCATATGAACAAAATGGTTATTATTGCTGTACACGTATTTCCAGATATGACTGCCGATCAACTCCTCTCTGCTGGATTCGAATATTTTACATGCTGAATGATTGACCCGAAAAATGATCCCGTCATCATTCCAGAATATGATCGCGTCCATCGATTGGTCGAATAATTCGGCAAAAATCCGTTCGCTCGTCTCTAACTTTTTTTCTATTATATTCGATTCTGTAATTTTTCGAAGCACCGACATATATAATTCATTTCCTACCGTTGAACTTATCGAGAAAGTGAAATGATGCAGTTCATTCCCAACCTTTATCTCTACCTCTCCTTTGAAGTTCGACTCATCAAAGGCTCTTTGTATGCTCTCATCCCAATATTCCCTATAATCTGGGGATATGAGGTCCCTCATATTCTTACCGACAATCTCTTTTTTCGGGATGCCCAAGACATGGATAAAGGCATGGTTCACTTCCATTATTATTCCTGAACTGTCGAATAGAACGATGCTTTCTATGGCTGTATCGAAGATGTCCAAAAACATCTGCCTTGACATCCTTGTTTCCCTTGACGAAGAAACATCCAATGTCACATCCCCCAAACGGTAGAACTGCTGTCCTTCGGAAAGTGAGCCTATACGCATAAACTCTATTTGCTTAAGGGCTCCGGTATGTAGCTGGATAATTTGCCTTTCACTTTCATTCGAGGTTTTTAGGGAACTTGACACTTCCTGGTTATTTAAAGGGATGACATCGAGAAAATCAGTTATCTTCATTGACTCCAGCTGCTCTTTCGCGGTTTCCAGCAGGGCACAAGCGGCATCATTTGCATAAGTGAGACGCAGTTCCTCATCAACCCTAATATAAGGCTCTGACATCGAATTGAAAATGTTCAAAAACCCTTCGATCTGTTTATTCAATTTTAAAATTTCCTGTTTATATTCCGTTTCATTCTCATAACCGATTTTCATATTAACCCCCCTCATCAATACCCCTACTTACCAACTTTATTCGACATCCATCTTGATTTTCCTAGGTGTTTTTCGAAAATCGGCGCAATCACGCTATTCTAAAATTATCCTATATATCAAATTATAGTATATTGAATACTATAAAACTTAGCGTTAAGCTTAATTTAAGGTTTTTATAATAAATTTAATAAATATTGATTTAGTACAAGGTATTTAGGGTATAAGAAATAACAATGCTTTCTAGCTACCTTAAAATTTATTAAATGGAGGCAACAATGAAACAACGTGATTTTTTCTTCGATAACGCCAAGTTCATTCTCATGGCTTTTGTCGTCTTTGGACATTTGCTGAATACGTATATACATGACAGTGAAACGATATATGCTTTATATAAAACCATTTATTCCTTTCACATGCCTGCCTTTATCCTTGTTTCAGGGTTCTTTGCGAAAGGTTTTTATCAAAAAGGGTATTTAGGTAAGATTACTAAAAAACTGATTTTACCCTATATCATTTTCCAATTGATATATACCGTTTACTACTATTTCTTATATGAACGTTCTGCCATCACTGTAGACCTGCTTGACCCCCAATGGTCGCTATGGTTCCTGATCAGTTTATTCTGTTGGAACATCATGCTCCTTGGTTTCTCAAAGCTAAAGCCATCAGTAGGCATAGGTTTATCTTTTTTAATCGCCTTATTGATTGGATATATTGACTATATCTCCAATTACCTTAGTCTCTCCAGGACATTCGTTTTTTTCCCGATGTTTTTGATCGGGTACCATTTAAGCAAGGAACATTTAAAAAAACTATTCACTCCCAAAGTTCGTTTGGCTTCACTCAGTGTCATGTTAGTGATTTTTATCGGTTTTTATTTAAATGCCGATATCAATTATAAATGGCTACTCGGTTCGAAACCATATGCCGAACTTGAAGATGCGACAATCGTGTCCATGTTTAAACGCCTAGGATTTTATGGATTGAGCATAATTTCAGTGTTCAGCTTCCTTTCGTTCATCCCACGCGGACAATATTTCTTTACGAACTGGGGTAAACAAACCCTTTATGTCTATCTGCTGCATGGTTTCTTCATTCGGTTTTTCCGTGAAAGCACCATACAGGAATACTTCAGCAATACAGAGAGCTTTATCATGCTCGCCGGCCTCTCTTTCTTGATTACCGTGTTATTATCAAGTGAAATGATCGCTACCATGGCGCAGCCGATCATCGAATTGAAAGCGACCAAGACAAAACGTTTCATGACTAAAACGAAAGAGTATATTAAACAAGCTTTTTAAAAAAACGGATGAAGCATTTTCTGCTTTATCCGTTTTTTTTCAAATTCCATTTCATTTCGACTTTTAGGCTAAAAAGATTCCCCTTCAATACCATAACTCATTTTTCAAATGGAGCACGCTATGGTAAAATTACTCGTTAGTGCTTGTTGGCTTAAAAAGACATGTACACGAAAGGAGCCAGGCGTTTCTTTTACGCCCTTTAACATGAATATAATAATCAGTACTCTTAACGCAAAATATATCCATACATCGCTATCCATTCGATATTTAAAAGCTTATGCCCAGCCCGATTATGATGTACAGCTGGCAGAATATACGATAAAAGATCCAATTATGAACATAGTTGGTGACCTTCATTCCAAAAAACCTGATGTCATAGGGTTCAGCTGCTATATTTGGAACATCGAAGAAACAATGAAAGTCGTAGCCATGCTGAAGAAGATCAATCCAGAATTGGTTATCATTCTCGGCGGACCTGAAGTCACCTATGATGTTGGGGAATGGCTTGATCAGATTCCCGGGGCTGATTTCATAGTAATTGGCGAAGGTGAAGTCACCTTCAAGGCCCTTTTATCTGAAATTGAAGGTTCGAATGACTATAAGAAGGTCGGCGGCATTGCGTATCGACAGGATGGAAAAAAAATCATCCAGCCTCAGAACGGCAAGGTTGATTTGAAATCCCTCCCTTCTCCATATCGTTTGGAGGAAGACCGCGGCGACCTATCTAAACGTGTCACCTATATCGAAACTAGCCGAGGGTGCCCGTTCAGCTGCCAATTTTGCCTTTCATCAATTGAAGTGGGTGTCAGGTATTTTGATCGTGAAAAGATTAAAGAAGATATCAGATACCTTATGGCTAATGGTGCCAAGACCATTAAGTTCGTTGACCGAACCTTCAATATTAGCCGAAGCTATGCCATGGAGATGTTTCAATTCTTAATCGATGAACATCTTCCCGGTGTGGTTTTCCAGTTCGAGATCACGGCGGACATCATGCGTCCGGAAGTTATCCAGTTCTTGAACGATAATGCCCCTGCAGGACTGTTCCGCTTTGAAATAGGGGTACAATCAACGAATGATCATACGAATGATCTTGTAATGAGAAGGCAGAACTTCGAAAAACTGACCAGGACCGTAACGATGGTAAAAGAAGGGCAGAAAATTGATCAGCATTTAGACCTAATTGCCGGTTTACCAGAAGAGGATTATCATTCTTTCAGAAAGACTTTCAATGATGTTTTCGAGCTCAGACCCGAAGAGATGCAGCTTGGTTTCTTAAAGATGCTTCGTGGCACTGGCTTACGGATACGTGCCGCTGAACACCAATATATATACAGCGAACATGCTCCATATGAAATCCTAGGAAATAATGTTTTATCCTTCGATGACATTGTCCGCATTAAACAGGTTGAAGATGTCCTTGAAAAATACTGGAACGACCATAGAATGGATCATACCACGGAATATCTTGTCAAAACAGTATTTCAATCACCATTCGACTTCTTTCAAGATTTCGGTACCTATTGGGATGAACAAGGCTGGTCACGAATCGGACATCAGCTTGAAGACTTGTTCAGACGCTTACAGCAGTTTTTGGCTTCCCGGGAATCTGCTGAACTGAAAAACATTAACGGACTCATGAAATTGGATTATTTCATGAACCAAAAATACAAACCACGTAAGCCTTGGTGGGAAGCTTCCCTAGATAAAAGTGGGCGGAAAGAGATATATGAAGAGATTCTGAATAAGCCTGAAAAGCTTGGTTCCTCTTTCACAGCCTTGGCACTTAATGAAAAAGAAATACACAAGCACACATTGCTCGAGGCACTTCCCTTTGATTTGGAAACGTATTTAGCTGAGGGAACAATCGTCGAGAAACCATCGTTCATGCTTGCCTATTTTGATCCGAGTGGTAAGGGATCAACGATTTTCCCTCTCTCAAAATCTGGCACCATCATTTTTTAAAAATAAGGACGGACCCAAGAATTGGGTCCGTCCTTATTTACTTATCACTATCACGTTTTTTATTTTCTTTTGCCAAAATTTCATAAATTTTAGTTGCGTTCATATCGCCGCTGAATTCGATTCCAAATTCAGTTCGTACATGTTGTCCCATCTTTTCCTGGCTGTTCTGTTTTTCTTTATCCATTAACTTCTTCCTTTTCTGCCTTGCTTTGAATTACGGTTGGCACCTTTCATTGCGTTTTCCTCCAATGCGAACTCATTGGAAAATTCATTTTCAGCTTGGTTTCTTTTTGGCGTTTTACTTGCTTTGACAGCACCATCCACATTGGCTTTCCGTTTCATTTTCATCCACCCTTTTCATATAGTTTACATTTTAGAATGGGGTAAAAATGCCTGAAATTATTCAGGGATAATATAGGGACAGACGAGAAAAATAACCGTAAAACGGAAAGGGAGACACTACATGAAAAAGAAATTGGATTCACCAATTGTCGACGATACACAACCACACCAAATTAATGCACCAAGCTTTAAGGGAACCGGCATAAAACCACAGGCTCCATTCGTCAATGATTTTGGAGTCGTCATTGGCGACAGTAAATATGCATCTGAAAACTCACCACTCGAAAATTGGAGCGAAGATACAGACCCGGAAATCATGGCTGGAGACGAATGGATACACCCCACCAATGATATAGGCTGGAATTCAACTGAAAACCGTGAACTGTTAGAGGCTAAAAAAGCGCCGCAGCCACCTTTCATGCATCCCGATAAGGATGTGAGCACTGATACGGATTGAATCGTTCTTGAGGGTCCAAGGAACAAGTGAAATCCCATTAAAATACAAGGGGTGCATCATCCACACCCCTTCTTCTCATTTTACCTGCAAAATCAACTTCCCTTTCGTTTGACGGGCGTTCATTTCCTCATGAACGGCTGCTGCCTTTTCAATTGGGTAGATGCCGCCGATAGTTAGCTTAAGCTCCCCGGACGCGACGTAAGAAAAAAGGTCTTGAATGCTAGGCAACAGCAAATTTGGGTGTTTCATGATCTGTGGCAAGAAAAAACCTACGACGGATTGATTGCGCCTCATTAATTGCTGCGGGTTCATCGTATAAGGTTTACGACTAGCATTACCAAAAACAACAAGACGTCCAAATGGAGCCAAACACTTCAATGTTTTATTGAAAATATCCCCTCCTGCCATTTCTAGAGCCACGTCTACTCCCTTTCCTCCCGTGACCTCACGGACTTTCATTTCCCATCCTTCTTTTGTGTAATCGATAAGTTCATCAGCCCCCATCGATTTAGCCAGTTCCAACTTTTCCACTGTGCTGGCGGTGGCAATCACTTTTCCAGCCCCGAAGATTTTGGCTAATTGTACGGCAATCGTTCCCACTCCACCTGCAGCAGCATGGACCAATACCGTTTCCCCCTGTTGCATGCGTCCCATTGTCTTTAGAATATGATAGGCGCTCAGACCTTGAAGGGGCAGGGCAACAGCTTCATGGAACTGAATGGCATCAGGAAGCGGAATGGCCGAGAATTCATCTGAAAGGGCATATTCTGAATATCCACCCGATTCAATTAAACTCACGACCCTTGTACCAGGTTTGATTTTGGTCACCTTTCCACCAACTTCCACCACAACGCCAGCCACTTCCGCACCTGGAATGAACGGAAGCGGCGTAGGTACTACATATTGCCCTTCCCTTCTGGCTGTATCTGCATAATTGACGCCGACACAATCGATTTCAATCAGAACTTCATGCCCAGTTGGCACGGGCCTTTCCATTTCAGTCAATTTCAGTACTTCCGGTCCGCCGTATTCTTCAAAATGAATGGCTCTCATCTTTATCCCTCCCTTATTAATTTCCTGTAAATTCCGGTTTTCTTTTTTCTTTGAACGCTGCAACTCCCTCCAGATGATCTTCTGTGGAGGCCATCAAGGTTTGCGTGATACGTTCCTGTTCGAGCATTTCATCAAGTGTAGCCGTAAATGAATGGCTAACGAGCTTTTTCATCATCCCATAAGCTTTTGTTGATCCATTTGCCAGCTTTTCAGCAAGTTTCAATGATTCCTCTTCAAGTTGATTGAGTGGATATATATAATTAATGACACCTAACTGGTGTAAGCGTTCCGCAGAAATTGGCTCGGCAGTAAAGAAGAGCTGCTTTGCAAGGTGGGGCCCTACTAATTTAGGTAAAAAATACGAACCACCTCCATCAGAGATCAGTCCTACCTGTGAAAAACTCATGGCAAATTGACTATCATCGGAAGCCACGATCAAATCACAGGCGAGTGCCAAATTAAATCCGGCCCCTGCCGCAAATCCATGGACGGCAGCGATTACGGGAACCTCAGAAGCATCCAGAGCCAATATGCATTCATTCATTCTGCCAACATGATCATACAATTGACTTGCAGAGGCCTTCCCCATTGACTTAACGTCACCTCCTGCAGTGAATGATCTTCCCGCCCCTTTGATGATAACTGCCCTTATATGTGGTGTTTGTTTTACATCCTTAATCGCTTTCGTTAAGCTTGCAATCATATCCGGACTAAATGCATTCAAGCTTTCAGGACGATTCAAAGTCAGGATCATTACATTATCGGTTACTTCTGTCAATAAGTGTTCTTTTAACATTTACCCATCCCCTTTTTCTATTTGATCAACCAGCCGCCATCCACCAATAAATCCGTCCCAGTCATATAGGAAGCCTCCGGCGAAGCAGCAAAGGCAATAACATTACTTATTTCCTCCGCTTTCCCCACTCTTTCCAGTGCCGTGTTCCGTTGAATCGACTTTACGAATTTTTCATTTTGCAATCCATCCTCCGTTAAAGGCGTTTCAATGAATCCCGGTGATACGGAATTGACCCGAATGCCGGCTGCAGCGAGTTCCAGTGCCAATGATTTCGTTAAACTGATGACCCCTGCTTTAGCAGAGCTGTAATGCGGGATGAATGCCCCTGCCTGATGTCCTGACAGTGAAGCCACATTCACGATTGCCCGATTGATGGCTTTATTTCCACTGCCCGCTCCTTCTTCCATCACTTTTCCTAAGTACTTGGAAACTAGAAAGACACTTTTCAAATTGACATGTTGAATCATATCCCAATCAGCTGAAGATGTATCCAAAAGCTTCGAGGACTTTGATCCACCTGCATTATTGATTAAAATGTGTAGATCACGATATTGTTCCTTCACATACATGGCCAGATTCTTTACATCTTCCTCGAGGGTAACATCTGCAGGGAAAATGTCGGCCACTGGAATCGTGTGCCTTGCATTGATTTCTGCAGCTGCTTCCTCCAGCTTTCCTTTCGTCCGCCCTACCAACAACACTTTTGCCCCTTCATCCGACAGGCGCATCGCTGTAGCTTTCCCAATACCGGAACCTGCACCTGTCACCACCGCTATTGACTGCGAAAATCTCATGCCCTTCACTCCTTATCCAGATTTTGAACTACGTTTCCTGCCTTTTCAATTCAGCTTTGATCTTTCCATTCACCAATTCTGGGACAAGCCCCATCGAACCTTTTTGCGCCGCCAATTCCAAATCTGCGATCAAGCTGTGTTTGTCAAACAACTGTCCGACATATGATGATTTCAGGATATCAAAGGCATTTTCGCTATTCGTTCGATAAAGCGCTTTTGCAGCCTTTGCTGCATCGTTGAGTATGAACGTACCTTGTGATCCAGCAATCAGGCAATCTATCAAATGACCTGCACCGTAAAAGTCTTCCAGACTGAATTCACCTGAGTTTCCCGAACAAACGATGATGATCGTTTCTGTTTTATGATGTTTTTTTATTTTTTCAGCAACAGACGGATTATTTAACAAAGATGCGATATAAACCTTTTTGGCAGCGGCTGAATTCCTCAGCGCAACCGTTCCATTAGTCGTGGACAATATTAAAGTTTTGCCAGGTACCAACTTACTCAATAGCGTCGGACTTGGATACATTAAATCACCAACCGGCTTTGCTTTTAGTTCCCCTGCCACTATGGAATCCCCATGGTCCAATTCCTGGCTTTTCACCAAGGCATCCACTGGATCCATGACAGGTATCACCTGGCGTGCTCCATCATGAAGTGCTGAAATAATCGTTGTGGTTGCTAATAACACATCCAGGATGACCGCAACTTTATCCCCCTCTTGGAGCTTTTCACTATCTATTTCTTCTTTTTTTAATAGCAAATGAATGTTTTGTATATATTCCATTTAATTAAACTTCCTTCGCAGCTACATTTGCAGCATGAGTGAGTAAACCTTTAACCGTTTTTCCGAGATTGGAAAAACGGGGATCATTAGTCTGGCCCTTTTTATATCGATAATAGATTTGCTGAAGGATGACTGCTAACTTAAAGTAACCAAAGGTTAAATAAAAATCGACGTTGGAAACATCCCTGCCACTCCTTGCTGCATACGTCTCGATAAATTCCCTTCGTGTCAGGAAACCAGTTAAAGTCGTGATTGACGCTTGACCCACACCGAATTTGATAAGTTCCGGGTCACCGCTTTCCGTCCAGTAGCTTAAAGCCACTCCTAGATCGGCTAGCGGATCACCAACGGTGGACATTTCCCAATCAAATAAACCAACCATCTCTGAAAGGTCCTTGTTAAACATGGCATTATTGATCTTATAGTCATAATGGATAATTGAAGTCTGGCTTTTTTTCGGGATATTCTGTTTAAAATAATCGATAAGCGGACGAATTTCCTTGATTTCATCTGTCTTTGCTCTCTCATAGCGGGAAATCCATCCGCGTACTTGTCTTTCAATGAACCCTTCAGGTTTAGAAATTTCCACCAATCCCGTTTTCTCATGGGGAATCGAGTGAAGATCAGCAAGCCGATTGACCATCACATTTGAAAGCTGTCTGCACTTTTCAACCGTAGGCTCTGTTCCCTTGGGGAATTCGGTATCTATTACAATTCCATGTTTCCTTTCCATTAGGAAAAAAGGGGCCCCCGCAATCGATTCATCATCCGAGAACAGAATAGGCTCGGGAGCTGCTTGAAAATATGGGTTGATTGAGGAAAGGATATGATGTTCACGCTTCATATCATGCGCCTTTGGAGCAACAGGACCAAGAGGTGGCCTTCTGAGAACAGCCTCCCACTCACCAATTTTCAGCTGATAGGTCAAATTGGAATAGCCCATGGGAAATTGTTGCAATTCTAACGGTTCATTTGGAAGGTCCAATACATTTTTTCTTAGGAAATCCTCTAATGCACCAATATTCAGTTCCTCGCCGGGCCGAACAGGAATCGTATCGTCCACCATGTTCTTCCACTCCTTTAGACTTTTGTCATTCTAATTTTGAACAAGATGTGAAATGAGCTTTTCTTTAATAAATTCAGGAATAGGTTCACTTTTTTGATTCAAAAAATTAAAACAGACTAAAACTGCACTTCCCCTAGCAATCACTTCCCCAGTTTGTGAACAGAGGATATCATGGACCATTTCACAACTTTTCGTACCTACCTTTGTCAAAGATGTCCGGATGGTCAAGAGTTGATTGAAATATCCCTGAGCAATAAAGTCGCATTTAGTGGAGGCTAACAAAAAATTCCAAGATTCGACATTCACCGCTAGACCTAAAGCCTCAAAAAACTTCATGCGTGCTTCTTCGAGGTATAAGAAATAGCTTGTGTTATTGATGTGGCCCAAAGCATCCGTTTCGGAAAAACGGACGTTGACTTCCAATTCATGCATAAGACCCCTCCTTGATTAACGATGTACGAAAGCAGGTTTACGTTTATCCAAGAAGGCGGAAACCCCTTCTTTAACATCTTCAGTTTGGAAGATTTCTTCAAAAAGATTCGTTTCAATCTCTAGACCTTGTTCAAGCGTTGCCTCACTTCCTTCATTAATCGCTTTCTTGATTCTCGATAGTGCCTGAAGTGAGTGCCTTGTCAATCGTGAGGCCAAGATTTTCGCTTCCGATAAGCCGCAGCCTTGCTCAACGACTTTATTGACAAGCCCGATTTTTTCCGCTTCTATGGCACCAAGCGGATCACCGGTAAATATAATCTCTTTTGCTTTTGCGTTTCCTACAAGTCTGGACAAACGCTGTGTACCGCCAGCTCCAGGAAATAAGCCCAATTTCACTTCCGGCAGACCAATTTGAACCTGTGTTTCTGCCACTCGCAAATCACAGGTCAGAGCCAGTTCGCATCCGCCGCCCAAAGTCAGGCCATTTAATACGGCTATCGTAGGTTTAGGTAACTGGTCGATTTTGGTTAGGACGGCATGACTTTCCTTTACCATTTCTTTCATATTCGGGTTCCCCATCATGTTAGGGAATTCTTTAATATCGGCACCAGCTGCAAATGCGATATTGCCTGCACCGGTTATGAGTACCGCAACCGTTTCAGTATCTTTTGAAAGTTCATCGAATATTTCTCCCAATTCTCTAAAAACTTGTTTACTGATTACGTTTAATGGAGGATTATCGATGGTGATGACAGACAGCTTATTTTCCTTAACCACTCTAATTAATTTTGTCATCAATTCTTCACTCCTTGGTTTGGATAATCATACCAGCCTTTTCCTGTTTTCCTTCCTAAATCTCCTTTATTCACCTTTTCTTCAATACAAGCATTTGGTTTGTCTTCTGGATTTCCAGTTTCATTGTATCGCTGCTGCATGACAAAATATCCTACATCAATACCTGATAGATCCATCAGTTCAAAAGGGCCGATGGGATGGCCTAAAGCCTTCCTGCAAATTAAATCGATATCCTTATAGTCCACAATCCCTTCTTCATACAAATATAAGGCCTCACGCTGCAACGCTCCCAAAATTCGGTTGGCTACGAAACCCGATATCTCTTTCCTCAACAAAACTCCTGTCCTATTCATTTTCTCTGTGACTTCCATCGCAAGCTTCGCTGTTTCCTCCGATGTTTGATCACTCATGACAACTTCAACACAATCCATTATTAGAGGCGGGAAAAAGAAATGCATATTAATGAACCTATCCGGACGCTTCGTCACACTCGCAATCAGGCTATTGACAATAGTTGAACTATTCGTTGCAAAAATGGTTTCTGCTGGGGCCAATTCTTCAAGTCTAGCAAAGACCTCCCGTTTCACATCAAGCTTTTCAACAACCGCTTCAATGATCAAATCAGCTCCACTGGCCGCTTTCTCAAGATCGGTGGTATATTGAAGACGGCTAAAAGCAGCCAACTTACGATCTTCAGACAATTTTCCTTTTTGAACCCATTTAGTCAAAATGACATCCAATTTTTCTTTGGCTGTATTCAATGCATCTTCCTGAACATCCTGAAGAATCGTTTCGTAACCTCCAAGTGCAGCAAGCATCGCAATTTGATGCCCCATCTGCCCAGCCCCAATTACGGTTATTGATTGAATTTGCTTGTTGATCATGCCTTCTATCTCCCTTCTACTAACTGGTTAGTATGTAACCTGGTCACGCTTCAATTCCCTGTAGAATCATCCCCATAAAAATGGCTGCAACTTCCTGTTCGGTTTTTTCACCTTCTGGGTCGAACCAATGATAGCTCCAATTGGCCACACCCAAAATAGCAAAAGAGATGATGGATGCATCGAGATTGGAACGTAGTTCTCCGCTCTCGATGCCGCTAATCAGCACTTGCTCGATTTTATTACGGAACTCATCCCGCTTAGGAAGGATTTGTGCAAGTTTTTCGTCACTTAGATTTTTCATTTCACGGAAAAAGACCGTTGCGCTGGATTTTTTGGTTTTGATGCTTTTTAAAAGCATCAATACCATATCGAAAAGCTTATCCTTACAGCTTTTCCCAGGCTCCAACATGATTATTTCCTGCTCACTAAGCAACTCGTCTATATAAGCTAGATGAATATCCATAAGCAACTGCTCTTTGCTCGTAAAGTAATAATAAAACGTTCCCTTCGTAACCCCGACCGACTCGACGATATCGGAAATCGACGTTTCACTAAAGCCCTTCTTTTCAAATAAGCGTATGCTATGTTCTGTCATTTTTTCTTTCATGTTTGCATCCTCGCAATCTGTTAAAATTTCAGCTGAATTGATATCATACGCGTTCGTACTATCAAAGCTCTCTTATTTCCTGGAAAGTTCTTCTCTTAAAGCCCGCCTTAAAATCTTTCCGACATTTGTTTTCGGTAACTCATCACGAAATTCAACGAAATGCGGAACTTTATAAGCCGATAGGTTTGCTCGGCAGTAATCGATGATTTCCCGTTCATTTGCCGTTTTATTATTTTTAAGTACAAGCACAGCTTTTACCGACTCCCCTCGGTAAGCATCTGGAACTCCGATGACAACCGCTTCCTGGACAGCAGGATGTTCATAAAGAACTTCCTCCACATCTCGCGGATATATATTATAACCACTTGCGATGATCAAATCTTTTTTCCTGTCGACAATATAGAGGTATCCATCTTCATCAACTTTGGCGATATCACCCGTATAAAGCCAACCATCCCTTAGGGTCACCGCCGTTTCCTCCGGCATATTCCAGTAACCTTTCATCACTTGAGGCCCTTTGACGACCAATTCCCCCAATTCGCCAGATCCCACTTCTTTTGTTCCGTCTCCCAGGTCCATCACTTTATATTCAGTCGAAGGGAAACCAATCCCCACGCTCCCAGGCTTCCTTTTTGCAAATGCCGGGTTACAATGCGTTGTTGGCGAAGCTTCCGTAAGTCCGTAGCCTTCCAATATCTTCGCACCTGATTTTCGTTCGAACTCACGCAGCAGTTCCACGGGCATCGGTGCACTTCCGCTGTTACAGACCTGAATGGAGCCCATTCCATATTCTTCTGCCTTTGGATGATTCGTCAACGCTACATACATGGTCGGTACACCAGGAAAAGTGGTCGGCTGTTCACGCTTAATCGTTTCCAGCACTTCTTCTATTTCAAATCGTGGCAGCATGATGGAATCACCCGCGATATACACGGATAAATTCATTGCGGACGTCATTCCAAAAACATGAAAAAGCGGGATGACCGACAGCGTTCTTTCAGAGCCCATTTTTAATTCATGCTTGAAGAATTCATACGATTGAACGACATTTGCCAGAATATTGCTGTGAGTCAGCATCGCCCCTTTTGAACGGCCTGTCGTTCCTCCTGTATACTGAAGAACGGCTATATCATTTTCCGGATCGATTGATACTTGATTGATTTTGCCGTCCCCTGTCTTCATGAATTGGTCAAAAGAAGCATCAGGCTGGAAATCTGCATCCGAAGACTGAAGGCTTACGGCGATGATATTTTTCAGATTTGCATGTTGCTGCACACATTTCACTTTCGGGTATAATCCATCCAATACAACGATCGTTTCAGCACCGGAGTCCTGTAAAATATGCTGCAGCTCCCTTTCAACCAGCATTGGGTTGATTTGGGTGATAATGGCTCCTGTTGCCAACGATCCATAATAAGCTATAACGTATTGCGGACAGTTAGGTAGCATGATGGCGACGCGATCGCCTTTTTGAACACCTTTTTTTTGCAGGGCTGAAGCAAAGGCTTGCGACGCATGAAAAAGTTCCTGATAGGATATCTTTCGGTCATAAAAAGTAATAGCTGTATTGTTTGGATAGGACTGACATGCATTTTGAAGGATCCTTTGCATCGGAAAATCCGGGACTTTTATTTCCTTTGAAATTGAATCAGGATAAACGGAAAGCCATTTTTTTTCATTCATCATTTCATACCCTCCAGCCATATTTACTTACCTTTCATTACTTTGCATGTGCCCCCCCATCGACAATCAAGATATTTCCAGTCACAAAATCGGATGCTCTTGAGGCCAGGAAAACCGCTGCCCCTTTCAAATCATCATCACTCCCTAATCTTTTTAGCGGCGTGGAATCCAAGATAGGATTCTTTCCTTGCTCAAGAACCTCTTTCGTCATTTTTGTCGGAAAGAATCCGGGTGCGATTGCATTAACATTGATATTATGCTGCCCCCATTTAACAGCTAAATCCTTCGTTAAAGTAATGACCGCCCCTTTACTTGTATTATATCCGACCGTATCGAGCACTCTCGGGTCGGTCCCCCCTAATCCGGCAACGGAAGCGATGTTTATGATTTTCCCATGTCCCTGCTCAATCATGATCCTGCCTGTTGTCTGGCTCATGATAAAGGTTCCGGTTACATTGACATTCATCACCTTCTGCCATGCTTCAAGGGGCATGTCGACGGCTGGTGCCCCCCAGGATGCCCCGCTATTGTTTACTAAAATGTCGATGGCACCAAATTCACGGTAAGTTTCGTTAACAACTTCCTGTACATCTGATGGATTGGTGATATCACACTTCAGGGAAAGCGCCTTGACTCCAAGCTTTTCGATTTGTGAAGCAACTTCGTCGCATGCCTCCTTCTTCCTTGAACAAAGAACGACATTTGCCCCAGCTTCGGCAAAGCCGGTCGCTATTTGTGCTCCCAATCCTCTCCCTCCACCGGTTATGATCGCCGTCTTTCCAGTTAGATCGAATAAGTCGGTAACTTTCATATTTTCACCTCATGCTTTTGTTGGTATTTTCGAAGCTCTATCTTAGCAACTTGTGAGCGGTGAACTTCATCGGGACCATCAGCAAGCCTTAAAGTCCGTGCATTTGCCCAATGTGCAGCAAAAGGGAAATCATCGGAAATCCCTGCAGCTCCAAAGCCTTGGATGGCCCTGTCCAGCACATTCAATGCCATATTTGGTGCCACCACTTTTATCATGGCAATCTCCGCCTTCGCTTCCTTGTTCCCGACAGTATCCATCATATAAGCAGCTTTTAAGGTCAGAAGTCTTGCTTGTTCGATTTCAATGCGTGAATCAGCAACCCACTCCATGATCACACCTTGTCTCGCCAATGTTTTACCAAAAGCGACACGATTTTGAATACGCTTACATAATTCTTCAAGAGCTCTTTCAGCAGCGCCGATCAGCCTCATGCAATGATGTATCCTTCCGGGTCCGAGTCTTCCTTGGGCAATCGCAAATCCTTTGCCTTCACCCCATAGAATATTCGTTGCCGGGACCCTCACATTTTCAAAAGTGATTTCGGCATGGCCATGCGGGGCATGATCATAACCAAACACAGGGAGCATTCTCTCAATTTTGACACCCGGTGTATCCAGCGGTACAAGAATCATTGACTGTTGTTCATGCTTGGACGCCTCAGGATCTGTCTTACCCATGACGATGGCAATCTTACATCGAGGATCGCCTGCTCCTGAAGACCACCATTTTCGGCCGTTTATGACATACTCATTACCCGTCTTTTCTATCCTGCATTCGATATTGGTCGCATCGGAAGACGCCACTTCCGGTTCTGTCATCGAGAAGCATGAGCGGATTTCCCCAGCAAGCAAGGGCTTCAGCCAGCGTTCTTTATGTTCATCTGAACCGTATCTCACCAACACTTCCATATTCCCAGTGTCCGGCGCATTACAGTTGAAGATTTCAGGCCCTATCGACGACCTACCCATGATTTCACAAAGCGGGGCATATTCTAGATTTGTTAAACCCGCGCCATAACCGCTATCAGGTAAAAATAAATTCCATAATCCTTCTTCTTTTGCTTTTGCCGTCAATTCAGATAAAATCGGGGGTATTTCACTCCAGCGGCTCTTTTGTGCTTCGAGCTGCTTTTTGTATATTGATTCATTTGGGTAGACGTGCTTTTCCATGAATTCCGTTAACTTCTTTTCCAGATCTTTCACCTTTTGAGTATGTTCAAAGTTCAAATTGAATTCCTCCTTTTAAACTTACTAACCGGTTAGTATGTTATTACTCTTAAAGTATATACATAATTTCCAGATTTTTTCAACGATTAAATCATTATTTTCTTGTCATTCGCGACCCTGCATCCGGACCATTTCGTTCTCACTATATTCCCTTTGTTGGACGGTAGGAAAGATACAAACGATTTTCGTACCTTTTTTCAGTTCACTTGTGATGAAAACTTTTCCGCCGTGCTTTTCGATGATTCTAAAACAAACGGAAAGACCCAATCCCGTTCCTGATGTTTTTGTAGTGAAAAATGGTTCTCCTACTTTTTGAAGGGAGTTTTCCGGGATACCCTCCCCTTCATCCAAAATGCTCAAAAAAACTTCCCCATTTTTTACATTTATGCTCACAAAAATATTTCCGCCATTCGGCATCGATTCTATGGAATTTTTTATCATGTTTATTAATACTTGCTTGATTTGGTTTTCATCAAAGTACATAAAAATAGGTTCTGAATCATAATTTTTATGAATTTGAATATTGTTCAGTACGGCGTTTGTCTCCAACAGCGTTACGACATGGTTGCAGCTTTCCTTTAAATCCTTCTCAAGAAAAACCGCCTCAGCAGGTTTCGATAGCAGCAAGAGTTCATTCAGAACTTGCTCGATTCGATTTATTTCCGAAAAAATAATATCATAGTATTCCTGCTTTTCGGAACCGCCATCTTTAATCAATTTCACGAATCCCATTATCGCTGTCATCGGATTCCTGACCTCATGTGCAATCCCTGCCGCAAGTTGGGCAGCCGTTGATAATTTGCTTGATGTGATTGCCAAGTGTTCGTTTAGACTCACAAGCTTTTCCTCCGCATGTTTACGTTCATTGATTTCCGATAATATGCCCGCCGTCCCGATGAATTTCCCAGTGTCATCGTAAATTAGTTTAACGAATGCTTCAACCCAACTTGGTCCCTTTTTCGCATTTAGTTTAATGTCCGCACGAAAATATTTTTCCCCTCGATGAAAGGAGTCCGCAAAGGCTTTTAATACCTCTTGATAAGAAGCGTTATCCATATGCTTAGAAAAGTGAAGGCCCAGGGATTCATTCACGGTTGCACCACTCATCGATTTCCATGCCGGGTTTAAATACAACCATTTCCCTTTTTCATCCGTTTGGAAAATGACCTCATTGAAGCTATTGATCAATTCTTTAGAGTAATTGGAGATAATGCGATAACGCCCTTCGCTATCCTGCAACAAAGCAATCGTTTTCCGGTTATGATCGAAGATGGCACCCAAACACCAGGCAATGGTTAAAATTACGATTAAATATATTCCTGCAAAGGCGGAAAACCTTCGTTCTTCATGCCCCAGCCACCCTATATAGGGTAATATCAATATGAAGAAAAGGGCAGGGACAATGATCCTTCCAGTATATTTCTTCACTTCTTCCACCTCCTTACCAAAATGATTTATACTTCATCCGATTGAATTCAAAGTAAGGGGGCAAATTAAGGATATTTTTGTATGTTAAAATGGTTGAATACTCACTTATAGGTAAATTTCAACATTTTGTCCATAATTCCTGCAAACATAACAAAAAACCTTTCCTAGATGGAAAGGTTACTGTTCTACTTAAATCATTTACCCAATGATGACACGTTCCTTTGGATAATGATAATTTTCCGTAACTTCTTTATGGCCTATGATATACAGGAGGGACGTTATCCCGACACGGCCAATGAACATAATGATCATAATGACAATTTTACCGATATTACTGAGTTCAGGCGTAATTCCCATCGAAAGTCCAACTGAACCAAAAGCCGAACATACTTCAAAAATGATTTGCATCAAAGTAAAATTCTCAGTAATCGATAAAATGAAGACCGCGATTATGCAAAGGAGCGATCCCATGATCATAACTGCTGTCGCCTTTCGAATATCATCGGGATGAATCTCCCGCTTGAACACTTTAATGGAACGCCTTCCCCTCATGAAATTCCATAAAAATAGAATCATGATGGCCAGAGTCGTTGTCCTTATCCCTCCCCCGACTGAACTTGGGGATGCTCCAATGAACATCAAAATGCTCATCAATAAAAGGGTCGGTTCCGAGAAATCGCTCACATTCATCGTTGTAAGGCCACCACTTCTCGTATTCGATGACATAAATAGAGAATAAAAAAAAGATTCATGCCAGCTCTTGCCTTTAAAAAACCCGTTCATTTCCAGCAAGTGAATCAGGATCGTTCCCCCAATGATAAGGGAAAAGAAAGTGACTGATGTCAGCTTCGTGAACAAAGAAAAGTGAAACTTATAAGTACGGGCTTTATTGGATAAAAACTCTTTCAACTCAATCAAGACAGGAAACCCGATTGCTCCAAGGATAAGCAGGATAATCGTGATGAACTGTACAAAATAATCGTCTTTAAATGGAATCATTGAAATACCGGTAATATCAAAACCAGCATTCGTGGTGGCACTTATGGCTAAAAATAAGCCATTTAAAAAGGCTTCTTTCCAGTTTGGAAAATAATTCAGAAAGTAAATGCCTAAAACTAGAGCTCCAATCATTTCAATTACGACAAATATCTGAATGATTTGAATCAATAATTTAACAAGCCCCGAAAGATTCGATTGGTTTTGATCCGTCATGATCAATTGTCTTTCCTTCAAACCGATTTTCTTACCCAAAATCAACCAGAAAAACGTTCCAAGTGTCATAATGCCAATACCGCCAAATTGGAGAACGAACATTAGAATGAAATAGCCTACCTCATTATATACTTCGGGTAAACTAACAACTGTTAGACCTGTCACACTAACTGCACTTACGGCTGTGAATAATGCATCCATGAATTTAAATTCCACGCCTGGCTTAAGAGCAACCGGCAGACTCAACAGTATGGTCGAGATACTTACGGCCAAAAAGTAATAACCGACGATAAGCTGAGCGGGTGTTAACTTTGATAATATTTTTTTGATAGCAAACATAAAGAGTTTCCTTTCTTACTCCTTTATAGTTATGCGAATCACATAACCATTAAAAATCTAGTTTACCCTTTTTTCATTCTTTTTTCCATTCTCTTTTAAAACTGTCTTACTTACAACAAATAGGCAGGTTTACCAATAAGTTTGATGCTGTTCATATAAGTAAAACTCCACATTCTACTTATACTATCATTACAGCGGCAAAAGCCGTTGAAAAAGTAAAGGGGAGATTTAAATGGCTAACAGCAGTAACAACCTTCTTGTTCCTGGAATCGAACAAGCATTAGAACAAATCAAATATGAAATTGCATCTGAATTCGGTGTACAATTAGGTTCCGATACTTCAGCACGTGCCAATGGTTCAGTTGGCGGAGAAATCACGAAACGTCTTGTACAACAAGCACAATCTCAACTTAAAGGTCAATAATTCTTATTACAATTTAATATCCATGGCTAAGAGTCCAGCTGCATGCTGGACTCTTTTTAATCATTATGTCCATTTCCATTTCCATTATTGCCTTTACCCCTTTTCGACTTATCCCAATCTTTCTTATCTTGTTTATATTGCTTATCATGGTTATCTTGCTTACCTTGTTTATCATGCCTATCCTGGTTATTTTGCTTACCTTGTTTATCATGCCTATCCTGGTTATTTTGCTTACCTTGATTATCATGACTGTCGTGCTTTTTATGATCATTATTATACTTTTCTTTGGCTGAAGGAACTTTTTTCACATCGAACTTTTTATCATTCTTTTCATTTTTCTGCTTGTTCTTTGATTGGTTGCTGTGATCGCTATCCGATTTTCCTTTTGACTTGTTGCTTTTATCCTTGTATCCATTTATAGAATTCCGTTTTCCATTTGTATCTACCCGTTCGGTTTGTTCCTTAATTTTGGTAAATTGCGTTCCCGGTTCTTTCCTTTCAGTCGGTTTGGCTTCATTGGCCGGCTTTTGCTTTATTTCAATTTCATCCTTCTCTTCTTTCTTTTCCCCATCCGATTTGTTTTCCGTACTCAGCGTTACGCCCTTCTCTTTCGGAATAACAACCTTTTCCTCGACTTTTTTATCTGGCGCTGGAGCAGGCTCCCTCTTATTGACTTTTATCTTTCCTTTATCTTCATTCAACTTCTTTTCGAGATACCTACCCGTGGATATGCCTTGTTCCCTTGCTTGCTTCCGATCGCTTTTTGTTGCCTGGATCACTTTCATTCTTGTATCAGAAACATTATCCTGCTCAGATATTTCTTTTATCTTTTCTTTTAAATTCTTATCCAGTTCTTTATTTTTTTCCAATAACGTTGTGGAAACGACTATTTGTTTATTTCCTTTCAAATAACCAAGTTGCTTCGTCGTTTCAACGATTCGGTTTGTAACAGTCTTTATATTCTTGCCTTTCCAGTCCTTCAGATGATCAATCACAAGCTTGCCGTCTTCATTTAAACCGGTAAGTTTGAGAACTTCTAAATCATCGTCAAGCTCCAATTCAATGCTTGGATTCACATCTATCGTCATATAGGCCGACACGGGACCAGTGAAATAAGAAGGAAGAATCGAAAAGAGTATCAAGAAGGTGGAGGCAATGCTTAGCACGGCCGTTTTTTTGAAAGATGAATGAAAATTGGAAAAAGCAAGAGTGAACTTTTGTTTAGCAGGTGAAAAAGTGATTTCCTCACCCACTTCATATACCCGTTCCTGCCTTTTGGTTTTCAGAAATTCACCCTCGGGGGTCAATAGGGTTACATATCGCTTATTAACTGAAAGAATAACTCCTTTTTTCATCCATCGATAGCCCCTTTTATATAATCATTCAAATACAAAAAATCTCCGTTTATTATGATTGCCACAGCAATGATGTATTTTCTGTTCCGTTCAATCGTTTTTCTGCTTACTTCCACTTTTCCCTCAAGCTGTTTTACGGGCAGCCGCTTTTTTGCAAACAGGGTTTCTTTCAGTTCGTCATCTTCCATTAACAATTTAGCGATCATGATAGCTCCCTTCCTGGCATCTGCATGTTTGGGAGAGTTTTCAACTAAATCCTCAAATGACAGACCAAAATCCTGTAAATGGCTTATATAAAGCTGAATTTCTTCTTTTCTTCTTTCCGATTCCTTCTGCTTCTCGTATTCATTGATGGAATTTTCATTATCGATATATATATGGCTTTGATCATTATCATCATTCAGTGATAAATCCAATAGTACTTCTTTTTGTTTGGATTGGCTTCTTAAATAATCTATAACCCTTCGTTTAACGAGGGTTTCGGCAAATGCCAATAAAGAACGGCCCTTTTCCGGGGAATATTTATCGATTGCCTCGTTAAAAGCAATCATACCAATACTGAATTCATCATCCGATTCGTATATGTAACGTTTACAAACTGATGAGACGGTTTTCGCAATAAAAGGTTTGAATGACTCTATAGTATCATTACGAAGGCTAATATCGCCTTGTTGAATTTTCAATACGGTTTCTTCTAAAGAACTCTTTTTTTTGAATGCTGTAAACAACAATCCAAGCATTTGCTCACCTCGCTCCTGTTGAACATAAAATACGCATCAACATACTTATCTTAAGCGGAGGGAGTCTAAAAGACAGTACCAAAAGAACTATTTTTGCAATTTAAATGAAATCACATAATATATCAACATGATAAAATACTTAGTTTTTTCTCGTTTATTACAGTGCAATTACAGTAAAATAACTTTTTCCGGGTTTTCGTCCAATACAATGGGACAATTGTCATTTTTATAACCGGAATTTAATATTCACATCTTTTAACATATCATACGTAAACATACCTGCGCTTTTGAGGGTCATCTCCATAAATACATTAAAAAGCAAAAAAAATAGGCGTGACCAGCACGCCTACAGACTGTATATAAACTCGATGAAAATCAAGTTTGTTTCAGTTTTTATGAAGGTTTATAAAACCTCAAACGTTGATTTCCACTCCAGGCACTCGCTTTCCGCGGGCGGTCCGGGAGCCTCCTCGGCGCCATGCGCCTGCGGGGTCTCCCCTCGACGCGCTTTTCCCGCAGGAGTCTCGCACCTTTCGTTCCAATCAACTTTGTTTTGAAATTTTAGGTAAAACCCCTTTTGACTACAAACTCTAGGCGTGACCAGCTCGCCTGTTTTTTTAAGCTTCCTGTATTTTTTTCTCTTCTTTTTCTTTTTTTTCTTTGTTGCTTGAAATGATCCATGCACCTGCTGCAATTCCAATCAAAACAGCCCAGAAAATTGATTTCCAAAGAGTTGATTCAGGGAAATGATGATCGATGACAGCCAATGAAGGGTGTGCAAGTGTGTGTACAGCCAATTTCACTCCAACCCAACCCACAATCAAAAATGCTGCCATTTCAAGTGAAGGACGCTGATGAAGCAACTTCACGAATCCAGTTGCTGCAAATCGCATAATGACCAATCCAATCAAACCTCCGAGGAACATGACAGCGAATTGCCCTCCGTCAATACCGCCTACTTTCATCCAGCCTGTTGCAGGAAGTGTAACAGCCAGTGCGACGGCAGCCAACATGGAATCGATTGCGAAAGCTATATCAGCCGCTTCAACCTTTACCACGGTCATCCAGAATCCAGATTGCTTTTTGGGTTTCGTGATTTCCTTCTCACCTTTACCAGCGTATTTTTTGTAAATGTTCTGAAAAGCAATGAAAAGTAAATAAATCGCACCGATTGCTTGAACTTGCCACACGTCGACAAGAAAGGAAATAAGGAATAAACTCGCAAAGCGGAAAACAAAAGCTCCCATCAGACCATAAAACAAGGCTTTTCGCTGTTGTTCTTTTGGCAAATGCTTAACCATGACTGCCATGACGACTGCATTATCCGCAGCAAGTATCCCTTCCAATCCAACCAAGATAAGAAGGACCCAGCCATATTCCAATAATATTGATGCTTCCATCCATTCAACCTCCAATAGTTAGTATTTCCTTCCTATTGGCATTGGCAAAATAAAAAGACCTCTGCCATATAGGCAAAGGTCTTGCTGAACATGAAATCATGTCAACAAAGCCGATGAATGTTTAACATCCACGTAATGACGACTTTGTTTTAGGGCGAACCCTAACGCTACTCCCCTTTGAAAAGGAAAATCAGTTATTAAGTATATTAATAGTATACGCGCGAGTTATGAAAATAACAATCTTTTTTATAAATGGATCTCATTTTCGATTCCCTTTGGATAATTTCATCAAACGCAAATATTCTTTGCCGAAACGAACCCAGTTCGGTTTGGCAGAAAAATAGTTCTGAAACAGCGATAAAAAACTCGTGTATTTCCCTTCATATGGATACCATTGTATTTCTGTATTGTTTTTACCATTATCGATCATGATCGCTTTTTCATGGCAGAAAATCTTCAATCCATGCTCGCCATGATAGCGGCCAACCCCACTTTGTTTGGCACCGCCAAATGGTAAATGATGATTAGCAACCGTTATCAGCACATCATTGATCGTCACCGCCCCGGTTACTAACCGTGACGCAACCCTGCTTGCTTTTTCCTTATCCATCGTCCAAACGCTGGAATTGAGTCCATATTCACTTTCATTTGCCAGGGCGATCACTTCTTCCTCCGTATCGAAAGGTATAACAGGCAACACGGGTCCGAACGTTTCTTCTTTCATAATTTTCATGGAATGATCGACATTGGACAGAATTGTCGGCGGAATGAAATGCGTCTGTCCCATTTTCCACTCTTTCGGAGGTGTTCCGGTTTCAAGTACGGCCCCCTTATACAGTGCATCCTCCAGGTGTCCAGCCACAATATCAACTTGTGCCGGGAAAGTCATTGAACCGATATCATCGTTCGATTGCACTCCCTGTCTCATGGACTTCGTTTTTTCTTTAAGAAGCATTAGGAATTCATTATAAACAGGTCTTTCCACATAAACCCTTTCAACACTCATGCACACCTGCCCACTATTTGTGAAAGCCCCCCATAGAGCCCCGTTCACAGCCCGCTCCAAGTTAGCATCACGCAGAACGATCATCGGATCCTTACCGCCCAGCTCCAGTGTCGTTGGGATCAGGTGTCTTGCTGCGACCTCACCAATCATTTTTCCAGTCCTAACAGATCCAGTAAAAAATATATAATCTGGTTTTTGCTCAGTTAATGCCGCACCCAATTCTTTCCCTCCATGGGCAAACTGTATAGTCCCTTCTGGGAAACCTGCTTCAAGAAACAGATTTTCGATGCACACCCCAACTAAAGGAGTTACCTCTGATGGCTTGGCGATGACTGAATTTCCCGCTGCTAGAGCATTAAGAATGGGTACCATGGAAAGCTGCAGCGGATAATTCCATGGTGAAATGACGAGAATCGTTCCACGGGGCATATAATGGATATAAGATTTTTTACCAATTAACATGAGTGGGGTGGTGACCTTCCGTCCGGAAAGAGTCTTCACTGCATGTTTCTCGATATGCTTGATTGCATCAATCGTGGGCATGATGTCAGCAACCAGCGCTTCAATTTTCACTTTTCCCGTATCTTTTGAAACGACTTCAGCTATTTCATCCATTTTTTTAACCATCAATAAACGAAGCCGTTTTAAATAGTGCAGCCGTTCCTTGATGGGAAGATTCGACCATGATTGGAACGCCTGTCTTGATTTCTTATATATATGAGGAATCGACTTCATTGGCGTTGGGACGATTTCCGCAATCTTCTCACCTGTTGCCGGAGAAAACACTTCCAACTTGTCATGTATTTCTTCCATAACTACTCCCCTTGCTTTACCATATTTTTATTGGTGCTCCATATCATTTTTATCCTTTAAATAAAGATCGACCGAGGAGGAACCCCTTCCCTGAAATGCAGCAAAACTTCTCGGCTGCAGTGCTGTCAAAACGCCCTTTCTAAGTGACATAAAAATAGCGACTCTATTCCACTCTTTAATATGCCAGAGACGCAGCAGCCTGTATAATATAATCGATTGGAACCAAGTTCACAACCGTTCCCCTCTCTCCATAAAATCCCTGTCCGATTCCCTGCAACATAATTGGAGCTTAAATAAGTATACCTCTTAAGATGAGTTATTCTTTTAGCAAATTCGTTTACAGTATCCGCGACATCACGTCACGTTTTACAACTCATTTGGTGATACCAATGAAATACAGCCCTGTCATCAATAACCTTGAATAGTAATTTCTATACCACTGCATAAATGGAATATATAGTAAAAAGTTTTCTTTATTAAAAGGATTATTCACGTTTGCTATCGAAGGTAATGTATAGGAATCCAAATTCGGCTATAAGCAAAAAGGCCATCCGGGAGACTAGTTTATCGGTTTTAGTGTTTAATATTGGGTAATGGAGGATAAATTCATATTATCGAATAAAAATTATTATCTATATAGCCGATTTTCCGTTACTATATAAGAAGGCGATTTTTTCGCGCATACATATTTGAGGTGAGCGCACAAGTGAAAAGAATAATTAAAGCATACGACTTCCCTATTTTCATCGCTGTCGTATTACTCTGTTTGTTTGGTTTAGTCATGATTTACAGTTCGAGTATGGTTACTGCTGTTGCTCGATACGGTCAGCCCATGGATTTCTTTTTTGAGAAACAAAAAACGGCCTTTCTCATTTCATTCCTGGCAATGATCGTCACGATGATCCTTCCTTATAAGATGTACAAAAACAAAATGTTCTTGATGTCTATGATGTTTGGAATGGCCGGTATCCTTTTGATGCTATTTATTTTCGGCCATACAGCTGGAAATGCTACAAGCTGGTTCAAGTTAGGGACAAAATCGATCCAACCTGCAGAATTTTCCAAATTGGCGATGATTATTTATCTGGCCGCCATATACGGAAAAAGGCAAGATCGAATCAATAGTATTGATAAAGCCGTCATCCCCCCGATTTTCTTTCTGGTTTTCATCTGTTTTTTAATCGGAATACAGCCTGACTATGGAACGGCAGCAGTCATTTTCCTGATTTCAAGTACCATGATCATTTCATCCGGGATGTCTTTTAAGAGTATATTCAAACTCTCTATGATTACTGCTATATTCGTTGCGATATTCGCATTAGGAGTACTCGTGACAGGTAATTTCTCATCCGTCCTCTCAGAAAATAAGGTGTCTCGTTTTACGGGGTTTGCTGACCCTTTCGGAAAGGCAGGAGAAAGCGGGTATCAACTCGTCAATTCATTATTCGCGATAGGATCCGGTGGCCTTACTGGAGTGGGGCTCGGTGACAGTGTACAAAAATACGGGTACCTGCCTGAATCACATACTGATTTCATCATGGCCGTCATTGCAGAAGAGCTCGGGATATTCGGTGTCGGGTTCGTTCTATTGACACTAGGTTTTATCGTCCTAAGGGGGTTTGTGCTTTCAGCAAAATGCAACGATCCTTTTGGAAGTCTTTTATTGATCGGCATCTCATCCATGATCGGCATTCAAGTTGGCATCAACGTTGGCGGAGTGACTGGTCTTATCCCAATTACAGGAATCACCCTTCCATTCATCAGTTATGGAGGATCTTCCTTACTGCTGCTCATGCTTTCAATGGGCATATACCAAAATGTCGTAATGCGAATGAATTTACTTGAACAGAAAGAAATGGTCGTGTCCATCCCAAAAGATGAGATTGCGTCTTCAAAATAAATGTAAAATTCTCCCTCTGACATTACTGTTCATGTCAGGGGGTTTTCCCCTATTGAAGTTCATATGAAAAAACAGGCAGTCGAAACCGACCGCCTGTTTTTTCATTTATAATGGATACCGATTTTCGTAAAGCCAGCAATCAAACTGAGCAAAGGACAAAGTAAGCAGAAGAAAGCAAATGGGGCATATTCAAGGGTTGAAACACCCAATACCTGTGTTAAAAATACACCGCAAACACCCCAAGGAACCAGAGGGTTCACAACTGTTCCCGCATCTTCAAGTACCCTCGCAAGCGTTTTGGGCTGCAAGCCTAATTCTTCATATTTTTGCTGAAATGCCTTCCCAGGCAGTATTACTGACAAATACTGTTCACCCACTAGGAAATTAACGCTGATTCCTGCAAATACAGTAGCCGAAATCACTTTCGCTACACTCGTCAATGAATCCTGGACCGCATTTAAAATGGAAGGGATGACTCCCAATTCAAACAAGAGTCCGCCCATCGCCAATGCCAACAACACCATCGAAACGGAGAACATCATACTTTCAATGCCGCCCCGCGATAAGATTGAGTCAAGTTGATCCATTCCACTCTTGAGTACGAATCCGCCGTATAAAATATCTGCTAGTTTTGCAACCGTAAAATTAGGCGTTTGAATGAAAGCGATGATGGCTGCCGAAATGATTCCTGCCGACAATGTCGGAATGGCTGACACCTTTTTCAAAGCCATGACTAGAACGACGATAAATGGAATCAAACTCCATATGCTTATGTTCGTTTCCATTTCCAGGGCTTTGGTCATGACTTCGATTTCCTCAACAGGAGCCAGTTTGACATTCGGTGAAAGGAAGTAAAAGATGATTAGTGATATTAAAAAACCTGGAATCGTTGTCCAAAGCATATTATTAATATGTTCAAATAATGGTACTCCAACCGTACCGGAAGCAAGGTTGGTCGAGTCGGATACAGGAGACATTTTATCCCCAAGAAATGCACCGGAAATGATTGCACCGGCTGTGATCGCCAACGAAAAATCCATCGCCGCCGCCATGCCTATGAAAGCAACGCCGATTGTGGCTGCTGTTGTAAGTGAACTCCCGATACAGAGCCCAAGTAGCGAACACACCAAAAATGTGACCGCATAGAAATATTCACCAGAAATCCAGTCAAAACCATAGTACATGATGGTAGGAATCGTCCCGCTTGCCATCCAGATTGAAATCAGCATTCCAATGAAAAAGAATATATAGATAGCTCCCATACCAGAAACTGCACCTTTGACGATAGCCGCTTCCATAATCGAAAATGGCAGCTTCTTGATCTTTCCATAAACAAATAGAAATAGGATTGCCGCTATAATTGGAATATGGGGGGCAAGTCCATAATGTATGATACCAGTTGCAATGATTAAGAATAGAACGGCCAAAACCCCAATTGCTTCAGGTAAGGAGAGTTTTAGCTTTGCATCTTCAAGACGCATGTGTATTTCCCCGCTTTCATGTTGTATATTCTCTGAGGTAAGGATCGGACCTTTTCACCCCTCACAATTACTGAAACGCTTTTAAGCACTAAAGTACTAGCTAAATATAAAGGAGTTTCGGGAGAATGTCAAAGGAATAATAATCTATTTTAGTAGAATTCGATTCTTCATTCCTTTTTATCACAAAACAAAAACCCATACTTCGCTTCGTATAGGTTCAGCTAAATATACCTTAAGATATAAGTCCTCTTCTTTGCTTAGCCCCAAATAAGGCCCTATCTTAATCCAAACGATGTCCCTACAATTCTTTCAGTTATGTCGTAGTCCCACCTAAATGAACTGCAAACCGTTCCTGATCATCAGATAGTTTGGTTTTTAACTTACCAATTAATAAAAATTATTATTGTATACAAACTACGTTTTGCAAGTAAAAAAATGATTCCTGTACACCGAAGATTTAGATTTTAGATTTCAACAACTGCTGCATTCGAATATGTAATTATACAAATCCTATTATTATAATCTCATTTTAATTAATGGATAATTTTTACAATAGATACTATTTGCGACGCATTTTCCTGGACTTACACCTTTAATCAAACACCATCCCTTTAAATAAAAATAGCCAACATCTACTCTTTTCAAAAAAAGGTTAATGTTATACAATAAGTTTGTTAAGTATTTCACAAACTTCCGTTGAAAAGTATCCATCCAAGAAGGATGGATACTTAGAAGGCTACATTAACAAGGATATATAGATAGGTAATGTAATTAAAGATAGAATGGTACTAATTACAAATGAAGATGCTGTTTCAGTTGATAACGAATCAAATCTAGTTGAAATCATTGCCGCTACAGCAGATCCCGGAAATGATACTAGCAAAATAGCTTTAATTGTATCTGCATGATCAAGGCCAATTAGATGAGCAACCAGAATCATATATAATGGAATAGCCACAACTTTTAAAATGGAAATACCAAAAGCAATTGGTTGTAAGCTAATCTTACGGATACCCACGGTTACACCAACAGCAAATAATGCAACCCCAGATGTCACTGACCCAATTTGATCGAGCGCATTTTTTATGATATCCGGTGCCTGGAACCCTAATAGTGTTAATACAACAGCGAGTAAGGGAATACATGCAAGCGGTTCGCTAAGACCATGCAAAACGATACCCAGAATGTTTGTTTTTTCATCTTTAGATTTACCCATTCTGGATTGTCCGACCGTACCAACTATTGTTGCTAATGGATCCAGAAGGGCATTCACCACAATACCGGTAATCGCAATAGGTATAGCTATCTCTTGCGCCCCAAACAAACTGCCTAATACAGATATCCCCATAAAAGCAAAGGCTGGCTGAGTTGCGTTTAATGAAAACATAGATGCTTTAGTTAAATCGTATTTAAACACCAAACGAGCCACTATTAAAAGGATAATGTAAAAGCCAATAACACCTATGGTCATAGTTAAGAAAAATGACCATTGATTAATTAAGGTTTGTTTTGAGGTTGTTGTGATCCCAATAAATAAGTGTGCAGGTAATGCAAATTTTGTAACTAACGTATTAAGCCCTTTGGATGATTCTGAATTAAAAATTTTAAAATAGCCACCCAAATAACCAATAATAATTGTAAAAAAGATTGGTATTAATGTTAAAAATATATTCCCAATATTCACTCGAGATGCACTTCTCTTTCCAAAAATTGTCCTATTTAAAAGATTCTACTATGACTGACTTATACGGAGATTCCCCTAAAACGGATCCCCTTTCTTTTGAGACAACAAAGTAAGATGGATTTATTTCCCATGAATAGTTTTATACTCCGGCTTCCACATGTATTCTGTAATTGCTTTTTCAATATCTGTTATATCCGCTTTCGCAATTCCTTCTTCAATGGCTGTCTTTGCCACTTCAATGGCTACAGATTTAGAAACCTCTTGCAATTGTTTGATTGAAGGGAGTAAAGAAGCACCAGGCTTACTGCTATCCGATAATCTTGAAACAGCAGATGAGGCTGCTGCAAGCATGCCCTTAGAGATTTTTGTTGCTTCTGCGACAATTGCACCAAGTCCAAGTCCTGGGAAGATATATGCATTATTA
Source organism: Peribacillus sp. YIM B13472 (assembly GCF_042788005.1). Classification (NCBI taxonomy): domain Bacteria; kingdom Bacillati; phylum Bacillota; class Bacilli; order Caryophanales; family Bacillaceae; genus Peribacillus; species Peribacillus sp. YIM B13472. Next base: position 94,718 of record NZ_JBHZPG010000001.1, read on the forward strand.
GATTGTCCGATTGTATAAATCACATCATTATAGTCAACATCATCAAACGGGCTTCCTGTCGCTATTAAGACTTTACCTTGAGTCCACTTTATAAGGTCTTCAGGAACAGCTTCCGCTAAGGTAGTCGGATTTGACATCGGCATAATAATAGGATGTTCCACGTGCTTTGCCATTTCTTTTACAACTTCTTCTGAGAAAGCCCCTGTTTGACCAGAAGTGCCGATTAAGATGGTTGGTTTAACCTTTTTTATTACCTCTAATAATGGGATAATTCCGACTTCATTCCGAGCCCATTCCTCGACTTCTTCAGCTTTCCGGCAATACGGCTTTTGGAATTTCAAAACATCCGGAATGTCATCTATCAACAATCCACGATAATCGACAGCCCAAAATTTACCATATGCCTCTTCTCTGGAAATGCCATCAAGGATCATGGCTTCAACCATTTGATCAGCATTACCGATTCCTGCTGCACCTGGACCAAAAACAACAACCCTTTGTTCCTTTAAAGGAACACCAGTTACTTGTAATGCAGACTTTACGGCGGCTAGTGTTACTGCACCTGTACCTTGTATATCATCATTAAAAGTGAGAATTTTGTCGCCATAATTATCGATTATATTTCGTGCATTTATATTTCCAAAGTCTTCCCAGTGAAGTAATCCCTTTGGGAAGAAGGCTTGAGACTTTTTAACAAATAAATCAATGAATTCGGTGTATTCATCACCGCGAACACGCCCAAACCTGTTACCAATATACAGTGGATCACTAATCAGGCTTTCATTGTCAGTCCCAACATCCAAGACAATAGGTAGCACCCTGCTTGGATCAATTCCCGCAGCTGCAGTGTAGACTGCCAATTTGCCAATGGCTATGTTAATTCCACCAACTCCCTGATCTCCGATTCCAAGAATACTTTCAGAATCTGTAACAACTATTAAATCGATATCATCAGATGAAAGGTCCAGGTTTTTAAATGCATCTTCCATTCCCTCCATATTATCTATAGATAGGTATAGACCTCCTGGACGGTGATATTCTCGGGAGTACTGTTGAATGGCCTCTCCTACAGTAGGTGTGTAAATGATCGGAAGTATTTCACTTAGATGGTCTTTAAGTAGGCGGTAAAACAGTACCACATTCCGATTAAATAAATCATATAACATTCCATTCTTCCGAATATCGCTAGGTTGAGTGGAGAATTGTTCATACGCTCTTTTTACTTGTTCCTCAAGAGTAAGCACCTGGGATGGCAGCAAGCCTACCAATCCTAGTTCATTTCTTTCTTCCTTAGTGAAAGCAACCCCTTTATTAATAAAAGGGTTTGACAGAATACCTTTTCCTCTTAAAGTTGTTTCCAAGCCCTTTTTTGTCTTATCATAAGCTGTCATAGACGTACCCTCTTCCTAAAAATGTATATTTATAAATGATCATTACCAGGCAATAGAGTATATTCTTCCCTGGGGAAGTGTAATTACTAAAAGAAAACTGTAAAAAGGAAAATAAATATACAGCACATAAAAACTTAAATATTTCCTCATTACTGCTTATTTGTTCAATCTTGTGAAAAATTTATAAATAACTCAATCGCCAGTCTATATCTTAGTAGTCATTTACGGGTGACACTAGCTTATTTAACTAATTTTAGTATTATGTAATTAAAAAAAGTAAGCAGCCATTGGCTGCTTACAGATAACGTTGAATAATATGGCTCTTGTCATCATTAAATTTGTGTTGGGAGACTGGTCGGCCTACCGTTCCATAGATTACCTTAACATCAAGGACCCCGATATCCTTCATGAATTTTAAATATTTCCTTACTGATACCCTGGATATACCCGCCACATTTACGACTTCCTCTGTTGAAAAGGGAGCATTTTTAAATAACCGTATCACATTCCATATAATCTTTAAGGTATCTTTAGCCAATCCTTTCGGTAATTCCTCTGGTAAATGATTTTCTTCTTGATGCAATATTCGATAATCTAATTCTTCTTGATTTAGCATATTTTTATCTTGAATAAAAGCTGATTTGTTCCGATATGCTGATAAGGCCGCGTTAAAACGTTCAAATTCAAACGGCTTAATTAAATAATCAACAGCACCTAGTCTTAATGCTTTCTGAATCCTCTCAATGTCCGACGCAGCAGAAATGACAATAACATCTATCTCTTTTTCACTTTCTCGAATTTGTGAAAGTAAATCGAGTCCATTTTTCCCAGGCATGAAAATGTCTAATAGAACTAACCCTATTCTTTGATTTTCCAATACATTCAGAGCTTGATCCACTGAGGAACAGACTGCAGCTAATTCATAGCCATCGACTTGATTCAAATAGCGCTTATTGAACTCTGCAACCATCGGGTCATCTTCTACGATCATTACCTTAATCATCCTACATCATCCTTGCTTTTGTATGGTATATAAACCACAAACGTTGTTTCTTGACCTTCTTTTGAACTAATATCGAGATCTCCGCCTAGCTTATCCAGGCTTGCCTTAACCAAATATAAACCAATCCCCCTGTCCTCTCCTTTTGTTGTAAATCCTTTTTGAAGGATATGATTAAGATTGGCATCAGATATTCCCTGTCCAGTATCATGTACTTCAATAGTTAAAATGTCATCTGCATAATCAAACTTTAATTCAATTCGTTTAACGGGATTTTTTTCCACTGCTTCTATAGCATTGTCAATCAAATTTCCTATTATCGTAATTAGCTCATGAGTAATAGCTGCATTTTCTGGTTCTGGCAATTGAAAGTCAGAGCATAACGCCAGCTTAGCACCTGCTTCCCTGGCATAACTTAGTTTTCCAATTAAAAAACCGGCTAGTACTGGATCTTTAACGGTTTTGGTAATAAAGCCAATCTCGTTTTCTCTGTGGTCAACTAGATCACTAATATATGCTGCAAGCTGATCATAATAATGCATATGCACCATACCAAGTATTACATGAAGTTTGTTCATGAATTCGTGCGACTGGGCCCTTAACGATTCAGCATATAAACGGACTCCAGTCAGCTGTTCCGCCAGCAGATGTATTTCTGTTTTATCACGAAATGTAGCCACGGCACCTACGATTTCACCCTTCACAAATACTGGTACCCTATTCACTAGTAAGACACTATCTTTTAAATCCTGCTCTTCATCTAATTCGACTTTGCCGGTCTCCAGGATTCTATCCAGGTTTGAGTCAGGCATATAACTACTTACCTTTTTACCCGTTGGATTTTCATTAATACCCGCTTTTTTAAATATCTTTAAAGCGGCTTTGTTTACGAGAGTAATGGTTGAACTCTGATCTACCGCTATAATTCCCTCCCGAACTGATTGTAAAATGGCATTTCGCTCTTTTAAAACCTTCGCAATAGCAAAAGGTTCCAGCCCAAACAATATTTTCTTAATATACCTTGCCAAAAGTATTGCGCCGGCAATTCCGGTTAATATTCCAAAAACGGTTCCTACATAAATATTAAAACGGCTTTTTAAAACAGCATCATTAACTTTTTGAAGAGAAATACCGACCACCACGGCTCCAATTTGATTATCCTCTGAATCATAAACAGGGGTGAAAGAACGCAAAGATCTGCCTAAAGTTCCTTTCGAAATAGATATGTGCTCTCTACCTCGTAATACATCTTTCTCATCCCCTCCAACAAATTTTTTTCCTATTTTACTTGGATCGGGGTGAGTTTTCCGGATTCCATTATTATCGATTATTACTACAAATTCTACATCTGTCGATTTTTTTATCCTATTGGTAAATTGCTGAACTTCCTGATTGTTCCCACTTCCACTTAACGCTTCGATTACAAGCGGCGTTTGTGCTGCCATGCGTGCTACGTTTACTGCTTTTTCAGTCTGGCTCTTCTCTATTGTATCCGCAACTGTTTGGCTAATAAGAATATCTGTAATAAATAATGATAGGGCTACTACCCCACACACCAGTATCATAATGGTAAACTGTAGACTCCATTTCCCTTTTTTCACTGCTACACACCTCTTTGGTCTAAAAACTCTATTAACTTTAAGGAAGATACTTTTTATGTTAAGTATGTTCATTTTGCTTACATCACACAATTATTCGGTACTTTATCAAGTTCCAAAAAGGTAGCCAATTGATTTAATTCAATTGTGATAAGATATAACCTAACCATTTGCCAATCGTATCCTTAAAAATACTGATTCATCTGCAATATTTTCCAATGATAAAACCGACCATACCTTCGTAGGCTTGGATATAAATATTCAAAACCTTACTCGCACCGTCATTATTCTTCTTTCATATCTTAACCCCTACATACCTCGGTAGTTCAATATAAGTTATTTTTGCTATTCTCCTCCTGCACCAGGGTTAAAGCCACAAATTTTCTATTAGTATTATGCAGTTCAATAAGAAGTTTCGCGGAATATCCAAGCAATTCTTACCATGCCGAAAGTTACTTCGATTTTCTTATTTAACCTTTCCAATTAGTTACTATTTAATTTTCAAAAATACAGCTGTCTAACATCTTCTATCTCCCTGTTTCCGTTTATCTAAAGTCGACATGTTTAAAACAGGGGGTAATGATTAAAATACCCGCATTTTCAACAGATTTCAAATCAACAATGTATTAAGACAGTTCTCAAGGTTTAGACTTAGTCATCAATTGTGTAAAATGGCCTAAACAAAGAAAAGATCATCTAATTACTAGAGATATGTTAATGATTATGAAAAAAGATTAGAAATTGTAGACATCAGTGCTGATGTAGACAGGGCAATTGAAACCTATAAATCGAAAATACATGCAAATCCTACTTATGTATATATAACATCAGTCTTTATTGTTTATATTACTTTTATCTGGAATCTGTTTTTTTGGGATTACATAAAAAAAGCTTGCAGATTTAGACCCTAAAAGGGACCTGATTCTACAAGCTGAACAACCTCCACTATCAGATGTTTTCCAGTTAAACTATTGATTAAATGATATACATCCCAAATGTCAGGGGTTTCTGTTCCAATGTACCAAGCTAATACTCCGCCTAAGTGATTTTGTTTTAACAGTTAAGTCGAAGCCTGATTGATTATGAAGTTCCTCCATAAATTTGCTCTATAGGCAATTTCACATAATAACAGGTAAATATATTCGCGGAAACATGTTTAAGGTACTATCAAAAAACCTTTCGTTATTTAAACAATGCTCTACGCTCTAGATAATGAAAAAAACCCGTGTATATTACACGGGCTTCTCCATTATTTCAAATCCATTGGATTATATAATTCCACGTCAGGATTTTTATCTTGGAACCAACGAAGTGCAAACTCATTTTCAAATAAGAATGCATATTTATCAAACCGATCTTTAACAAGGATGCTTCTTGAGCTATGAAGGTTTTCATCCAGCTTCTCATCTTCAGCCCAACGTGTAATCTTACTGCCCATGCGCTCCATCACGACTTCAACATTGTACTCGTTCCTCATTCGATGCTCGAATACTTCGAATTGAAGTTGCCCAACCGCACCAAGCAGATATTCTTCCATCCGAACCGTTTTGAAGAGCTGAATGGCCCCTTCTTGTACAAGTTGGTTAATTCCTTTATGGAAATGCTTCTGTTTCATGACGTTTTTAGCTGTTACCCTCATGAATAGTTCCGGTGTAAACTGAGGCAGCCTTTCAAACTGGAACATGTCTTTGCTTGTTGTGATCGTATCTCCAATCTGGTAGTTACCGGTATCATATAAACCGATGATATCTCCACTTACCGCTTCATTTACGGTGTTCCGATCATCAGCCATGAATTGGGTAGAAGAAGACAGGTTAATCGGTTTCCCTGTCCTGCTCAAGTTTACGCTCATTCCACGCTCGAATTTACCGGAGCAGATACGAAGGAAAGCAATTCGGTCACGGTGTTTTGGGTTCATATTCGCTTGGATCTTGAAAATGAAGCCAGAAAAATCATTACTGACAGGGTCCATTTCACCAGACGTTGTCATCCGTGCTTGTGGAGCTGGTGCAAATTTCAAATAAGCATCCAAAAACGTCTGAACACCGAATGTCGTTAAAGCACTTCCGAAAAATACGGGACTTAGTTTTCCATTCGCAATGTTTTCTTCAGAGAATTGGTTACCCGCTTCCGTCAACAGCATGATTTCTTCCAAAGTTTGCTCATATAACTGGGAATCCTTAAGTTTATGATCCACTTCGAGTTCACCTTCGTCATTCAACGGAAGGAAACGCTCTTCCCCTTCAGTTTTGAACTGTTCAATCCGATTATTGAACCTGTCGTAAATGCCCACGAAGTCTTTTCCCATCCCAATCGGCCAGTTCATTGGGTATGTTTCTATACCTAATACCTCTTCGAGTTCGGCAAGCAATTCAAGCGGCATTTTACCTTGTCGGTCCATTTTATTGATAAAGGTGAAAATCGGGATACCCCTCATCCGGCATACTTTGAATAATTTAACTGTCTGATCCTCGATACCCTTTGCCGAATCGATAATCATCACGGCGCTATCAACAGCCATCAGTGTACGATATGTGTCTTCACTAAAATCTTGGTGGCCTGGTGTATCTAGAATATTGACACGGAAATCATCATAATCGAATTGCATGACTGAAGATGTAACGGAAATTCCCCGTTGCTTTTCAATCTCCATCCAGTCACTGGTTGCATACTTCCCTGTTTTTCTAGCTTTGACTGTTCCGGCATCACGGATCGCGCCGCCAAACAGCAATAATTTTTCTGTCAAAGTCGTTTTCCCGGCATCCGGGTGAGAGATGATTGCGAAGGTCCGTCGGGATTGAACCTCGTCTTTTAATGTAGTCATAAAATGTTCCTTTCATTATTGGAGTCATCAAAAAAAATTTATAGGAGATTTACTGTATTTTTTACATTGGAATGGCAACCTTTCTTTGTATGCAAAAATCCTGATCCTACACAATATATGTAAGAAAAAATAAATCATAAGGCATAAGCCTTGGCTACTCTGCATTCATGTCAATCAACCTTTCTATTTTAACACGATATGAAGGAAAGATGTAGAGGTGAATGAAACACCATAAGAGGATTTGTTCAGATGGCAAAACAAAAGACGCTTAATCAGCGCCCCTTATCTTAATCCATATGGTTATCGTTCATTTATTCATGGTTTAACATTTACCTTGCAGTTTTAATCTCTTTTTGTTTCCGCTTGTTCTTCCAGCGTTTTTTTACTTCCTTGAATATGATGGGAGCAGCAAAAATGAGGGCCCTTTTTAATAATTTTTTCATTTTCATCCGTCCTTTCTTTCTTATCCTATACCCGATTATTTTAATTTCAACCATAAAGGCTTTTCCTTTTGGACATGGCATCCCCGTCAAATTTCAAACTAGGAAAATTTTGCACGACAATACCGTTATGCTTCCCCTTATTAAACCTTCCTAAAATTATTTTTCCGAAACGGGAATGTATAATTTGCTTCCATTTGTTTTAACCTTTATAAAGGTGGGTATATACTAAAAAACTGGAAATTGCTCCAGAGGTTAGTTGATTAATTTTTCCTGTAGGCTTTCACACATTATCAAGCATCTTCGTATGATAATTTAAATTGAATGTGGATGCTTGATAATGTGTGAATTGATTTTCCCATCCAGGTAAAATCATCACCATTAATATTTTTTAACTTTTTAGGAGGATTCATCGAATGACAGTAACAGGTAAAGTCAAATGGTTCAATAGTGACAAAGGATTTGGATTCATCGAAGTACCAAACGAAGATGATGTATTCGTACATTTTTCCGCCATTCAGGGTGAAGGTTTCAAGAGCCTTGATGAAGGTCAAGAGGTTGAATTTGAGATCGAAGAAGGAAACCGAGGACCTCAAGCCAAAAACGTCGTAAAACTCTAAAGCATAGATACACAAACATAATTGATAGGCAATGTAAAAGGATGCCGCCATATTGGGCGGCATCCTTTCATATATATGAGTACAAGCGAAATATTCACGTTATCTTTCATTAAAATGATCCATAATGAAGCCAGGAACATGTTCGCCAGAAAAACTCTTGATGTCCACATCTCTGCTTTCTTTATAATAAAAGGCAGCTGAATAATCTCCGCCCCAATCGATCTGAGCATGATCAATGGCCGTCTCGATTTCGGAAGCCGTCTTGATTTTCATGCGATTTGGCTGTTGTTCAATCTGCTGTGCAAGTTCACTTTCAGAACTCGAGTAAATTTGCGAATCGATCTTCGCGACCAGGATATAAGAGATATCATCAGCCATTAACCGAGCTTTTTCCGATTGTCCGGTATTTTCCATCCATTTTGAAAACTGAGTATATGAAGAGTCCCAATTCAAATACATGGTTTTGTTATTATTCAAAAGAATTTCGATGGTGGCAAAATCACCGAAAGAAGATGTCATTTGGGCGAACGATTGATTATTAAGATCCTCAGACAATGCCTGTACGGCAGCTTCCAACTGTTGACCGTCCGTAATCGTTATTGATTTGTCCACTTGTCCGCTCGCCGTTATCTTGATTTTAGATATGTCTTCAGTAGAAACATTCAATAACTCATTAACCATTTTTTTATATTCATTCGACTCATAAATTTTCGCCAATAGCGGCATGTAAGAGTCGTAGTTTTGCAAATGGTACTCTCTTGCTAACCGTTTTCCATTCTTGAGTTCATACATCAGAAATACGGATTGTCCATCATTCAATTCACCAATGGAAACCTTTTTACCCTTATCGATAATTTCCTGATGCAATAACCTGATCGCTTCTATATTTTCCTTCTCATTAAGATAATTGGAAGGTTTATTAGACGCGCCATCATCTTCAAAAAATAAAGGAGAATCGCCAATATAAATTTGGCTAATCATCTTTTCATCAGGAATCTTGGCCTTATACTGAATGGGATCTATTTTAATAAAGAGTACCAGCACAATGATAACCACTATAAATGTTACATAACCTTTCAGGTTGACCCGTATTCGCCAAGTCTTTTGCAGGACGATTTCCCCTAAATAATATCCAAACAAAGAACCGGCGGCATATCCGAAGAAAATCCACCCAGGTTTGCCTGTCGTTTCGCTAAAATAAAGCCCTGTAAACAGCATCATGCATATTGTCAGGACGAATTTAAATAATGGCTTAATCTTCGGGTAAACAAATGCCTGTGATACATGCTCCAGCTTTCTCCTCTCATAGAGAAAAAGGGAACTGATCAGAAAAAGGAAGGTTAATATACTATAAATTAAAGTATTAACAGAGAAAAAAGTGATTTTTTCCATCTCCGTTGCTGCCAATAAGGGGGAGATGCCATTCAAATTGCCACTTAGATAATAATCTGCAGAAAATCCTGCTATCAAAAACTTCACATTGGCTGCAAACAAAACAAACAGCCCCACCGGCAAAGCAAGAAAAATATAGGTCAGCAATCCTTGAAAGGCTGATAATCCCGTCACCATTCCAATTAAAACGGCAACAGAAAAGATCAAAGCTTCCAAAATAAATGTAATCCCCATCCAAGACCATATATCCGTCATGGTATATAGCCTTTCTATATCAATTGCCGAGTGAAATAATATCAATATTGAACCTGTAAGTAAAATCGGCAAACCCATGAAGCCAATTCCCGTCCCAATCATATGAACGTAAATGCTGCGTCTAGTAATCGGTAAACTATGAATAAAGTCTGAAGCTTGTTTCATTTGTAAGAACCGAAAAAGGAAGATGGCAAGTAATACTGGAATAACGATGACCAAGACAAACTGTATCATCTGCTGACAGGAAAAAAGGTTATTGAATTCCACATATTCATTGTTCTCATTCAAGATTATCGCTAACATTTCCAGAGGCAGTGAAAATATGAGGCCGACGAGATACAGGAAACCAATCCAGCCAGTGCTTCTGAAAATATAGATAATCAGTTCTCTATTAAACCAGGTTATTCTGGATGACATAACCGATATCCCCCATTTCATAAATGAATATCTCCTCTAAAGTAAGTGGGAGAATATCTAATATTTCTGGCTGAAACTGATTAAAGTGCGATTTAATCATGGATTCTTTACCTTTAACGATGCAAACGATCACGCTGCCGCGTCTTTCCTTGTTAAGAATTTGAATTCCGCGGTATAAACCATGGGGAATTTTATGTTTAAAGGCAATTTGCACTTTGTGTACATCCGCTTTTAAGTCATTCAAATCCTTTTGGATAACAAGTTCACCCTTGTGCAAAATCCCTACATGATCGGCTAAATCTTCAATTTCCCGGAGATTATGGGACGATAGTAAAATCGTCATATCCCTTTCCGATACATCCTGAATCAACAACTGTCTCACATTTTTACGCATGACCGGATCTAATCCATCAAACGGTTCATCCAGGATGAGAACTTCCGGCATCGTCGAGAGTGCGAGCCAAAAAGCAACCTGTCTCTTCATCCCCTTCGATAGTTTATGTATTTTAGATTGGACGGGGATTTGGAATACTTCCTGTAATTGATAGAAACGTTCTTGATTCCACTCACTATAAATATGACTATAAAAACCTGCCATTTGCATGATCGTATAGTTAGCCAGGAAATAAGGCATATCAGGAAGGAAGAAACAACGATTTTTCACTTCACGGTTTTCGAACACATATGATCGATCAATAAGAACTTCACCTGCATCCTGTATCAGATTGCCTGAAAGCATTTTTAATAAAGTCGTTTTCCCCGCCCCATTTGAACCTAATAACCCGAATATGGAGCCTTTTTGTATGACTAAGGTGACGTTTTTGATCGCTTCTTTTCCTTCATATAATTTACTCACCTGTTTTATTTCAATCATGATTCTCCCCCCTTTGCCAATGGACTGATTTCCTTTATTAATCTATAAATTTCATGTTTATCGATTCCGATATACAGAGCTTCAGCGAGTACCTTTGAAAGCTCGTTTCTGATCTTTTCTTCTTTTAATGAGTTTTTCAAAGATTTAGGAGGTGCCACGAAATTCCCTTTGCCTGGCAATGTATATATAAACCCGTCAGATTCAAGCTGCTTGTACGCTTTCTGGATCGTATTTGGATTGATTGTCAATTCCTGAGCCAATATTCGTATGGAGGGGAGCTGATTATGTTCCTGTAAAATTTCATTGATCATTAGTTCCTTAAACTTATCCATCAATTGCTCATATATCGGCTTGCCACTTCGGACATCCAATTCGAACATCATCAACCCCTCCTAGCAAATGGGTGTATTACATCTCCTAATACAGTACATTATAAAACAATATCTTCCAATTTAAAACCGATTTCAAACAATACTATCCATACATTTGCTTTCATTTTGTTTAACAAGACTTAAAGTAGGGAACTAAAGATAGTAAGAATTAACAAAGGAGTTGTTTTCATTGAAACCATTATATACAGCTACAGTTACCGTACACGGTGGTCGTGAGGGACATGTTAAATCAGAGGACGGGATTCTGGATTTCGATGTGAGGTCACCGAAGGAATTAGGTGGTTCCGGTGAGCGCGCTACAAATCCTGAACAGTTATTTGCAGCCGGTTATGCGGCTTGTTTTGACAGTGCCTTGAATCTTGTTCTGCAAAAAGAAAAGAAAAAAGTCGATACTTCCGTGACGGCAAATGTCACGATCGGTAAAGATGAGGAAGACGGCGGTTTTAAATTGGCTGTAAGGTTGGATGTTTCGATTCCCGACCTAAGCAGAGAAGAAGCCGAAGACTTTGCCAAAAAAGCTCACATGACCTGCCCTTATTCAAAAGCAACTCGCGGGAACGTCGATGTCACCTTGATTTTAGTATAAAAATATGCAAGGGAATGGATACGGCATTAAGGCCGGCTCCATTCCCTTTTTACTATTTCACTTCTTCCAATCCTTTCAGCTTCAAAAGAAAGCCCAGACCTATTACCGCCATGATGATCAGTGACCCTAATGCCATCCGGCTCGCCAATGTACCGAGGTCATGGAATACCAACGTTATCGTTCCATATAAAAGCGGACCGATTATGGAAGAAACTTTTCCGGAAAATGCAAATAGTCCAAAAAATTGCCCCCTCTTCTCTACCGGGGTCAATTCAATGATATATGTCCGTGATGTCACCCACATCGAACCTAGTGAAATGCCAAACATACTCCCTGCAACCCAGAACCAAAGAGCGGTTTGTGCGAAGACCGCTATAAATAAAGCGACCAAGAGCAGAACTCCCACATATGTCACAGCTAGCCGCGGTCCCTTCGACTGAGTGATATATCCAAACAGAAACGATCCGGCAATACTCGATACTGTCGATACCAAGTAAAGCAAAATGAATCCGCTTGAGGAAAATCCAACAACAGTCTTGGCATATACGGCCATCATGCCGATAGTGGTCGCAATTGCATCATTTAAAAAGAAATAAGCAATCATGAATGTAAAAACCGATCGATAGGATTGCATCTCTTTAAATGTTGATTTAATTTCCTTATAACCGGATAAAAAAGGTTGTTTTGCTTTTTGCTGTTTTGGAGTCTCTTTTAAGAAAAAGAATAAAGGAAGGGAAAAAACCAGAAATAAAATGGCCGTTGGAATAAAGGCTTCATGTGAACTCCCTTTACTAATGAATGGATAGATCGACAGTCCCACTAACGTTCCCAGATAACCTACCGCCACTCCAAATCCTGATATAAGCGGCAATTGCTGTTTCGTGCCTAAATCACTCATCATCGTATCATAGAAAACAAGACTCGAATGATAGAAAAACTTTGCTATCACAAATAAAAGAATGACGATCGCTAAGGAAATTGGAATGCCCAGAAGCTTTCCATCGAACGAAGCCCCTCCAAATACCCCCATTAAAAAAGTACATACAACAGAAATGAGTGTAAAAATTATAATGTATTTTTTCATTTTTCCCGTTCGATCGATCATGACTCCGAAAAGCGGGGAAAATAAAACAAGAAACAAACTGGCAATCGCATTAGCGTATGAGATGAAGGTACTTGCAATCTGATCAAGAACGGCATTTTCCCCAATCTGTTCCTGGAGGAAGAATGGAAAGAAAATCGTATTGATATTAGAAGAAAAAATCGTATTGGCAAAATCGTAAAACGCCCAAGAGAGAATGGGCAGGGAAAAATATAAACCAAAATTCCCCTTCCATTTTTTAGCCTTCGGTTTCACCTGCAATTCCATCCGCTTTCCCTCCTTTATATATGCTTAAATTATATGTATTCCATACCTTCTCAATAAATCCTTTAAGTCGGGATTATAACATTGTGTAAAACATGATTTTTTCCTGCCTAACATGTAAAATTATGAAATACGGCTGCCCTGCTAACTTCTTCTTTATATTCTTTAAGTTTGGGTAAAGGATATTTAAAATAATATGCCTAATAGGAGTGTGAAAGATGATTGCATTTATTCTTATTATCTTGTTAACCATACTTGTCCTGTCCGCTATCTACGCTAACAGACCAAAAAGTGATTTCCCTGAAAGCTTCATAATGCAGCATTCCCCCCTTAAAATTGGACATCGCGGTGCATCTGGATATTGCCCCGAGAATACAATGGCATCTTATATTAAAGCAATTGAATTGGGAGCTGATTTTCTGGAAGTGGATATCCATCTCAGTAAAGATGATGTACTTGTGGTTCATCATGATCCCACACTGGATCGAACCACAAACGGCAAAGGGAACCTCCGTGATTACACGGCAGCCGAATTAAAGGAACTTGATGCAGGAAGCTGGTATCATTCTCGCTATAAAAACGAAAAGATTCCTTTACTGAGTGAGGTATTGGAGAATTTCGGGTCAGAAGTTGGAATCTTAATCGAAATTAAACATCCATCTGCCTATCCTGGCATTGAACAGAAACTTGCAGATGAATTAGAGAAATTCCAAGAATTTCCAACAAGTAAAAATAGGATAATGGTACATTCGTTCGATATGGAATCCATGAAAAGGTTTCATCAATTAATGCCGGACATACAAGTGGGCGTATTGATAAAACGGCGAATTGATGACCAAAAATTAAAAGAGATTGCCGAGTTTGCATCATTTTTGAATCCAAAGCAAACGATTTTAAGTACGAAGCTGCAAATGCGAATCCAAAAGCACGGGATGAAAGTATATACATGGACCGTCAACAATAAAAAACAAATGCGCATGTTCAAAAAGATGCAGTTAGATGGTATCATTTCTGATTTTCCTGATTATTTCTTGGATTGAAACTTTGAATGTTTGCCTATTATTTTTTCTTTAAAAACGTTCCAGTTGATTTAAGAAATCCGCCCCTTTCTACATCTAGCGGGATCCTGGCTAGCTAGTTATTCGGTAGGGAGTCGCAAATTCCTACAATCCAGTCAGGGTTTCATTTCAAGTCTTCTTTTAATCATGGTTCGGGGTGAGACCATTTCGAACTCCCCCTTTGTCGACAAACTGAACAATCCGCAAATGCGGATTGTTTTTTTAATATCATTGAAATGATTGTATCTCATGCCCATCCTTACCATAATAGGCCCATCGCTGTTGGCCTCGTCTCGATCTATAACCTTCCACGGAATTTAACCGACAAGTGGGGTAAAACCAAAATGAGCGGACATTCTTAAGCCAAACATACGTATGTTGGAAAAAAGCACCCTTTCATTGAACCAGCGTCAATTGCCTTATACATTCCATCGTGAAGTTGTGGAATTAATAAAGGCGGAGCTATATGAGGCGGGCCTCCTCCGTAGGACGCACCAGACGTGCCAGGCGGAATCCTTACATCCATTATTTGATTTTTTTAATGGATTATCCATGTTTCGGGGATGTGCATTTTGATATAAATTATTTTCAGTAGCGTTATGGTGGTTCTGTTTATCGATTGAATTGAACTTCCTTTTATCCGTATGTAGACGAATGACCATGTGTGCAATCTTCGTTCTCGAATCTAGCTTCTATATGACCTTTAATCAGAAATTAATGCACAAGAAAATATTCCCTGTTTATTTTTTGAAAAAACCCCTATATTTTTTGGCTTTCTTGTACTAGAATTTGATATAGTGTTCTTAATGATTTAAACTTATTCCAGTCCCTAAATCGTTTTTGGGGACCAACCGAACTAAATTTTCTAATCTTAGAAAAAACGAGGGATTCCTATGTGGGAATTATTATTAGAATTCGATTATCAAACCGTTCGCCATGCGGTATGGGCAGGTTACTTATTTACCTTTGTCTTTCCACTGGCTGCGTTTTACTTCTTAAATAAAAAGCAATCACACTTGAACGACAAATATCAAGCTTCCGTTCATTCAGATAATGGTAAATCTCCTGTTCAGAAAGGCAGCACTTTTGACTGGCGCGATGCACAGCGCTTTTTCACATTTATCCGGCACAAGGATTCACCAGATGATTCCGATGAGCCAAGCCTCCTTCTCGTTGTTTAAACATTAACAATTCGAGGAGGAAATTATAATGAAGAAGAAAAACATGTTTCTAATTGCCGTCCTATTTTTGGCAACGACACTTTTGACAGGTTGCTCAGCAGCAACGAGCGGTCCATTTCATACTGCATTGGTTAACCCCATGACAAAAATGCTAGAATTTAATGCTGATTTATTTAATGGCAACTATGGTTTAAGCATCATCATGATGACATTTCTGATCCGCCTTGTCTTGCTTCCACTGACTGCCAAGCAATATAAAACACAGCTTAGCATGAAAACGAAGATGAATGGGCTGAAACCGGAAATGACAGCAATCCAGCAGAAAATCAAAGAGACGAAAGATCCAGCTAAACAAAAGGCCCTTCAACAGGAAATGATGCAGCTTTACCAAAAACATGGAGTCAATCCTTTAAACATGGGCTGTCTGCCGATGTTAATTCAAATGCCGATTCTAATGGGCTTTTATTATGCGATTCAAGGTTCACATGAAATTGCGACACATAATTTCCTTTGGTACAGTCTTGGCCAGCCGAATATTGCCATGGCGATTATTGCTGGTGTCATTTATTACTTCCAATCGGTCATTTCCATGAGACAAATGCCGGAAGAACAGCAGAAACAAATGAAGCTGATGAGCCTGCTCTCACCAGCAATGATTTTATTCATTTCTTTCTCTGCTCCTGCTGCATTGCCGCTGTATTGGTCAATCGGAGGTATATTCATGATTGTTCAGTCCATCGTGCTTCAGCGAATATATAAAAAAGACCATGCCGCTGTCCCGGCTGCAAATGAAACGGTTATTAAAAAAAGCTAATCCACTTGGATTAGCTTTTTTCATTCAGTCACTTTCCACTTCACTGAAACTCCTCAAGCTTGCCTTGATGGACAGTGAAGGAATTTTCGGCGAAATGCACTTTGTTTTATTTCTTCGGCAATGGATTTGTTGAAACCTTTTCGAAAAATCTCTCTACATATTCAAAATCCGTGTAAAAGAACAATAATAGATCACCTGGTTGTGATGTTTCCCAAGCTTTAACGAATGCGTCCAATTCATGAGGTTCGATGAATGTCCGATCTTTATGTAACCCAGCTTCTATGGCAGCTTCCTGAAGCAGCCCGGCTACTTCGAACCGCTCCCTTCCACGCAAATCATCGTCTTCTTTAATGATGAACAGATCAGAATTCATGGCCGCCACCTTGGAGAGCCTGATAAGCTCTTCATCAATACGGTCCCCCGGTCCTGCCAAAACAGTGATAAGACGATTTTTGTTATAGGCACTGACCGTTTCGAATATAGCCTTCAATCCTGCTTCATTATGGGCATAGTCGATGATGATCGTGCGCTCTTTCAACTTTTTTAAATTGAAACGTCCCTTGGACAAATTCGTATCAGGCATAAATGTGGCAGCCTTCCTTCTTAGTTCTTCCATTGAAACGCCTTGTGTTTCGGCTGCGGCTAACGCCTGAAGTAAATTGGCGATATTATGACGTGCCATGCCTGAAATCGTAATTGGAATAATCGTGCAATCCATGAATTGATGGATGACTCCATCAGAAGAATGACAAATCACGCCTTGTTCATTGACGTACCAAACTTTACATCCCCCATTTATCGCAGCCTTCACGTGAGGCTGGGTGGCATCAGTAGAGGTGTAAATGACCTCCCCATCTGTATAGGCGTCCATGGCAGCTACATTCGGATCATCTGCATTCAGCACACAATAGCCTGTTTTCATTACGACTTCGGCTACCAGCCTCTTTAATTTTATGAGATCATCCAATGTATCGATTCCATCATTGCCGAGGTGATCCTCACTTACATTGGTGATGATCCCCACATCACATTTACGAAAAGCCAGACCTTCACGCAGAATTCCGCCCCGTGCCGTTTCCAATACGGCTACATCAACTTCAGGATGGGCCAATACCATTCTTGCACTGACAGGGCCACTGCAGTCTCCTTGATCCAATACCTCTTCGCCGATATATACTCCATCAGAATTTGTCATACCCACCTTTGTTTTATCATTAGTAAGAAAATAATGAACCAATCGGGTCGTTGTCGTCTTTCCATTTGTACCGGTCACTGCGATGATCGGTATAGCCGCCTCTTCCCTTGTCGGAAATAAGTAATCGACAATGGCTTTGCCTACATCCCTTTTTTTTCCTTCACTCGGATAATGATGCATTCGAATTCCCGGTGCAGCATTCACTTCAATAATCGCAGTCCTTGAATGTTCGATTGGTTTTGATATATCCTCACAGATAAAATCTATTCCGGCTATATCCAAACCGATCGCTTTCGCGGCAGCAACAGCCATATTTTTAATGGTGGGGTGAACCTGGTCCGTCACATCGATTGCCTTTCCACCAGTCGAAAGATTTGCATTGCCGACAACTTGAACCAATTCCCCTTGATTCGGAATGGTATCGAGCGTCCGATTCGATTTTTCCAAGTAACATGTCACGGTATGTGTAAGTGGAATTTTTGACATCGGCTTTTCATGACCTTCTCCCCGCAACTCATTACAATTTTCCTTTTCTATCAAACTGCGTATCGTTTCCTTACCGTTGCCAATAACATAGGGAGGAAGCCTCAAACTAGCGGCGATAAGTTCTCCGTTGACTATCAGTAACCGATAATCATGTCCTTCAATATGCCGTTCGACAATGTACTTCTCCACATGTAACTCCAAACAATTAATTACATTGAATAGTTCATCCTTATTTTTGATATGGGTGATGACACCCTGGCCCTGTCTCCCATTATACGGTTTTATGACAAGTGGAAAACCCAGCCTGTCCGCCGAGGCAAAGATATCTTCAATGGAATGGGCAACTTCCCCTTCAGGTACAGGGAGGCCACACCCTCTTAAAATTGATTTAGTCAAAGATTTGTCACATGAATTCTCAACGGCAATATTCGAAGTTTGGCTAGATATTGTCGCCTGGACATACTTCTGCCTTGTACCGGTTCCTAAACGTAGTAAGCTTTCATCACCCATTCGCTCGACAGGGATATTTTTTGCCTGCGCTGCCTTAAAAATGGCTTCGGTACTTGGCCCCAGTTTATTTTTATAATATAACTGCTCTATTTGTTTTACATAAGATTGTACATTTATAAGTTTTTCACCACTCAGGATGGCTTCGACGATATCTTTTGCTGCTAGAAAAGCTTGAAGACCTGAGTGAGGCTCCTGATAGTCAAAGGTAACATAATAAACACCCTTCTTTTCCATCATTATCGTTTTTCCACGAATGGCTTCGATTCCGGCCAAGTTTTGAAGCTCAATCGTCATATGCTCCAATATATGTCCCATCCATGTTCCTTTTCTCAGCCTCTCGGCGAAACCGCCTCGATACCCTTTTGAACATGTATGGCTTCCCAAGTTCGGGAGCGCCTTTAACAATTTTTCATTGAATCCAGGTATTGAATCAGATGGTTTCTCTTCAAGTTCCCCTATATCCAATTCAATGCAAATCGTAGGTGTATAAGCAAAATAATTAGGTCCTTTTAAATAACGGACTCGATTGATCATCATTGTTGGATCCCCTTTTTCATCAACAATTTCCTGGAAAGCAGGTCAAAACGGTATCCCCTGGTTAGTGCATGAAGGTTAAATCCCGAAAGAGTCAACTCTTCACTGCCATTTTCAGAAGATGTGATATTGATATAATCACTGGTGCTGCCATCAAGAACCAATACTTGATGTTGGCCAACTACTTCAAAATGGCCGTCTTTAACTAAAATTGCTGTATTTTCATCAATGCCAATACCCATAATTTCTTTATTCCCTGCTATCGCACTTAACAGACGGTCAAAGCGGCCACGCTGGGAAAAATGTTGATCGATTATCAGGCCGTCAAGGAAGCCGAAGCCCACCCCAATTTCAACCTTTAACTTATTGTCATTCAGCATCGTGTCAGCAGCGACGATCATATACTTACCTAAAATCGAAGCGCCAGCACTTGTCCCTGCTATCACCATTCCTTTATGCCAGGCTTTAGAAAGGGCATCGTGGAACTTGGTTTTTCCAATCAGTTCAGACAATCGGCTTTGGTTTCCCCCTGAAATGAAGATAGCTGAAAAAGATGTCAGCTGTTCACAAATTGCAGGATTGTCTGCATCCTGCCTTGAATCCAGCTTGATCACTTCCACCCTGTTCACTCCTAAATCCCTGAAGATCTTGATATACTCTGTACTCACTTCCTCAGGAATTTCACTTGCTGTAGGCAATATTCCTATTCCGCCGTCGCCATGGGTTGCAAGCTCGACAAATTTATTTAATACTTCACCTTCAAGGCACTTATCCTCTGCCCCGCCAATGATAAGTAATTCACCACAATTCATTCATCATACTCACCTTTACAAATGGATTAACATCATGAAACAAACATCATGAAACAGAACACATAATGACTAGTATGGCAACTTCTTTCCGTCTTCATTCATAAAAATGGCAAACTGCATAATTTTGTTTAACTTAATGGAAAAAGAGGAAAAGTAATAGAGTAAAAAAATATAAGGAGTGTGCAAAAATGAGCCAAAACCAATTAAAAGAAAAAGTATTGAACATCATTCGCGATCATAAAATAGGAGTTTTATCTTCAGTTGAAAACAACAAACCCCATTCACGCTATATGACATTTTTCAACGATGAATTAACTTTATACACCCCAACGAGTGGAAAGACGGAAAAAATTGGTGAAATTGAAAAGAATCCTAATGTTCATATTCTGATCGGCTATGATAATGAAGGATTAGGCGATTCCTACCTGGAAATCTCAGGTACCTCGAAAATAAATGATTCACAGGAACTGAAGGATAAATTATGGAATGAATCATTTGAAGATTGGTTCGAAGGTCCGAAAGATCCAAATTATTTAATCCTTCAAATTAAGCCGGAAAGCATTCGGTTGATGAACAACAATGGTGAACCTCCACAAGAATTATCATTATAAATCAATATTATTTGTGATTCACGAGTATAATGCCGATACTCACGAGTATTACGCCGAAACTCACGAGTAAAACACCAATACTCACCAGTATTACGCAAAAACTCAGGACTATAATAAAAATATCGCTAAAAAACAGTAAAAGCCCGCACTCATATGATATGAGTGCGGGCTTTTTTCACGATTAAACCAACTCTGATTGGATATAATGCAAAATCAGATTGGCTGTATGCTTTAATGAAGAGACATGCGTCCGCTCGAAGGCATGTGAAGCATCGATTCCCGGTCCGATCAGACCATGTACGACATCATATCCTGCCCGGATCGCAGCGGAAGCATCCGAACCATAATATGGATAAATATCGACGCGGTAGTCGACAGCATTTGCTTTGGCAAGGGCGACTAGATGCTGACGCAGTTTATAATGATAAGGACCTGAGGAGTCTTTTGCGCAAATGGAAACGCTGAATTCATCCGTCGATTGTCCATCACCGATCGCTCCCATATCGACAGCTAAATATTCGACTGTTTTCTCAGGGATATTGGAATTACCGCCATAGCCGATTTCTTCATTGTTTGAAATCAGGAAATGGGTCGTATATGCCAATTTTATCTTTCCTGCGGAAATGAGGTCAATGATATGAAGCAGGATGCCGACGCTTGCTTTATCATCCAAATGCCTTGATTTCAAAAAGCCTGTATCCGTAACTTCCACTCTCGGTTCAAAGGAGACAAAATCTCCAACAGAAATGCCAATGGCTTCGGTTTCCGCTTTTGTTTTCACGACAGCATCTATCCGGACCTCAATTGTCTCATCATCACGCTTGGCATCCCCGGCATTTTTATATACGTGGACAGAGGTCTGATTGATTAAAATGGTTCCGGTGATAACGGCCCCGTCAGCTGTGTGGATTTTACAATACTCACCTTCCACTGAGTTCCAGCGAAAACCGCCGATCATCGTCAATTTAAGGCGGCCATTTGCCTTGATTTCCTTTACCATGGCTCCCAGAGTATCGACATGGGCAGTCAGCAATCGATGTTTGCCATCATCTTCGCCTTTCAATGAAGCAAGCAATGCCCCTTTATTCGTGATCTTGTAAGGAACCTTCCTCTGCTCCATGAAATCGGCCGCGTATTTAATGGCTTGATCTGTATAGCCGGAAGGGCTAGGTATGGACACCAATTCTTTTATGTATGATACGATCTCTTCTTCTTTGATCAAACTCATTCATATCTCTCCTTTCCTCTTTGTTCATTATATCTTTTCATGGCAACTTTTAACATATTAAAAGACCGCCAAAAGACGGTCCTTTAATCGATTTAACTCATATGGGCCAGGACAGGCAAGATGGCCATAACTAATGATGAAATGCCATATAACGCTAAATTTTCCATATTTACCTTTCTTTTCCACTTATCTCGCCATACTTTGTATCTGTCCATATCTTCGTTCCTCATAAAAAACCTCCTTCATGATGAAAGTTCAACTTACTTCAACTGTCTTTGTTTGTTGGACATTTCCTTCATATATTCCAAGAAGGCAATTCTCTTTTGGTCTGGATAGGCTACAATGTCTGCAATGATTTCCTCTTCAAGAGGTTTCAGTAACCGGCCAACCGATTCAGTAAAAAATATTTCTAACTCTCTCTTTGTTTCATTAGGATTTCTCACTTGCATCAATATCACCCTTCCAATTACTTACTATTATCTAGATAACCTTTATCCAATTCATTGAAACGCAAAAAAATCGACCGCCCATAAAGGCAGCCGATAGTCATCAATTAAATTATTTCGTTACCCCCACATTATGCCACTGATATTGGCGGCCTGCGAGATAATCATAACCTGTAACTCGTTCATTCACTCCTGTCAATTGATAACGGAATAATGTCGGAATGACCGGAACCTCTTCATGGATCAATTCTTGCCACTCATTATACGTATCAATCCGATATTGATCATCAAAGGCTTCCTCTGAAATCCCTTTAGCAAGAAGCTCATCATTTTTTTCATTCACCCAGCGGGTATAGTTAAATTCTGCAGACCTTGACCATATTCCTGATGGATCCGGATCGGAAGCGACTCCCCATGCAGCTGAATAAACATCAACTTGATCATTATCCTTTTTCAATAGGTCATAGAATGAATTGAACTCATGCAGCCTACCATCCTGCAATTCAACGTCCAAACCTACTTGTTCCCATTGTTGGATATAATACCTTGCGAGAGGCTCGGAAACATCGGAACCGCTCATGGAAGCAAAATTGATCTTGAACTCTTTTCCATCAGCATCTTCACGAATGCCATCCTTATTCGTATCTACAAATCCTGCTTCATCCAAAAGTTTTTTTGCTTTTTCAGGATTATATTCATATGGTTTTACATCTTTATTATTATATTTAAAGTTCGGTGTAATGACAGAGTTGGCAGGGAAGCGAAGGCCCTTGTACATCTTTTCGCCAACTTCTTCATTATTGATGGCATATGCCATCGCCTGACGAAGGCGTTTGTCTCCGAATTTAGGATTCTCATCCATAATATTTTCTTCTTTTTCTTTATCATAGTAGCCGAAATTGAAACCAATATAGGAATAAGCCAATTCAACTTTCCCCAATAATTCGACATTATCCAATTCCTTGGCTTGATCATATTGCTCAGCCAAGACCTCCGCTACATCGAGGTCACCATTTTCAAGTGACTTGACGACAATAGACGGATTCACGACTTTCAATGTGATACTGTCCAATTTAGGTGCACCGCGGTAATAATCTTTATTCGCTTCGAATTCGACCGCTTCCCCTTGAACGATTTTCTTCACTTTGAATGGTCCAAAACCAATCGGGTTTTTACGGATTTTATCCGAAGATTCCAACTCTGCAATCGGAACATCTTTTAAGTATTCTTTATGAAGCGGGTATGTCCATAATCCGGTCGTGACGGAAGGATTCGCTTTTTTGAAAGTGAAAGTGATTTTCTTGCCGTCGACTTTAATGCCTGAAATCTTATCCGCTTTCCCTTCATGATACTCTTCCATACCCTCGATCAAAGCCATTTGTTCATCATAGCGTACACCTTTGTAATCTTTGCTTCCCATGACAAGATATGCATATTCTAAATCGGCACCTAGCACAGGTTTTCCATCTTGCCAATTTACATTATCCTTAATCGTCAGCGTAACCGTTTTATGATCGTCTGAAATCTCATAGGAAGCGGCACCTTCATTCGTATATACATAGTTTTCATCTGTATCCAATAAATCTTCATCAAAGAATGTGATAACTTGATTATCGGGTTCGCCTTGATAGAAAACTTTGTTTAATATCCCTTCAAACGGGGTATCGGATACCAAACCATATGTCAAATGGCCGCCTTTAATCGGCTCCCCTTGATTCGTCGTCTTTGTCGGGAATTTAGAGGTATCGACCTGTTCGACATCTTTCCCTTTTTTCTCTTTCGTTGACGATTTCTCCGTATCATTCGAACATGCAGCAAGCAGTAGAGACGAAATGGCCAATGCACTTAATACCTTACTGTAGCTTTTGATTTTCATATCCTACACTCCCCTTTTTTTATCCTCTTCTTTGTCTTGCATCGGCGGCGCGTTTTAACGCTTGACCAACGAAATTTATACTCAGCATCAACACTAGAATCATGAGTGATGCGGGTACCCATATCCACCACTTGTTTTCCAGAACATCTGGATTTCGAGCATAACTGATGAGCGTCCCTAAACTAGGTGTGCTCTCTGGAAGACCGAACCCTAAGAAAGTCAAACTGGATTCTAAGCCAATATTGCCTGCAAGATTCAAAATGAAGTTGACGATGATCAATGAACTGACATTGGGCAGAAGCTGAAACAGGATGATTTTCCAATGTGGTGTCCCAAGTGTCTGTGAGGCGTGGATATAATCCAGCTCACGCTCAGACAAAGCCTTAGAACGAATCAGCCGTGCCTTTCCTGTCCATAAAAACATCGTCATGATTAAAATGAAAACATATACATTGAAGATCGGCACAATCACGACTACAACGATGATGAACATCATTTGCGGCAGGGCAATCACGAAATCGATAATACGCATGATCACATTATCGGTTGCCCCGCCGAAGTAGCCCGCCAGAAGCCCTAATGATAAACCGATGATAGCCGTGAATAATGTAATGAATAAACTGATCGTGAATGAATTTCTGGTACCTATTATCAGTTGTCCGAATACATCCCGGCCGCCATAATCGGTTCCAAGCCAATAGTCTGAAGATGGTTCCAAATAAATGGAGAGAAAATCGACCTTGGCTATTTCCTTGGCGTCCATGAAAAACGACGCACCGTAAACAAAAAGCAATATGGCTGCTAATATAATCAATGAGCCCATGGCAAGTTTATCCTTTTTGATTTCCTGCCAGATGATCTTGATTCCTGAAGGGCTCACATCATTAACTTGTATGTTCTTTCCGGTTTCCACTTTCATTTCCATACGACTCACCCCGCTCCTATTCTATCCGTATGCGCGGATCGACCGCACTAAGTATGATGTCCGAAAGAAGAGTGCCAAGCAGAGTGGCAAATCCCGTCATCATGACGATGGCCGTGACAACGCTGAAATCCCTCAGACTGACTGAACTAAGGAAAAGCTGCCCAAGTCCCGGATAACTGAAAATGGTCTCGATTATGACCGCACCGCCGACCAATCCAGTAATTTCATAACCTAAGAATGCTGCTATCGGCAAAAAGGAATTTCTCAGGATATGCCGTGAATATACTTTTGATTCAGGCACTCCCTTTGAACGCGCTGTCCTTACGAAATCCTTGATTTTATTATCGATGATTTCATTTCGCAAATATTGGATCGTACTTGTTGTTGCAATTAAAGCCGTACTTAAAGCTGGTAAAATCAAATGATTGATCTTGCTTACAACATAGGCGAATGTTCCTTCATCCACCTTTGAATCGACACTGCCACCAGACGGGAACCAATCCAGGGCAAATCCGAAAACGAATAACATGATTAAAGCAAAAATGAAAATCGGCGTGCCAAACCCTACATAGCTATAACCTGTAACGGTTTTATCCACCCAGGTATCGTTATACCTTCCGCTAAGTATGCCTAATGGAATTGCAAGCATATATGTAAAGATCAGCGTGACTAACGCCAGGAACACCGTGTTCCAAAGCCTGTCTTCGATCACATCCATAACGGGCGTCTTATGTGTATAGGAAATACCGAAATCCCCCTGTACTGCATTGGATGCCCACCTTAAATATTGTTCGTACCAAGGGTCATTCAAACCCAGTTCTTCCCTGATCCTATCAAGCTCGGCCGGGTTTGCCCTAGGATTGATTTCCTGACCTGACAAAGCATCTCCCGGCATTGCTTTTGCCATCATGAAAACGATGATGCTCAATAAAAAGAGCTGCGGGATCATAACTAATAAACGTCTTAGGATAAACTTCCACATATTCCTTCCACCTCCTTATTGTAATGCGACTCTATGTGTCGATGAGATTGGCTTCAAATCGTAAGCACGTCCATTCTCATCGAAATATTTTGAGTAGGTAGACTCATATTCTGAGGTGAGTTTTTTTCTAAGCTGCACTTTATCTTCGCGAACTTCCGGCTCTAAATCCGGAATGGCGGCAATCAGGCGCTTCGTGTATATATGTTGAGGATTTTCATAGATTTCCTCACTTTTTCCTTCCTCTACCAATCTACCGCGATACATAACGCCCATCCGGTCACACATATGCCGGATTACACCTAAATCATGCCCGACAAATAAATAAGTCAAATTGAACTCCTGTTGGAGATCCTGAAGAAAATTCAATACCTGTGCCTGAACGGAAACATCCAATGCTGACACCGGTTCATCCGCAATAATCAGTTTTGGTTTCAATGTCAATGATCGGGCAATCCCAATCCGCTGGCGCTGCCCTCCTGAAAATTCATGAGGGTACTTGTGAATCGATTCAGGACTCAGTCCGACTTTGTCCAAGAAGTCCTGTACGATTTTCTTTTCCTCTGAAGGGGATAACCGTTCGAAGTTCCTCAGCGGTTCGGCAATGATGTCCAGTACCCTCTTCTTCGGATTCAATGATGAATACGGATCTTGGAAAATCATCTGGATATCTTTTCTGAATGGTTTAATTTCTCTTCTACTTAGAGATGCTAAATCCCTGCCTTCAAACAGGATTTGTCCGGATGTCACCTCATTCAGTTTGACCACTGCCTTGCCTGTCGTGGACTTGCCGCTTCCGGATTCGCCGACCAAACCATATGTTTCCCCTTGCTGCAACTCAAAGGAAACACCGTCCACGGCCTTTACGTGATCGACCACCCTTCGAAAAAAACCGCCCCTTATCGGAAAATGCACTTTGAGATTATCTAATTTGAGTAATGTCATTGGCCGATGCATCTCCTTTAGCTTGAAAATAAAATTCTTTATAGCAGGTACAGCGCACAAAATGATCGTTGCCCACATCGTGAAGCCGGGGTGTCTCTTCATGCGCATGTTTAGGTATCCAAGGAATCCTCTCTTTGAAGCGACATCCTATCCGTTCCATTTTCGCTATCGATGGAACGATTCCCTCGATAACGTGCAAACGATTTTTCTCGTTTGCAGCAGAAGGAATCGAATTTAATAACGATCTCGTATATGGATGCAGCGGATTGTTGAATATCTCTTTAACACTTCCCGTTTCCACCACCTGACCTGCATACATGACAACGATCCTGTCTGCAACCTCTGCTACGACGCTCAGATCATGTGTAATTAAGATGATCCCCATTTTTGTCCTGCTCTGGATATCTTTCAGCAGATCAAGTATTTGCGCTTGAATCGTAACATCCAGTGCCGTCGTGGGTTCATCGGCGATGACCAGTGCAGGGTTGCAAGCAATGGCAATCGAAATCATTGCCCTTTGGCGCATTCCGCCCGAGAGCTCATGCGGATATTGCTTGTACGTCCGTTCAGGGTATGGAATTCCCACTTGTGTCAAAAGTTCGATCGTCCTGTTCTTTTTTTCAGCACTGGAGAGCTCAGTATGGTAATCAAGATTCTCCTCGATCTGTTTTCCGATGGTCATGAGCGGGTTCAAAGCCGTTAAAGGTTCCTGAAATATCATACCCAACTCTTTACCGCGGACTTTATTCATTTGTACATCATTCAACTTTAGTAGATTTTGACCTTTATAATTGATGTTTCCTTCGGATTTCGTTCTCTGCTTATTATGTAATTGCATGATAGATAAGGCCAATGCACTCTTTCCACAACCTGATTCTCCAACAACTGCTACAATTTCATTTTCATTCACCGTGAACGAAACATCATCCACCGCTGCATGATATTTGTTACCGATTCGAAATGAGGTAGTTAGGTTTTCTATTTGCAAAATAGCTTTCTTCATCCTTGCTCCCCCTAAACTATTTTATCGGGAAAATAATTAATCTTCTGATAATTATTTAAAATTTTAATCAATTTTTTACATTTATACAATAGTTTTCATAGAAAATAATCACATTTTTTTCATATTTTATAACTTTAGGAATAATTTTCTGCAATAAAAAATCGTTTCCTTTATAACTGTTATACAGTAAAGTTTTGAAGTCCGATTAATTGTAAAGAACCAATAACTTTAAATTTATTATTCCGAGATAACTAATTTACAGTTCACACCTATTTATTTACCTTGTCGTTTTACGTACCAAAGAATGGTTTCGATTGATTTTTTTTGATATTTCAGAAAAGTTAGTATATTTGTAAGAATATCATAAAATAGGTAATTATTTCATATATATTTCAATACCAAAAAAAAAGCACTTTATTTTCATTAAATGCCATGAAACCTTTTTAAAACAGATCCGTAGAAAACGGTAGAAGATAAATGATGAGGTGATTGAATGTATTCACAAACTGTACAAACATATATGCCGTCCGTCATGCGGACGTTCGCTTTATCACTTGCCGTTTCCGTCTTTGGGATGGCTCTCGGCACTCTTGTTCCGCCATCCTTGTTTCTTCCCTTAGCGATACTTGAGATCGCGATGTTGATTGGAGCATTCATATTGCGGAGGAAAAAAGCCATCGGTTATACATTTTTGCATAGTTTCACATTGATTTCAGGAATTACGACATATCCGATCATTGCACACTACCTAGCAGCTGCAGGGGCAAATGTGGTGATCCTGGCAGGTGTTACGACGACAGTCGTATTTGGAGGACTGGCGGTTTATGCCACAACCACCAAAAGGGACCTTTCTTTCTTGGGAGGAATGTTATTTGCGGCCTTGCTAGCTTTAGTGGTCATTAGCATTTTCAACATTTTCTCTCCATTAAGCTCTACAGCCATGCTGGTCTTTTCCTTTATTGGGATTTTAGTTTTCAGTGGTTATATTTTATATGATTTCAATCGAATGAAGCATTACGGGGTAACAGCCGAAGAAGTACCGCTCATGGCCTTGAATCTATATCTTGATTTCATTAACCTATTCATTAACATTTTGCGCTTCTTTGGTATTTTAGCAAGCGATGATTGAAAAGCGGATTTGATCAAACCTAACAAGGTAACATAAAAAAGACGCTTGGACTTATCCAAGCGTCTTTTCACGTTTCTCCCAAATGGATAATATCATCTCTGTAAGATGAGAGTACTGATTTTCCCAAAACCAATGGCGATTAATAAAAGACCAAATCACAATGAATTTGGTCTCAATCATCAATAAGGAGGCAAAAGGGATGCGTATCTTATTTATATAATCCTGGCTTCGATTGATCGGTCCATGGCAGTTTCACACCGAAAGTACTTGCAATGAACTGTGTATCTTCCCTTCTTTTTTTCCTTATTTGGGCCCGTTGTTTTGCTGATTCATTTAAATTCTTTTCCATCTCTGTTTCAGGAACCAAACGCGGGACAGGAATTGGTTTACCTTCTTCATTAATGGCAACAAATGTCAAGAAAGATATGACGCATAAATTCCGATCTCCTGTAACTAAATCCTCTGCAATCACCTTTACGATGATTTCCATTGATGTTCTGCCCGTATAAGTCACGAAGCTTTCAAGGCAAACTGCATTTCCTTCGTGAATAGGGTGCAGGAAATCGACAGAATCAGTTGATGCCGTAACGACGTTACTTCGCGCATGACGCATGGCTGATATAGCCGCTACATCATCAATGTATGCCATTAATTTGCCTCCGAACATCGTACCAATATTATTTGTATCCGGCGGGAGGACAAGGCTTGTTTTTATGACCAAAGAGTCCCGGCAATGTTTTGTTTCTTCCATGGTGACTGCACTCCTTTATGTCTGATTTCTCACTATTCCACTTTATCGAATTCTTATCTGTAAAGCAATTCACATGCTTATTTTCCTGCTTTTAGTCAAAATTTATGCGGCATATAATGAAGCCACCCACTTTTCACTGCCCTTTTGGCCGCTTGCCTTGTTGCAGCTCACGCAGGCTCAAGCCAAATGTCATTTGTAAATGCGGATAATCCTTGAACCCTGCCCAATCCCCTCCCCAATCAAAACCTAACCCTTTAGCGATGGTTACAACTTCCATCCAATCCGACTTTCCATTATCGTTGCCGTCATAACTCATATCCCAAATGGCCTCGCCTTGTTTGTTAAGTAGGGCAAAATCTATCGCCAAACCGAAATTATGCAGCGACTCGCCACCTCTTGCATTCGTTACGATGTTGCCCGAGCCTGATCTGCCCTTTTCATAGAGTTCATTTTGCTCGGCTAAAGACCGGAACCCCGCCGTAATGATAACCGGGATGCCTTTGTCATTAGCCACTTGAATGAGCTCGTCTTTTTTTTCGGCGACGATCGGATTCAGCTCGTCAGTCAGTTCGATTTCATCTAGATTAGGCGGAAGCATATACTTGAACAAAAGCCCCAGCATCAATCCGAAAAAGCCCAATACCAAACATGTCCTTATCCAAGTGGCTTTCACTGAAAAATCCTTCCTTTACGAATATCTGTCTGAAAGTGAAAAACTCAACCAAAGACGGATGAGTTTTTCTTCTATTATATCTTTGCTTTCAATTCTTCAATTTGCAATAAATGCCGTTTTTCATGGAGTCCCACGAATGGGACCCATTGCTTCAAGCTTAAATCTTTAAACAAAGGATGTGGAAAAGATTTTTGTTCGAGGTCAATTTCCATTGCATGGTCAACGACCTGTACAAAAGCTTTTCGGGATTCGGACAACTTTTCCTTAATCTCACTCAAAGTTTGGTATGATTCTGACGGAATGACAAATGGCGGGGCCTGGACCTTCTTTTCACGGTTTAAAGTAAGCTCGATCGGTTTATCCACAGCAAGAATGCTATCATCGCCTTTCAATTTATCGGAAATGCCCTTTGTTATGGCCCTGTCCATTAAATATAAATGATCCAAAACCTGGATGATGCTCCATCGTCCAGGTTCAGGATGGATGTTCAGCTGTTCATCCGATAGTCTGATGACCGCATTTAAAAGTTCTTCCCTGACTTTTTCATTTTCATTCACTTTTAGCATCTCCTCATATCAGCCTCGCTAATCTCCTTTAATTATTCCATGCCCTATAGGAAAGTGTAAAATAATAATACTTTTTGACCGAAACGAACCGATTAAAAGTTGTCTATTTTTTGAAAAGCTCTATGATAGTCATAAAGGCAAAATCCATCTAATTCAAATGACTTTCAAAACATCAAGGATAGTCTAAATAGGAGTGATCGCTATGAGTGGAGGACATATTCCATTCAGCCACAAAGGCCGCATGCAATGCCCTCAAAAGGAAGCGTATGGTTGATGCTCAAACAAATGTTCAATCGGGTCCCATCGAAGTGGAAGTTTTGCACTTTGGTTTTATGTATCATGCTTTTCATTTCATTGCTTGAGTTCTCCATCCCCCAGTTGACGCAGTTTACGATTGATACAATCATTCCCGAAAAAAGATATGACTCGTTAATCTGGATTGGTGCAGGAATTCTTTGTGCTGCCATTTTATTGGCTTTACTGAACTACTTTAACAGCTATATCGTTTCCAAGGTCGGTCAAAAGGCTATTATGGATATACGGAATAGCCTGTATGACCATATTCAAACACTGGATATGAAATTCTTTGATAAAAACCGTACTGGTGACTTAATGTCGCGGTTGACCAATGATGTCAATTTACTGCAGCAGCTCATCTCTTCAAGCATGCTTCAAGTCTTGACTGACACGGTGACTTTCATTGCCGTGGCGGTATATATGCTATTCATTAACTGGAAGCTGACCATTGTCCTTCTTGTTACATTCCCTTTCATGTTCTATATCACAAGGGTATTCGGGAAACGCATCAGGATGTCATTTAGATCTGTGCAAAGTTCCGCAGGAGATGTCAGCAACCAGTTACAGGATTCCATTTCAGGAATGCGGCTCATTCAATCTTTTACAAATGAAGAATTCGAATCAAGGAAATTTGCGGAGCGTAATCAGGAAAATATGGCTGCAAACCTTAAGTCCGTTCGGCTACGTTCCATGTTCGGCCCGATTATTGATTTATTGAACAATTTCGGTCTTGTAGCAGTCATTGTGTTCGGTGCTTGGCAAGTGATGGAAGGTGAATTCACAATAGGATTAATCGTGGCCTTTCTCGCCTATTTGAGGTTACTGCAGAGTCCCGTTCGCAATTTTAGCCGGGTCATCAGCATTGTCCAGCAATCAGCCGCCGCCTTTGAGCGGATAACTGAAATATTGGAAACCCAACCTGAAATTTGTGACAAGGGAAATGCCATTGAACTCCCTGCCATAAAAAAGCAAATTGAATTTCAATGTATTGATTTTGCTTATGATGAGAGTGTACCTGTACTCAGCAATTTAAACCTGACCATGAAAGCTGGTCAAGTAACTGCTCTGGTCGGCTCCTCTGGCGCTGGAAAATCGACCATCACGAGCCTTTTGATCCGATTTTATGATCCGCAAAATGGCACGATTAAAATGGATGGTCAAGATATCAAAGAAGTGTCACTGAAATCATTACGGAGACAAATGGGAATTGTTTCCCAGGATATCATTTTATTCAATGGTTCCATCCGTGATAACATCGTGTATGGCAAACTTGATGCTACAGATGATGAAATCATCGAATCGGCCAAAGCAGCAAATGCGCATGACTTTATCAGTGCCTTTCCTGATGGTTATGATTCTCAGATTGGAGAGCGCGGAGTCAAGCTTTCAGGCGGACAAAAACAGCGCATTGCCATTGCCAGGGCACTTTTGAAAAATCCGCAAATCATCATTCTCGATGAAGCAACGGCGGCCTTGGATACAGAATCCGAACATTATATCCAGCAAGCATTGTCACGCTTAATGAAAAACCGGACTTCAATAGTAATTGCACATCGTTTATCAACCATTCATGATGCCGACCAAATTATCGTTCTGGAAAAAGGGCAGGTTCATGAAAAAGGAACACATCAACAGTTATTGCAAAAAAACGGCAGATACAAGCAGCTCCATGACTTGCAGTTCCCTCAACTAAAAGCGACATCAAACTCCTAGCTACTTAACGGGTAAAAATGCACAGATCGCCTTCCTGTGCATTTTTGCTTTCATTTGAAATCATAACTTTCCAAAACCCGATTCGCAATGAGCTGATACCCTTTTTCATTCGGATGTAACTTATCACTGAAATACTCTGTTTTCTTTTTATCTTCAAAAAGATCATTTGTAGGAATGAATAACATCCTTTTATCTTTATCCGCTATTCCCTTTATTGACAGGTTATAATCGCGAATGTGCTTTTCAAGTTTTTGATTGCCTTTAATTGGGTTATATAGTCCTACTACCAGAATATCCGCTTTATCGTTTGCCTCTATCAATGTTGATGTAATCTTTTTCAGATGGCTGATATACTCCCGCTTACCCTCAATGATTTTTCTGTCACTTATTTTCTCCAAGTCCCCTCCGTTACTATTGATCAAGTCATTCGTTCCAATATAAACGATGAAAGTATCGGCTTCATCGAGTTTCGTTTTAATGCGGTAATCATCAAGCTGTTTCATCACCCCATCCGTCTCCTGGCCTTTTATACCGTAATTCCAAAAACTCACTTTTTGTTCCGATTGCGGATTATTCAATTCATCCTCAAGGCCTTCTATATATCCTTCCCCGTCCTTATCCCCTTTTCCATAGGTCAATGAATCTCCAAAAGCCATCACCCTTTGCACATCTTCCGACTCCGAGGCCTGAAGTTCATATGCAGCAAAACATATAACTAGTACTATAATCAATAAACCTGCCAATTTTTTCATTTGGTTCTCCTCTTGTCTCTTTATTAGAAGTATTTAATCTTTTACATACCCAAAAAATCTGCAGTCTTAACATAAAAAAATTGTCAGATAAAGATTAAAGAGTGTATGATAATATAAAACTTTCAATGGATTGGGTGTCATTCACCGTCCCTTAAACAAAAAACGGGATTACCCTTCATTCTGGAGATTGAATAAATGCTAGTTAGGAGTTTAAATCATGGAAGAGCACATAGAGTTTAGAGAGGCAGATCTTTCTGATCTACCCAGAATTGTTGAAATATATAATTCGACAATCGCTTCAAGAATGGTCACGGCAGATACGGAACCTGTATCCGTCCAATCGAGGGTTAAATGGTTTGAGGAACATCATTCAGAAAGTAGACCGCTATTTATCATTACTATAGAAGGGAAAACTGCTGGATGGATGAGCTTTCAATCCTTCTATGGCCGACCGGCCTATAATTCCACTGCCGAAATCAGCATTTATCTTGATGATTATTTCCGGGGAAAAGGAATCGGACAAATTTCGATTCAAAAGGCAATTGAATTGAGTCCAAAATTAGGTGTTAAGACTCTATTGGGTTTCATTTTCGCCCACAATACACCAAGCCTTAAGCTTTTTTCCAAATTCGGGTTTGAAGAATGGGCACATTTACCTCAAGTTGCCGAGTTGGATGGCATTGAGCGTGATTTGATCATTCTTGGTAAACGTGTCGATATTTAATATTATTCTTTAGAGCTATTGCCTTGAGCAGTAGCTTTTTCATATTAATCGAGGACTAATTTAAATACCTATATGCTTTCTGGAGGGGAAAATTTTCAGAATCTCTTTTACTTGTTAACGCATTTAATAGCGTATCCAATTCTTGACTGGCTTGAACAGTTAGCAGACTTGTTAAGCCGTAAATTGCTGCCAAGTTGATCATTTCTTTTCTCTTCTCTTCTACTTTTTCTATAGTTACCTTACGGCAAGGCATTATATAGTCACCTCCCATTTATTCAATATTTTTACACTTTCATCATAATGAAACTACTAGTAAAAATCAACTATTTTCCACAAATTAAATGTGTTATTTTAAAGATTAAATGTGACAAAATAACTATTTCATTCTAAAATTATGTATATTTTGTGTCATTTTCTATCAAACGCAAAAAAAGCATCCACTAGTGTAGACTGCGAATGCTTACATCATACCCTTATCCAAGAACCCAAAATATAGTCCATCGTTTACTATGTCATCCATTCAGAAGGTGACTCGGTATTTGGTCTATTTATAACAATCTTATATTCATCTTCAAGTACTTTTAATGGGGCATCATAAAGGTGCCTTTCATCAGAGGTTTTGTATACACCATTGGCCAATAACTCTTCAATAAGCTTTGCCTTCCTCTGTTCAATCCTCTTAAATAATTCTGCCATGTAAATGGCTCCTTTCCTAGTCATCCTAGAGCCTGCTATTAGTTAGCTAACTTTATCAACTTGTTTGATTTTCACCAAATTATATATACCTTTTCTATTATGTCACTAAACGTTATTTCCCAAAAATAAAAGCCCCTTCTAATTCAAGAAGAGGCTGACAGTGTCCGTACGGCTCTTCCTATCTTCCAAGCATATGCTTGTTGGATTTAGCACAGTTCCCAAAACGGGTCCGCTGCCGAGGTTTCTTTGGGCCAAGTCCCTCCACCTCTCTGGATAAGAAATCGATATATAAATGATGTAGAAATGATTTTATCCTAATAACCATCAAAAGTCAATTACCTGCTTCTCCCTTTTTTCCTGGACATAAAATGGTCCCTCTTTCAAATACGGGTTGCATTTTCTTGTCTTTCTGATATGATGTCAGTAATTACATACAATTCACACCACTAGGGGAGTCTTTTTTTAAGACTGAGATGGAATTAGTTCCGGACCCTTTGAACCTGAACCGGCTCATACCGGCGGAGGGAAGTGGATGATATCGTCCATTTACAGACTATATCCATCTACCCCGTTCCGTATTCAGGAACGGGGTTTTTCATTAACAAGGGATCCATTCTATAGGAGGATGAACAATGGAGAATACTAAATTAGAAACATTCAGTGATAGACTACATGCACGGTCAAAAGAGATTTGGAAAAGGAACCATTCACATCCCTTTGTCCAGGCAATTGGAAATGGTACGCTTCCTGAAAAGAAATTTGCCTATTACCTGAAGCAGGACTATATCTATCTTATGGATTATTCCAAGCTCTTTGCTTTAGGTGTCATCAAAGCTCATAACATCGAAACCATGGCAAAGTTTGCGAGTATTTTAAATGAAACCCTTCAAGTGGAAATGGATATTCATCGGCATTATGCTTCCGAATTCGGAATCAGTTCCAAGGAATTGGAAGATACAGAACCTACTCCAACCACTCTAGCCTATACAGGTTACATGCTAAATGCAGCTCAGCACGGGACTTTGGCAGACTTGATCGCCTGTCTCCTGCCCTGCGCTTGGGATTATTATGAAATCGGTTTGCTATTAAAAGAACAAAATGGAGCAGCATTGGAAAACAATCGCTACGCAGATTGGATAAGGTCCTATTCATCTCCTGAATTCGGGGAAGCACACAAATGGCTGATCGCTTTGTTGGAAGAATTGACGGAAGGCATGCCAGAAACGGAACTTCTTAGATTAGAAAAGCACTTTTTGGTTACTTCCCGATATGAATATTTATTCTGGGATATGGTTCAAAATGAGCAGGATTGGCCGCTGTAGGTCGTCGACATGATGATGAATCCTATCAAGAAACTGACGTTGACTGCCATGATCACGGCTATAACGACGCTGACCAGTTCATTTATTTTCATCCCAGCAGGATTTGCAAAGGTCTTTCCTATTCAGCATCTGGCAAATGTCCTGACGGCCGTTCTATTGGGGCCAGCTTATGCTGTGACACAAGCTTTTTTAGTTTCCATCATTAGAAACATGTCTGGTACCGGTTCAATTTTCGCCTTTCCCGGCAGCATGATCGGTGCACTTTTGGCTGCCATCCTTTATCGAAAAACACAAAGCTTAAAATTCGCCTGTTTAGGGGAAGTGATCGGTACCGGCATTCTCGGTTCCCTAGCCTGTTATCCACTTGCCATCCTCCTATTGGGAGAAAAAGCTGCTCTTTTTGGTTTTTTACCGGCTTTTATGCTCAGTTCATTCGCTGGTGCGATTTTAGCTTTCATATTACTAAAAATACTTCTAAAAAATAATTATATGAAGGGGTTTTTTTATGAAAACAGCATTAACCATCGCAGGCTCTGATTCAGGGGGCGGCGCTGGAATACAGGCGGATTTAAAAACATTTTCTGCACATGGTGTCTTTGGAATGTCTGCCATCACAGCCGTAACCGCACAAAATACAATGGAAGTCCGTTCAGTACAGCCAATTGAAACAGCTATCATATCAGATCAAATTGCAGCTATCTTTGAGGATATTCCTGTCGATGCAGTAAAAATAGGAATGCTTGGATCAAAGGAAATCGTGGAAACAGTCGCTGCGTCCCTTAAAACCTTCATGCCTGCCATCGTTATCCTTGACCCTGTCATGATTTCCAAAAGTGGCCACCATTTGCTCGACGAAAAGGCTGTCTCTGCCTTAAAAATGGATTTGCTTCCGCTTGCAACACTTGTAACCCCAAATGTACCGGAAGGGGAAGTACTTACTGGCTTGTCGATTCGAACGGAACAAGATTTCTACAAGGCATGCATTTCAATACAAGAAATGGGTCCAAAAGCCGTTTTACTTAAAGGAGGCCATGCAGCAGGAAATCCAAATGATCTTTTTTATGATGGGACTGACTTCCAATGGATCGAGGGAGAGCGCATTCATACAAAAAACACTCATGGCACGGGCTGTACCCTATCATCCGCCATTACATCAAACCTGGCAAATGGGCTGCCATTGCAAGAGTCGATCGAACTGGCCAAGACCTATATTTCTGAAGCGATACGCAATAGCTTTTCAATCGGTAAAGGTCATGGACCTGTCCATCATTTTCATTCATTTTCAAAAAAGAACGGAGTGAATTAATATGAAGGTTTCTGCAGCCGATTTATTCGTGAAGGTAAAAGAAAGAAAACCACTCATTCACCAAATCACCAACTTTGTTACGGTCAACGACTGTGCAAATGCCACCCTTGCCATCGGTGGTTCACCAGTAATGACATCGAGCCCAAGAGAAGTGGCGGATATGGTCAAATTAGCAGATGCATTGGTCCTGAATTTCGGTACCATCGATGATAAAGCCTTGGAAGCAATGGAGATTGCCGGTAAGACGGCAAATACCCTGGATATCCCGGTCATTTTGGACCCGGTGGGAGTTGGCGCCACCCCCTATCGTACAGAGCAGGCCAAAGAGCTCCTTAGTAAGGTTACTTTCCAAATCATTCGCGGGAATGCGAGTGAGATCCTTTCATTGATGGGTGGGGATACCGTTACACGCGGGGTGGATTCGGGGGAACTAGCGATTAGCAATGCAGAGCTGGCTGCACAAGCAGCAAATAAATGGAATAGTATCGTCGTGGTCAGCGGAGCTAAGGATGCGGTCAGCGATGGAAAATATACATCCATCATCGACAATGGGAACCTCCTTTTAACTAATGTTACAGGTACCGGTTGCATGTCCACCGCTCTTATCGGCACTTTTTCAGGAGTCACCGACGATTTCTATTCTGCGGCCATTGCCGGTATCTCAACCATGAGCATATCAGGGGAACTAGCTGCTGCAAACCTTCAAAAAGATGAAGGAACAGGAACCTTTCGTGTGCGATTAATCGATGCAATATCAAGAATGGATAAGGAAATCTGGATGCATGAGGTGAAAATAAATGAAGAAGTCCCAAATTGATTTAAGCCTGTATTTAGTTACGGAAGAGTCCATAGCATTAGAAGAATTGACCAAAATCATTGCAGAATCGGTTTCAGGAGGAGTCTCGATCGTACAACTTAGAGAGAAAAACAATTCCTCCCTTTCCTTTTATAAAAAAGCTGCTGCATTAAAACAGTTATTGAACGAGCTGTCCATTCCCCTTATCATCAACGACCGGGTGGATATAGCACTTGCGGTTGCAGCGGACGGAATTCATATTGGGCAAGATGACCTTCCACTGACTGTCGTCAAACAAATGGTTCCTGAAGATATGATTGTCGGTGTATCTGTCTCCACTCTTGAAGAAGCTCTCGAAGCCGAAAGAAATGGAGCAGACTATATCGGAGTCGGTTCCGTTTTCCCTACAAAGACCAAACAAGATGCAACCCTAATGGCCATTGAGGATCTGGAGGAAATTTGCCGCAGCGTATCCATTCCCGCCGTAGCCATCGGGGGTATCACTGCAGATAACATTTCCACTCTTGCTGATAGCGGGCTATCCGGTACCGCAGTCGTATCGGCCATCATGAATGCAGATAGTCCGAAGAGAGCCTCCGAATCCCTTTTAAAAATCATAAAAGACTTTAATTAATGAAGAGAGGGGACTGATTACAGTCCCCTTCCTTTTGTTTATGTCAAAACGGTATTCTTTGTTTCCTTCCCAAAAGCTACGGCAATGGCACCCACTAGAATAGCGATTGTAAAAATGGTGAAAATCGATGAAATCGGGGTGTCTGCGGCAACTAGATACCCTACAAGCAACGGTCCCAGGACACCGCCAATCCTCCCGATTCCTGCAGCTAACCCAGCACCTGTACCACGAACTGCTGTTGGATACTGCTCAGGTGTATATGCATATAGTGCACCCCATGCCCCCAGGTTGAAGAAAGATAGGAACATCCCGGAAACTATCAGCAATGCCAGCCCCTCTGACGATCCAAAGAAAAAGGCACTGACGGCCGTTCCAATTAAGTATGTGATCAAAACGAATTTACGTCCCATCTTCTCTATCAGCCATGCAGCTGAAAAATAGCCCGGAAGCTGTGCAAGCGTCATGATCAAAACATATTCAAAGCTTTGAATCATGCTGAAGCCTTTTAGGACCATCACACTTGGCAGCCATAAAAACATCCCATAATAAGAAAAGACCACGCAAAACCATAGAATCCACAATACAAGGGTCTGACGGGAGTATTCCTTTTTCCAGACACTTTTCATATTGCTTAATACAGACGGTCTCTGCTTTTTTTCTAGTTCCGTATACTTTGGTGAATCCGGCAGTTTCAAGCGCAGATACAGCGCATATAAAGCTGGAACTGCGCTCAATAACAATGCAACACGCCAACCATAAGCCGGAATGATGAAATAGGATATGAGTGCTGCCAAAATCCAGCCAACCGCCCAAAAACTTTCAAGAAGGACGACAACCCTTCCCCTTTTACTTGCTTCAACACTTTCAGAGACCAATGTCGAGGCAACCGGAAGTTCTCCTCCAAGTCCCATTCCAATTAAAAATCGCAATATCAAGAACAAGCTGAGTGTACTGACTGCTGCAGACAGGCCACTTGCGATTGAAAACAATAATAATGTAATGATAAAGACATTCTTCCGTCCGACCCTGTCGGCCATCGCACCAAAGAATACAGCTCCAACAGCCATTCCTATTGAGTTTATGCTCCCAATCCAGCCAACCTGCTCACTGGTTAAGTTCCATTCCTGTTTCAAAGCAACAATAATGAAGGAAAGCATACCGACATCAAGTGCATCGAACATCCATCCAAGACCCGCAACACCTAGTAACTTACGTTGCGATATCATTTTCGCATCATTTCCCATATATTCCTCCTGAAGAACTTTAGACCTTCTTGTTATTTTATCCTTATTCATTTTAACTATTAACTTTCATTTTTGCCATAGTATTTACACATGTCATGACAAATTATTACTTCTTTTCTTTTTATGATGAAGAAATCTTGTATATTCTGTCGAATGATATAGATTGAATATTCCTTTTTTTTCATTTATCATAAAAATTGGCATAAATCATAGCGTTAACAATAAGTCATCATGTTTTGCCCAAGATAATCATTTTATTCAGGAGGGTAATTATGACAAATCTAACGTTAGAAGTAAGTGGAAAGCTGCAAAAATTTTTAACAGGACCAAAAAAGCTCTATATTAATGGTCAGTTTGTAGAAAGTGCTTCAAAAAAAACCTTCTCCACTCCTAATCCTGCTACAGGACAAAAACTTGCCGATGTTTATGAAGCTGATAAAGAAGATATCGACTTAGCCGTCAAGGCTGCACGCAAAGCATTCGATGAGGGGCCATGGTCAAGAATGAGCGCAGCTTCACGCAGTAGGCTAATGTATAAACTTGCCGATTTAATGGAAGAAAATAAAACTGAACTTGCTCAATTGGAAACGTTGGATAATGGTAAACCAATCAGTGAAACTACCAATGCCGACATTCCTTTAGCTATAGAACATATGAGATATTTTGCTGGCTGGTCCACCAAGATTGTTGGACAGACCATTCCAGTAAGCGGAAATTACTTTAACTACACAAAACACGAGGCTGTTGGTGTTGTCGGCCAAATCATCCCATGGAACTTTCCGCTTCTTATGGCGATGTGGAAACTGGGAGCGGCACTTGCTACAGGTTGTACGGTCATATTAAAGCCTGCTGAACAAACTCCGCTTTCCGCGCTTTACCTGGCTGAATTATTGGCTGAAGCCGGTTTCCCTGATGGGGTCGTCAATATCGTTCCCGGTTTTGGTGAAACCGCTGGACAAGCACTTGTCGACCATCCGCAAGTAAATAAAATTGCATTTACCGGTTCGACCGAAGTTGGAAAATTGATCATGCGCTCCGCTTCATATTCATTGAAACGGGTCACATTGGAACTTGGAGGGAAATCGCCAAACATCATCCTGCCTGATGCGGATTTCTCAAAAGCCATCCCCGGAGCTTTGAATGGGGTCATGTTTAACCAAGGACAGGTATGCTGTGCCGGTTCAAGGGTTTATATCCAAAAGAAACATTATGATAATGTTGTTGCCGATATGGCAAGCCATGCAAAAAACATCAAACAAGGGGCAGGATTAGATCCAAGTACACAGATTGGACCGCTTGTTTCCCAGGAGCAGCAAAATCGGGTAATGGGCTATATTGAAAAAGGGAAAAACGAGGGTGCGGAAGTTCTTGTCGGCGGAAATAAACCGGGTGAACAAGGCTACTTCGTTTCTCCTACTATATTCGCTGGTGTCGAAGAGGATATGACGATAGCCAAAGAAGAGATTTTCGGGCCGGTCATAGCTGCAATGCCATTCGAGGATTTGGATGATGTCATTAACCGTGCAAATGCCAGTGAATATGGATTGGCTGCCGGCTTATGGACAAGCGATATAGCCAATGCCCATTATGTTGCAGGAAAACTCCGTGCAGGTACTGTATGGGTGAACTGTTATAACGCGTTCGACGCAGCTTCCCCGTTCGGCGGTTACAAACAATCCGGAATCGGACGTGAAATGGGATCTTATGCACTGGACAACTATTCTGAAGTGAAAAGTGTCTGGATTAATTTGGGTAAGTGATTTTTTGACTATTAAGGAAGAGGGTCTCAAAGAGGCCCTCTTTCTTTCAGTCCAATGTTCACTTTCCCAATAATTAAATTATTCAACTATTCAAACCTTTTCAATAGTCTTTCCTTTTATAATTTTGGTAGAATGCAAGATAGGCAAACCGGCTGCTGCTTGAGCTGGGTTCATACGATAATGATGGCGGGGTTTGTGCTAAAGTGAATGAACCTAAACTGATTTCATCTCCTTGCCGGTTATAATGAACTCCTTCGTCTAATAACTATAAGTTTTCACAAACGATGTAAAAAGTTTCTTTTTTATATGACAATTAAGTACAATTATAAATGTAGAAAATGGAAAAGGAGTTTTAAATGATGAGTGATTTTCAAACGAATTTAGAAAAATATGCAGAACTTGCCGTAAAAGTCGGCGTAAACATCCAACAAGATCAAACCCTTGTCGTAAACACAACATTAGAGGGTGCTGACCTTGTGCGTCTCATTGTAAAAAAGGCTTATGAGAACGGTGCGCGCAATGTCATCGTTAATTGGAATGACGATATCGTTTCACGCACTAAATATGAACTGGCTCCGGATGAGGTGTTCCACGAGTATCCAAAGTGGCGTGCAGAAGAAACGATCGAACTTGCAGAAAACGGGGCTGCTTATCTATCCGTCATTTCCTCCAGCCCCGACTTATTGAAAGGCGTAAAGCCTGAAAGGATTGCCAACTTCCAAAAAGCATCCGGGACTGCACTGAAGAAGTGGCGTCAGTATATGCAATCCGATAAAGTAAGCTGGTCCATCGTTGCCGTCCCTTCAAAGGCTTGGGCTGATAAAGTATTCCCTGAAGAGACAGAAGGAAAACGCGTTGATCTGCTATGGGAAGCCATTTTCAAAGCAGTTCGTGTTGATGTGAAGGATCCTGTGGAGGCCTGGAAAAAACACGATGATACCCTGCATGAAAAGGTTGATTATTTAAATGACAAGCATTACCAAAAATTGCATTACACAGCTCCCGGAACCGACCTGACAATCGAGTTACCCGACAAACACCTATGGGTCGGAGCAGGAAGCGTCAACGTACAAGGTCATGAATTCATGGCTAACATGCCTACCGAAGAAGTGTTTACGGTTCCATTGAAAACAGGTGTTAACGGTACGGTTTCCAGTACGAAACCCCTTAGTTATGGCGGCAACATCATTAATAATTTTTCCGTGACCTTTAAGGAAGGACGGATCATTGAAGTAAAAGCAGAGGAAGGGGAAGAAATCCTAAAACAATTGGTGGAAACGGATGAAGGTTCACACTATCTTGGTGAAGTGGCACTTGTTCCATTCAACTCACCGATTTCCCAATCGAATGTTCTATTCTTCAACACACTTTTCGATGAAAATGCATCAAACCATCTCGCTATCGGCAGCTCCTATGCTTTCTGTATTGAAGGCGGAAAAAACATGAGTCCAGAAGAGCTTGCAGAAAATGGACTGAATGAAAGCCTTACACATGTCGATTTCATGATTGGATCAGAGAAAATGAACATCGACGGCATCAAGCAGGACGGAACTTCAGAACCTGTCTTCCGTAATGGGGATTGGGCATTTTAAGTAAAGCGTTGATATGGAGGGGTTTTGAAGGTTTAAAACCTTGAGTGGTCACAAAAATGGTCACATTTCTTTAGATTTAAACAAATTATCTAGCTCATCAGCCACGTGTTTCTGCATACTAGGAAGCACGTGGCTATACTTGTCTAACGTAATTTGAATGGATGTATGTCCCACCCTCTCCGAAATGACTTTTACATTCACATTTTGTTTGATTAGCATGGTGACATGTGTATGTCTTAAATCATGAAAACGGATTGTAGGTAACCCTAGTAGCTTTATCGCTTGGGCTTTAAGTCGTTTGGAAAGAGTTGCAGAATCGAGCGGATTACCGTAGCGAGTACAAACAACTAAATCATAATCATTGAAGTTTTGACCTTGCTTAAGCTTATGTTCAATTACAATCTTTCTTTCTCTCCTCAACTGCTCTATCAACACGTCAGGGATATGAATCGAACGGACACCAGCAATCGTTTTAGCCCCAACTTTGAACTGATTTGCGTTTATATCATAGATTTGTTTGATGTAAATGATTTTTTGTTCAAAATCAATATCCTTCCAACGCAATCCAGTTATTTCACCTTTTCTCA
Source organism: Peribacillus sp. YIM B13472 (assembly GCF_042788005.1). Classification (NCBI taxonomy): domain Bacteria; kingdom Bacillati; phylum Bacillota; class Bacilli; order Caryophanales; family Bacillaceae; genus Peribacillus; species Peribacillus sp. YIM B13472. Next base: position 139,018 of record NZ_JBHZPG010000001.1, read on the forward strand.
TACCAGTTAATAACGCAATTAAATAGACTGTATAAAATCGATGCTTCTTTGAATGTTGTATGAAATACTCAACCTGTTCAGTATCCCCAGCAATCATTTCAAGATTATTTCTCTTTGGCAAAGTCACATTTAATACTGGATTTTCGTTTACCAGCTTTAAACTAACAGCCTTTCTAAAAACAACCTTCAACATATCAATAATTTTCTTAATCGTCATAGTTACCCTTTCAGGAAGTCCCTTTAAATAGTCACCTGTTGATGCTCTTTAATTAATTTGTCTAGTGTTGGTCTTGATACACCTATTTCCTTTGCAAGCTGAGACATCGATAGTTCTCGAATGATATATCTTTGATATGGCTTGTCGAAGTCTGGAATCGATACTTCTTTTCGTCCTTTGTACTTTCCTGCTGCTTTAGCTATAGCAATGCCTTCACGTTGTCTTTCAAGCATATTTTCACGTTCAAAATCATTAATTGCACTAATCATCTTAACATCAATCTACCAGTTGCGGTCGAGGTATCAATATTCTCTTTAATGGATACTAATTGAACTCCTTTTGATTCTAATAGTTCGACTAGTTCTAACAAGTCTTTTGTAGATCGTGCTAATCTTGAGAAGTCTGCAACATAGATTGTATCTCCTTCTCTTGCAAAATCTAACATATTAGGTTACACCTTTGTTATCGATAATCATTGTCGAACAACATTAGGGTTTCATTATTTGTTTTATCACTTTACAGCACTAAAATACATCTAAAAGTTGTTTCGTGTCGAACATTTACCGAGTTCTTGTTTGTGGATGAGCGTGGTTTCTCTTTCACCTATTATCACCCAATATAACAGCAGGCTTACATATTGACCTCATATTCAATCCTAACTCCTATGGTGCTGAAAAAGAAATCACTTAATATGCCATTACAAGCATTAATGAGCATCTGCGGGCACTGTGTGGACAGTATCTACAACACGGTAGCGGCAGCGTGTTGTTAATGTAAGTTATATGGATTGTGGTGAAAGAATGTACTTAAGCTAACGGGGCAGTTACTACTTCAATATGAAAACCAATATGCTTCAGGTTTTAAGTGGAATAATATGTTAATACAGAGAATAGACTATACGTTTATTAGAAAGGGTCACACATAGGAGAGTGAGAGGGCGTTGAAGATACAAGAAGCAGTTGAATTGTTTAGAGAGAACACCGATGAAAAGAACAGGACATGGGGACAAGATAGACCTAAAATCAACCGATTTATAGACTTAGTTGGAGGGAATACAGATGCACAGGATGACTGGTGGGTTTTATGTATATATAAAAAGACAAAGTATTTTTATTCCAAAAATACTTTGTCCCCCAATTAATATCCTAGAATAAACGGATGAACACGGCAACTCCGGTTCGCCCGAAGTCAAGGTTCAATACTTGTACAAATCTATTTCGAAGTAAACAACGTACAGCAGCTCTGTAGGAATCACCAGGATCTAAATTGTTAGCACAAGGAGCAGCACTTCCAATCGTTGTAGCTTGTACAATTGTACGCTGAGCTAAAGGTATTAACGTAGCTCTTTCCCAAAGAATCGTAACTACATCAACAGATCTAGAACCAGAATCAGACATATAATTCACCTCTTTTCATTGTTAATATATTAAATGCAATTTCAGACAGCTTGGTTCATTCTTTTGTCACGCTATACTAAAAAGAGGCAAATCTATTATCTTATGTTCAAGAAAAATCGCAGCTACTTATTCAAAAGGAAACGAGCGATTGGAAATCCAAAATCACCTTGAAACTGCCAAGTTGTTGAAACGACAGCACAAATCATCGCGCATACGGGTTAAGCTTAACTACGAATGAAGTTTGGGAGTTCGACCTATAAGTGACTATTTGCTGATTTGGGGATTGCAATGGGGGAGCTGGAACAGATACAGCAATGGAAACAACTGATATTGTTTTAATGGCTGATAATCTTGAAAACCTCTAATTCATAGCCACGTGATTCCTGTATTACTTAGGAACATGTGGCTGTTTTTTTATGCACCGTTAAAATCACCATCAGGCTTTTAGCTTTTGTCCAGCCAAAATAATTGGGCCAGTTCCGTATGCATAGCCTGATTTTTCAAACCTAATATATCATTGGAATATCTTGAACACATCTTTCATTCGCAAATATGTTATACTATTAGTAAAGAGGGTGGCTAAATTGAGAAGCAATAAGTATAATACTGGTGAAACAGTAACTATTCAGGATACTAATGAATCAGTAACCATTAATAAATGGGCATATGTAAAAAACATGAAGAGATATTCTTACACTGTTAAAGAACATCCAACTACTTTTTTCTTTGAAGAAGAATTAAAAAAAGCTTAATGACACGTCACTAAAACCCTACTCAGCTCAGAGTGGGATTTTTTTTGCTTTTTTTTATAACAATAAAAAACAGACTCCCCATTGGGAAGTCTGTTCATATCGGTTACGATTTAATTTTAAAATTAAGCTTTTTGAACGTTAGCAGCTTGAGCTCCACGAGCACCTTGCTCAACGTCGAAAGTTACTTTTTGACCTTCGTCTAAAGATTTGAAGCCTTCGCTTTGGATAGCTGAGAAATGTACGAATACGTCGTCTCCGTTTTCACGTTCGATAAATCCAAAACCTTTTTCTGCATTAAACCATTTAACTGTACCTTGTTCCATTGTTGTTGCCTCCTAGTGCATAACACACATTGTATTACTATTTTCAATCATTTGGAAAATAATCAGTATTCTCTTCCACAATCAAAAACAATTCTTTATTAGATTAACATGAAATCATCAAGATAGCAAATTTCTAGAAATATTTTTATTAATACGGGTTTCACATTCTTTTTTACTTTCCTATTTCCTTCATTTTCTTTATTTATCCAATTGAATGATTCAGATATTGATTAACGGGTATATCAGAGTATAGGAAACAGCACCATTTTACTTATAGAATTTACAACAAGGAGGTCAATCATGAAATATTATAAGGTATCTAATAGCGGGTTTGACAGTAAGGTTATTGTAGCCTATAGCGGGTATGAGGCACTCGGATTTTATTTAATGGAAATCGATGATCAACTTGGTTTTGTTGATGATATAGATGTGGAAGAAGTGGATGCTGACGAAAAAGTCGAGATTTCCTATACCGGTTATCCCGTTTATAAGACACTTAAGGAGCTTTATCAAGAGAAAGATTTTTGGGAAGTTCCTAACGTTGTCGTGGAAGTCGAATAATGAAAGCACCCTCCCCATCTTTCGGAGAAATCGAATGGATGTTACCTCCCAATCAACTCTGTCAAATAGTATTTGGTAATAGCAAGATATTCACGGGTATATGATTTCAATAGTGATACTTTTGGCGTCTTTGCCGGCATTCCCTTGATGTCCAAGCCTTCTTTTTTTGCTATTTCAACTGACCGGTAGATATGAAAGTCATTGCTTACGACCAATCCTGAAGCTGCTGTATCAGGAATGAGCTCTTTAGAGAAAACAATATTTTCGTAAGTTGTTGTAGATTTGTCTTCCATCATGATGCGTGCTTCTTCAATTCCCTGGGCGATTAGCCCCTGTTGCATTGCTTTCGCTTCCGAAATATTTTCCCCCGCTCCTTTGCCGCCAGATACAATGGCCACTGTATGCTTATTGGCCGTTAAATATTCTGCAGCTTTATCAATCCGGTATTGTAAGGATAATGATGGAACCGAACCTTTGACCCTTGCTCCAAGAATAATGAGGTAATCGGCATTTTCGGGAATTTGCTGGTGAATGCTTTCTTGAATTTTCAAGTGTAAAAATCCAAAATACCCCAATAATATAACAACACTCATTACACCTAATTTCATCGCACTTTTCAAGGTTTTTCCCCGCTTCATTTTCCTTTCATTTAACATTCTCTCCCACTTACCCCTCTATAGCCAAGATCGAAGAGCGTGAAATCATGAAAGACTTTCCGCTCTTCCAAAAATATTCAAACTGGAAGTTTATTCTGCGACCATATCATCATATATCAATTTTCCAATTTTACTGATTACTTGACGGCTTTCTTCCTCTGATTTCATATCTTCAGTAAGAACTGCAGCATAAACTGTTTGTGTTTCTGAACGAATGATTGCACAATCATGGGCAACTCCACGAATTCCGCCCGTTTTGCTTGCGACCTTGACCCCTTTGCCCATCAGTGATGGAAGTTTATCCCTTAATTGCTGATTGTCAAATACACACAAGATTTTTTCCTGGCTTTCTTTCGTTAAAAAGTTTCCTGTATGTATCGCTTTCAAGCAGGTAATCGTATCTTCCGCCGATATGGTATTGTCGCGCCCTTCTTTTAATGCCTTAAAATCCTGCATTTTTCGTTCAAGGACAGTATTTTTCAAACCAAGTTCCTTGATGCATTGATTAATTTCCTCAAATCCCAGCAGGTTCATCATCATGTTCGTGGATGTATTGTCAGAAACAGTTATCATCAATGTCAATAAATCTTCTACAGTTAAAAATACCTTATTCGATAAGACATGCAGGACTCCAGATCCCCCTGTCACTTCATTAGGCGGGATGGTCACTGGTTGATTCAAATAGATTTTCTTTTGTTCGCTTTGGCGATAACCTTCGATGATCATCGGTATTTTGATAAGACTCGCTGATTGAAAGGATTCACTCTCGTGGTATCCAATCGTGTCCCCATGGCCATTTTCAATTTTATATGCGATTTTTCCATTAAATGTTTCAATTAATGCCAAGATATCATGTTCTATAGTTTGTAAGGTCATCTGTTCCCTGTTCCTCCCTTAAATATCATTTAAACCCTATAAAAACTCCCTTATACCCTAACTTATTCTACCATGTTAAAAGCAGTACAATCTTCTTCTAAATTCCAATTGAATAATTTTTTGTATAAAAAAGAGCCTTCATATCGAAAGCCCCGTTAATAACTATTATTCATCTAGATTTAACTGCCCTGCCCTTCCCTAATGGGAATCGTTTCTTCTCGGTTGTATCCACCTGTGTGATTTCACCATCATGTATGGTTATTATCACGGAGCCATATTGCAGATCTTCCAAGCTTGAAATGATATGCCTGATTTTCAATTCTTCTTTCTTTTCCATAATATCTCCCCTTCACTACTGGTAATAAAGCTTCGTTTCATGCCTAATGTTTAAAGCGTTCGCACGAAAAGCACACGTACGCTTCCCGCTTTCCATGTTTTCTTGAGGAACTTGGTTTACCTATCATATCCTCATCATTACTTTCCGTATAAGAATAACCAGTTAATAGGAACTCCACATTCCCCTCCCCTCACTATAAAAAATAAAAGGCACCCGCCATCTAACAGAAGTAGATGTAAGGGTGCCTTTAGTTGACTAATCGGCAATATTCGGGAGTTGCATACATTATAGAAAAATACGATTCAAAGCAAAAACCGCATTATTCTTACCAACTAACTTGGTATTTACTAATATAATCCAATTCCCTCGTTTTGTCAATATGAATTATAATTTTCTGATTAGTCTGCGTTTTACATTTTACTTATTTACCACTTTACCAAACTAAACTATTTGAGATATACTATTTTAGTATAAGTTGTCGGTATAAACACACACTGTATTTAAGAAAGGTTCGATATAAATGGTAAATAAAAAATGGGGTTTATTGATTTTGACCACATTCGTTATTGGGAATATGGTCGGCGGCGGAATTTTCATGCTCCCTGCTCAATTAGCACAGGTATCCAGTCCATTAGGGGCTACATTGGCATGGATCGTTACTGGACTGGGAGTCTTTCTAATAGCTTTGGTGTTTGGTAACCTGGCAGTCCGGAAGCCGGATTTGAAAGCTGGACCGCAAAGTTATGCTCAATCATTATTTAAATCCCCTGCTAAAGGAAGGGTTTCAGGATATAGCATGGCTTGGGGTTATTGGGCTGCGAATTGGGCTGCGACAGCTTCTGTCATCATTTCATTTGCTGGTTACCTATCAACGTTTTTCCCGGTAATGCATAGTGCGAAAGTGATTTATACAGCCGGTTCGTTTCAACTTGAACTGGGTAAAGCATTAACGTTTGCGGTATGTTCCGTTGCCCTTTGGGGGATTCAGGCAATCTTGGTAAGAAGTTTTAACAGTGCTGGGAAAATGAATCTTTTTGCTACGGTTACCAAAGTGCTTGGATTCTTATTTTTCATCATTATCACTATATTCATCTTCGATACTTCCAATCTAGGGAACGGAGCTGAATTTTATGATAAGGCGGGATCTGCAATCTCTTTAGGTGATCAAGTGAACGCTGCTGCAATTTCAACATTATGGGCCTTCATCGGTATTGAAGCTGCCGTCATGCTTTCAAACCGCGCCAAGTCACAAAATGATGTAAAGAAAGCGACGATTCTTGGTTTACTTATCGCTGTTTCCATTTATATCGGCATTACTTTATTGACGATGGGTGCCATATCACAAGACGATTTGAAAATATCACAAAAACCGCTTGTTGACGCACTGCAAACTGTAGTTGGTTCAAGCGGTACGTATTTAATGGCTGCTCTTGCCGTCATTTCCTTATTGGGATCTACAATCGGGTGGATTGTCGTTGCATCAGAGGTTCCTTATCAGGCAGCGAAATCGGACCTGTTTCCGGCCTATTTTGCGAAAGAGAACAAAAATGGCACACCCGTCCGTTCTATGACAATAACAAATATCATGACACAGATATTCTTATTCTCCACTATTTCGGGTACGATTTTGGAAGCTTATAAATTCTCGATGATCGTCGCTACACTCGCTTACTTGATCCCGTATCTTGCTTCGGTTCTGTATCAATTGAAACTAGTCATGACTGGGGAAACCTATGACATCATGAAGGGCTCGAGGGTACGTGATGGCATCATCACCATCCTGGCGTTAATTTACTCGATCTGGGTCATCAAGACAGGTACAGCTGATATGAATACATTCATACTTGGCATAGCCTTATATGTATTCGGAATCGTCCTATACCCACTATGGATGAGAAAAAAAGCATAACCTTAAACACCTTGGCATCCATAAATGCCAAGGTGTTTTTTTATATATCTTTCATAATCAATCTAGTTTTCAGCTGAACCGTTTCCCCAGAGCATAACTCCCTTAATCCAGTCATTTTTGCAGACAAATCCAAATTAGGAGCATTCGTTACCCATGTATATGGTTCAGGACAGACGAACCCCTCCTGGTTGAACAATACCCAAAACTTAAAATGTTGATCGCCATGATAGATGACCTGTATGCCAGCCTCTTGGTCAGTGAGTATGCACTCATTTTCCAGCACCCTTTCCTCATCATAGCCAAATAGATCATCAAATAGCCGGCCGTCCAAGCTAATACCGTTTTGGATTTCCAACGTATTGGCCGTTTCATGAATTGCACCTGTGGGCAATGACCTTTCATTCAACTCCCAATGTTTATTGACAGGAAGAGATATTCTGCAATCCTCCAATTTACTCCCTGGTCCAAATGGAAAATTGAATACTGTATGATAACCTGCTCCCCACGGAAAGGGTTCAATGCCCTTGTTGGTGATTTCCAATTGTATTTCCAATGTTTCTGCCTTTAAAGAGAAAGACATATTCACAGTGATATCTTGTGGAAAGCTACCTTTTAGATCAAAATCGCTGCTTGAAAATTCAGTATTAATGACGATTGCTTTCCCGTTCACTTCCTTTTTGCAGACTTGCCACGGCTTGTCATGCAAAAAACCATGAATATGATTGGATTTTTTCATTTCATTGATTGGAAACTTATACACAGTCCCCTTATATGTAAATTGACCATCTTCAATTCGATTAGGAGGAAACAGGATTGGCATTCCGTATAAAATGGGAGCTTTTTTATACTCTTCCACACTATCCGGAGTACGCAGCAACTCAATATCCTTATGCTTGTACTTCAACGAAAGCAGATTGCTTCCTAAAGATGGCGCAAGTATCGCTTCCACTTTTTCATTGCCGAACTTTATGGCCTTTTCATTTAAAAAAGTGATATCTTCAATATAACCTTTCACTTTTTCTCCTCCTTTGACTTGAACATATATCCATCCTACTTCCACGGACCATTTTTTGCAACAAATGGAAAATATATATTTCTGAGTTTAATAAAAGTGTTGGTAATCTAGGATTTTGCTTAGTTCGCTTTACTATTTTTCTTTCTCTTTTATCCTCCGCACAGATCGACTTAGGCCTTATTAAATAAAAAAAGGATGCCGTTACGGCATCCTTTTTTACTTATCTATTACTTTCACTTACTAAAGCCACTATGCCTTCTTCATCATCCAATACAAGTTCAATACCCGAGTATGGATCTTTATTCATATATTCATCCAGCCATAAGCGAAGCGCTTCTATCAAGTTGATGGTAATTAACACTTGTTTCCGGCCATCGACGAACGCTTCCGCCGAAAAGCCATAATCATCATCAAACATTAACTCCACTTCTACCTCATTGGGTTGTACCTGCTTTTTACGGGCAATGTAAACACAAACAGCATTGATGATATCTTGTTCGGAAATCTTTAGCCTCTCCATGGGTTTGTATCTTCTTTCTTCTTCTTATCTTTGAAATATGTGAATATTTTACGGATTACAACGATTAATACAACAACCGCTAACACGTTGATTAATAGACCAAGTATAGAACCAAGGGCTCCCATATTTGCGAATAGGCTACCAAAAAGTAAACCTGCCAGTCCACCTAGCATAATTCCTTTCATTAAGCCGCCTTTTGAGAATGTATTTCCACTCTTGGCTTTATTAGCAGTAGTGGCATCTGACTTCTTCGTTTCTTTATTTTGGAAATTCGAATTATTATTATTATTATTGTTGCTGTTAAAACTTCTTTTTCCGGACTTGTAACCCCTTGCATCGACTGACTCCGAATGATCTTGGAATACATAAGTGCCGACTGGCGAGAATGCTAGTGTAATTGTAAGTAATGCAGCCATAAATTTTTTCATCATGTTTTTTTGCCTCCGTTTAATAGTATGGAATGTTGTTTCATTATATCTTTTCCCAGATTAACTGAAAGTCCACATCACCTATCCTTGTTTTATCTTATAGTATTTACGTTTAATTTCAAAATAAGTTTCACTTTTTTCGATTTTTTTCAAAAAAAAAAAAAAAAAAATAAGCAAGGGCATTTACTCCCCTGCTTACTTAAAGAACGATTAGTTTACACGAACGACACGGCCGTTGAATACATCTGCCCAATATCCGCTTTCCATATTGGCGATTGCAACACCTGTTGAACTTTGGGAACCAATAAATTTGCCGCCGCCGACATAAATACCGACATGCCCATCAGTTTTATAGGTATTGAAAAATACTAAATCTCCAGGTTGTTTTTGACTACTAGATACTTGACGTCCTGCACTTTTCAATGCATCCGTACTTGCTGGAAGGTTCACACCAGCTTGTTTATAAGCCCATGCAACGAATCCTGAACAATCGAAAAGACCGTTAGCGATATCGGATGCCGTTCTTCCGCCACCAAATTTATATGTGGAGTTACCGATATATTTATAACCAGCTGTAATGGCAGAGCCTGTATTTGCACTGCTCGGCTTGCTTGATGTTTCAGTTTTACTGGCTTCAGGCTTGCTAGCTGCTGCAGGTTTATCAGCAGAACTGTTTTTAGATGAATTAGATGAATTAGATAATGATTCACCTTTAGACGAACCAGATGCTGACGATTCAGCTTTAGAAGAACTTGATGATTCTTCGCTAGAAGAGCTTGATGGTTCTTCACTAGAAGCATTTGAAGAATTCACTTCTTCAGCAGCACGGTCAAGATCTGCTTTTTCTGATGCCTTACGTTCTTCTTCTTTTTTGATATTTTCACGAATGGACGCAATTTGCGCTTCTAAACCGGCATCTTTATTTTCTAAAGATTGTTTTAGGGCCTCTGTTTCCGATTCTTTCTTTTCAATCTTAGCCTTCATATTGACAGTTTCAGCTTTTTGATCTTTAATTTGAGATTGCATGCCTTTAAGCTCTACTTCCATATCCTTAAGGCTTTGCAATTTTTTCTCAACGGTCGCTTGTTTTTTTTCTAAGTCAGCTTTATCCGCTTCCTGCTCGCTAAGAATCTGTTGGTCAGCTTCCACGATAGTGGCTACCGCTCCAACACGATTCACGAATTCACCAAAGCTTTTAGAACCTAAAACAACTTCTAGGTACTCAACGTCCCCGCCGCTTTCTTGGAATGAAAGCGCGCGCTCTTTCAAGACTTCCTCGCGTTTTGCGATTCTTTCTTCCAACGCTTTAATTTCTTTCTTTAAAGAGTCTATGTCTTTTTCGGTGTCTCTAATTTCTTGTTTAGTATCTTTGATTTTTTGGTCATTTTCTTTCATTGCCGATTCGATCTGAGCAATTTGGGCATTCATTTTCGTTTGTTCTTTTTTCAATTCCTGAATAACTTGTTCTGCCTCTGAAATATCTGATTGTAATCCTGTACGTTGTGATTGAATATCCGAGATAGATTCAGCTTTTACAGACGGTATGGCAAAAGCGCTTCCTAATCCAAGCATAATTGTCGTGTTCAATATGATAAGTTTTTTCTTCAAACTCATTTCCCCTGCTTTCCTCCCCTTGCATTTCCATCGACCCACTTCTTTTTCTCTATGAAAAATGTTTAGTCAAAATAAATTGCTGGGAACTCTTCTCTATTTTTTTTACTCTTTATGTAAGCTTCTAAGGTTGAGATAATATTAAATACATTTCTTATACTCTACTATGTTTTCATCTAAGTCGTAGTATATCATCAGATTTTGTCAAATGCGTAATAACAATATTACAATTATATTTCAATTTTAACATTAACCATAAAAATTCGACTTTTCCATGTGATAAAACATCCAATATCTTACATAATATCCTTCTTATTTTGATGCAAGACTTTTTATCTAGTGTTTAGCACCATGTGACCATAGACTATTGGCGGGTAAAAACTCACCATTTCCGAATGCAAGAAAGCCCATTTACAACAGATTGCAGCTTATTTACCTTTCGTACAGGAAGGTCCTGCTGTCAGCACCATTAAAAAAACTAAAAAAAACCGCTCTTAGCGGTTTTTCCGTCAATATTCGACCCATTCTTAAATCCCAGCCCTAAAGTCGACAAAAACTCTCAATTCTTTTGGTCGGACATATACCCTTTCCCCTTTGCTTATTCCCAGATTCAAATATTGTTCTTTCGTCAGTTCGATTTCAAGCGCTTCGTTTGTATCCTGACGAATGACTTCTATCCGGACGATGGGGCCAATTGTATGGATATGGTCAATGATGGATGCAATCGAGTCCTTTTCCGATGGTTCTCTTTCTATGATAAAGTTATGATTCCTTACATAACCAGTGCCCATTCCATCTTCAATGTCCGGGGCATTCATTTCCACATTCCCAGTTACCAATTTCCCTTTATGGACGTTGCCCTTCAATAGATTGACACTGCCGAGAAAATCATAAACAAAGGGATTTTCAGGGTGATCATATACTTCTTCCGGAGTTCCAATCTGTTCAATTTTCCCTTCATTCATGATTACGACCCGATCGGCAACATCCATCGCCTCTTCTTGATCATGCGTCACGAACACACTCGTAACATTGAATTCGTCATGAAGCCTTCTTAGCCAACGCCTAAGTTCTTTGCGAACCTTTGCATCCAATGCCCCGAATGGTTCATCAAGCAATAGGATATTCGGTTCAACCGCAAGGGCCCTTGCCAATGCGACACGCTGCCGCTGGCCGCCTGATAATTGGGATGGATAACGATCTTTATATCCTTCCAACTTGACAAGCTGAAGCAATTCGGTAACTTTTTGTTCAATAACTTTTTTACTGGGCCTTATTTTTCTAGGGCGGACCTTTAATCCATAGGCGATGTTATCAAAAATCGTCATATTACGAAAAAGGGCGTAATGCTGAAAGACGAAACCCACATTTCGATCTTTTACATGTTTATGCGTATAATTCTCTTCATTGAAGAGGATCTTTCCGTTCTCTGCTTGTTCAAGACCGGCGATGATACGCAGTAATGACGTTTTTCCCGATCCGGAAGGGCCAAGGAGGGCTACGAGTTCACCGCTCTTTATTTCCAAATTGATGTTTTGGAGTGCTTGATAGGACCCGTAATATTTTGTAACATTTTCAATGATGATACTCATTTCATTCCTCCTAACTCGCTTTGGTTGATTTAAAGTCCGTTTTCCATTCTATGAAACTTTTAATGATCAAGGTCATGATTGCAAAGATGGACATCAGGGATGCAACGGCAAAAGCAGCCGAAAATTGATATTCATTGTATAAGATTTCAATATGAAGCGGCATCGTATTGGTCATGCCCCGTATATGGCCTGATACGACCGATACAGCTCCAAACTCCCCGATTGTCCTTGCATTACAAAGGATGACTCCATATAGAAGTCCCCATTTTATATTGGGAAGCGTCACATACCAAAATGTCTTAAACCCTCCAGCACCCAGCGTGAGTGAAGCCTCTTCTTCAGACGTCCCCTGACTTTGCATGAGCGGGATCAATTCGCGTGCAATGAATGGGAAGGTGATGAAAATGGAGGCGATGACAATCCCTGGTATTGAAAAAATCACTTTAATGTCAAATGATTGCAGCAGTGGACCAAATGTTCCATGTAAGCCAAACAGAAGGACAAAAATCAACCCAGCAATGACGGGTGAAACGGAAAAAGGCAAATCTATCAGTGTTATTAAGAAGTTTTTTCCCTTGAAATCATATTTTGTTATGGTCCACGCAGCCACAACCCCGAATATGGCATTAAGTGGCAAGGTGATGAGGACAACGATCAATGTTAACTTAATCGCAGCCAAGGAATCAGGATGGACAATGGCCGCAAAATAAGCTTCTGCACCTTTTTCAAAAGCCTTTACAAAGATTGCGATTAATGGGACAACTAAAAACAAAGACAAAAATAGCAAAACAATGGAGATAAGGACCCATTGTATGGATTTAGGCTCTTTTGTTGCGTTTCTCGTAATGCTGACTGGGTGCTTCGTTTTAGCAACCACTGAATTACCATGTTCCATCATATCCCCTCCTACTTCCCTGAATATCTTTTGCCGGTCCACCATTGCAAGATATTGATGGTGAACAAAATTATAAATGTAATAATGAGCATGACGGCCGCAACAGCTGTTGCCCCTTCATAATCATATTGTTCAAGCTTTGTCATGATGATCAGCGGGGAAATCTCCGTTTTAAACGGCATATTTCCTGCAATGAAGACAACGGACCCATACTCTCCAAGTGCCCTCGCAAACGAAAGTGCAAAACCCGTCAATATCGCTGGAATCAATTCCGGGAAGATAATTTTAATGAATGTCTGCATTCGATTCGCCCCTAAAGAAGCAGACGCTTCTTCCATCCCTTTTTCGATATTTTCAAGCACCGGTTGAACCATCCGCACGACGAATGGAAGACCGATAAATATTAAGGCGATGATGATCCCGGCAGGAGTGAAAGCGATTTTAAAGCCGAAAAATTGTCCGATCCATCCGTTCGGTGAGTACAAGGTGGTCAAAGTAATTCCTGCCACGGCAGTCGGGAGGGCAAAAGGCAAATCCACCAGTCCATCGATGATCCGTTTGCCGGGAAACTCATAACGAGTAAGCACCCAGGCAATTAACACACCAAAAACTGCGTTCACAAAGGCCGCAGTTAACGCTGTCATGAAACTCAATTTATACGAAGCAACAACCCTTGGCTCAGTTATGGTCGCCCAAAAGTCCTGAAGCCCCATTGAAAATGTGTTTAGAAAAATCATGGATAACGGGATCAAAACGATGATGGAGAGATACAGCAACGTAAAACCCATCGTCAATCCAAAACCGGGTATGGTTCTCTTTTTCGTCTGTTTACCTTCTGTCACTATATTCATAGCTTCGCCTCAGCTCTTTTTCCGATTTATGAAGGAGAAGGTGATAAAGCCATCTTCTCCTTCATGCTTATTACTGTTGATAAATCTCGTCAAATGTACCGCCATCATTAAAATGTGTTTCTTGGGCCTTTTTCCAACCGCCAAACGTATCTTCAACAGTCACCATATCGATTTTTGCAAATTGGTCTTCGTATTCAGCTAGAATCTTCTCATCCCTTGGACGATAGAAGTTTTTCGCGGCAATTTCCTGACCGGCATCCGTATATAGGTATTCCAGGTAAGCTTCAGCCACTTCCTTTGTTCCTTTTTTCTCGACCACTTCATCGACAACAGCTACCGGTGGCTCTGCTAATATACTGATTGAAGGATTGACGATTTCATATTTGTCATCACCGAATTCTTCCAGTGTTAAATAGGCTTCATTCTCCCAAGCGATAAGTACGTCACCAATTCCCCTTTCTACAAAAGTGGTGGTTGCACCGCGGGCCCCTGAATCCAGGACTTCAACATTCTGATAAAGTTTTTTCATGAAACCCTTCACTTTTGTTTCGTCATTATCGAAATTCTTCTCCGCATAAGCCCAGGCAGCCAGGTAATTCCACCTTGCCCCTCCGCTAGTCTTCGGATTTGGTGTTATGACGGATACATCCTTTTTAATAAGATCATCCCAATCTTTAATGCCTTTAGGGTTATCCTTTTTCACCAAAAACACAATCGTTGATGTGTATGGTGTCGAGTTTTCCGGTAAACGTTTTTGCCAATCCTTCGCTATTAGGTTACTAGCTTCATAAATGGCATCAATATCATAAGCCAATGCCAATGTAACGACATCCGCCTCCAATCCATCAATAACGGCCCTGCCCTGTTTACCAGATCCGCCATGTGATTGTTGAATCGTTACATCCTGACCGGATTCTTCTTTCCAGTGCTTCACGAACGCTTCATTGAATTCCTGGTACAATTCCCGTGTCGGATCATATGACACATTCAAAAGCTCGACTGACTTTGATGCCCCTTCCCCTTCCGTTTTTTCCGAGTTGCATCCAGCAAGTACACCGAATGCTAATGTCAAACTTGTTAATATCATCAACTTTTTCATGGAATCCCCCCTATTTTTTTGCAACAAAAAAAGCACACTATTCCCTTTTTATTTTTATTCAAGGAGATAGTATGCCTTCAGTTCTCTGATCAGCAAATATTCTGAATTTATGTATCATTAACATAAAGCAAAGTATACCAAGTTGTCAACTGTGTTTTATTAATAATCATGTCCTTTTATTTTAACTCATTCACGAATAGTGAATTCTCCAAACAAAAGGGCTCGATCCAACGGGGAGATCGAGCCCTTTAATACGGCCAACACTTATGAACTTGATGCTTTTTGATACAGCTTATTGTCCACGATATACTTATAACACTGATCAGGCAGTAAATATCTTGGTTCCCCGCCCATCGCGAATTCATCCCTTATATATGTAGAACTGATTTCCATGGAGAGGCCTTTATCTATAAGGTGAAATGTATTGCCGTCATCATAATTCCTTAGCAATGGACTTTTGGATATGATTTTCAGCATATCTATCCCATCCCGCGCCATGACGATGAATTTATGATTGGCAATCAATTTTTCCCTGAATTTCCATCGTAAGTGTACCGGTAACTCCTGATTATCAATATCTTCAAGTAAATCTGCACCCATTATGAAAAAAACTTCGTCCTTTGGAAATCGCGATTTAAAATGTTCCATCGTATACCAAGTATATTGTTTACTCGTTCCGGCGCGTTCATTAATTTCATAATCACTAACTTCGAATAGCGGGTTGCCCCCTATTGCCAAATTTAGCATTTCCCAACGGTGTTCATTACTCGTTTTCATCTGTTTATCGATACGGCCATTTGCGCAAGGTAAAAAAATCACCTTGTCTAGCTTTGCACGATGCGCAATGGTCGAGGCTGTCCATAAATGCACATTCGTGACCGGATCGAAGGAAGATCCATAAATTCCAATTTTACCCATTTTCCATCTCTCCCCATCAGCTTTTCTTTTTCTCAGCGGCCCTGACCGGACTCCCGTCCCCGGCTTCTCATGCAACCGGCAATGCATCCAAAATTGTACAGTCCAGGTTCCAGTACGTCAATGACCAGCCCTTCCATTGACCTGTTGCCAGCAACAACCGCCGGGCGCCCTGTATGCCTTCAAAATCTTTAATGCCAATGCTTTCAGCTGCATCCACCTTTACTACAGTAGCAGTGCCAATATATAAATATGATTTCTTTCCATTTCCATCAAAATGAAAGGGGGCATCAATTTGAGTTCCTAATGGGTACTCATCCGGATTTCCCCTACATTGACAGTTGACCCTCCAGCCATTGATGAAATCAGCCGATATGAATATTGCGTATCTCCTGGCCAATATGCCGTATTTTCATTCTGGCGCTAAAAATATTTAACCACGGATCCATGTATTTCTCCCACCAGTCCATGCTTACAGTTTGGTCCTTAATGTCCAAAGCTCAGGAAAAAATGGCTGTTCGACCACTTTCTTCAGATAACTTACACCGGACGATCCGCCAGTTCCCTTTTTATTACCGATGATCCGTTCGACGGTGCTCATATGATTGAATCTCCAGAATTGTTGTTGACTTCCAATATCAACGAGCTTTTCGGCCAGCTCATACAAATCCCAGTAGTTATGCACATCACGGTAAACGGTCAGCCACGCGCTTTCAACACTTGCATTTTCCTGATAAATTACAGACCAATCCCTGTTCAATACCGATTGATCAATGGGAAGCCCCCTTGCAGCCAAAGCCCCTATAGCCGCATCATAAATACTAGGTTTATTCAAGGCTGCCATCATCGACTCATAAAGCTCGGGCTGATGACGGAAAACGGCCAATATTTGCGAATTCTTTTGACCCATCGCAAATTCTATCAACCTATTCTGAAATGATTGAAACCCTGAAGAGTTTCCTAGTTTCTCCCGGAATTCCATATAATCGGATGGCGTCAAGGTCGAAAGCACATTCCAGGATTGAACTAGTTGCTGCTGGATCCTGGCCACTCTGGATAGCATCTTAAAGGAAGGCTCCAAACGTCCTGCCTCAATAAGGGCTGTTGCTGCAGTCAATTCATGGAGGATCAATTTCATCCATAATTCACTTGTTTGGTGAATGATGATGAACAACATTTCATCGTGATGACCGGAAAGCCGATGCTGACTTGATAATATTTGATTTAAATGAAGGTAGTCCCCATAGGACATATCTTTTTCAAAATCAGTTACCATACTTTCTTCCAAACGATGTTCATCTCTTGGACCCTTATCCATCCTATCCCTCTTTCCCTTTACATTCTTTTGATTTTCGACATCAATACATAAACGATGCAAAGAAAGATCAGCCAAGGAACACCGAACTGGAGCACAATTTTAAACGGGCCAGTGAACCAGGTAGATACCGTCAAAGCAAACAAAAGAAATGCACCAAGAATCGTTAGATATGGAAATCCATACATTTTAACCGGTAATTTGCGTCCCCCTGATTTCTCCCACCTCTTCCTGAAAAACAAGTGGGAAATGAACACCATGAACCAGGTAAAAATGGCTCCGAACATAGATATCCCCATCATGAATGCATATGAAGTATCAGGAAGCAGGACCTTTACTCCTGCAGCAAGAAATATGCCCAAGGTGGATATGAGAAGGGCCCTTACCGGGACTCCTTTATTGCTCACTTTTTGAAATAGGGCTGGAGCCTGCTTCTGCTCGGATAATGAAAATATCATTCTGGTGGAGGCATATAATTGACTGTTCATTGCAGATATTGCAGCGGTTAAAATAATGAAATTCATGATCCCCGATGCCCCGGGAACATTCAGGATTTCCATTACCCTAACAAATGGGCTTTTATCAATACCGGCCGATTGCCAGGGAACAATCATTAACATGATCCCGATTGTCAGTACATAAAAAGTGGCAAGCCTGAAGACTGTTGCCTTCAAAGCTTTAGGGACGGCAATATCCGGATCCTTCGCTTCTCCCGCCGTCACCGCAATCAACTCAGTTCCTAAAAAGCTGAAGAGAGAAATGAATATGGCGACCCATAGCCCCCAAAAACCGAAAGGCATAAAACCGCCATCATTGGCAAAGTTCTCTACACCGATCCCGCTTGAAGGTTCGGCGCCAATCACCACGTAGGCGCCCAGTAGTATGAATATGACAATGGCGCTGATTTTGATCATGGAAAATACATACTCAAAATTCCCGAATGTATTGACACTCGTCGCATTTACATAGATTAGCAGTGCAGCAAAAAGGAAGATCCAAACGCTCCCAGGTACATCCGGGAACCAATATTTCATATAAACAGCGATGGCACTCACTTCGACACCAATGGCAAGGACATTCGCCATCCAATATGAATATCTCACAACAAAACCCGCAAATGGACTTATATATTTTTCAGCAATGGTTCCAAACGATCCCGATGTTGGATGGGCTACAGTCATTTCCGCCAAACAGCCCATCAGTAGAAGGACAATGAATGCACCAATTGCATAGCTGATCAGTACACTTGGACCTGCCGTCGAAATCGCAAGGCCGCTCCCCAAAAATAATCCGGTGCCAATTGCACACCCCATGGCAATCATTGTGATTTGACTCGATGATAATTCACGATGCAGCTTATTTTTCTCCATATGTTGCTCCCATTCTAGGCAATGATTCCCCTTTTATTTTCATAGTTTTCATATAATCTGCCGGGCGGCCCCTTCCGTCCAGCCGTCTATTCCATACCTTTTCCAATCTTCCAATGACTTCATTAAACTTTTCTCAGCCCGCTTCGATAAAAGTCCCAATGAGTTGCCATCCATATAAATCATCCCTGGGTTCAAATAGAACTCCTCTCTGTAAAAAACTAATGGATCTTCCTGATCCAAAGTTTTCGCATAATCTTTCGTTGACATGAAATTATTGATATCCATGTTCTCCCCGCTTACTTCCCATCCACTATTTTTCACTTGTAAATCCCTACCCCTTCCCATGCCAACCTTATCATTCTGTCAGGATCTTTTTCAATATAATCCTTTTTATCAAAAATCATGGTGTAGTGGTTGGTTTCATCATATTTCGGCCAAATTTCACCCTCCGGGGGATTGGGGTTTCCATGTTTCGCAAAGTTGACCCAGTGGCCCTGCATTCTATGGGAAACCTTTAGGGCAGCTGACCTTGAACTAAATGAAGTAATCCGTTTCCCAAATGCCGAGTCGAAAGTCTGGAAGGCAAAAGGGATTTCCATACCATGCGTCGCCCCTAATTTACTTATGCGCATTGCCGCCGTTTTATAATCAAAACGGTACATCCAAGTTTTTTCAAAGCGGCTGTATGCCTCCGCATACCAAACCGAGGGAATATGGAAAGTCGCATCACGGCCAATGCCAAGCACAGCTTTCTTTTCTGGGTAGTTTATATAAGCATTCGTAATTCGCTCTTTCGCCTCTGGATCTGTATTTTCGAACATTTTATGAATCATTGCCGCATTAGTTGGGATTAAAGGGGGATCCATCTGTTCGAATAATGTCGCTTCGTCCCTATTTGTTCCTATAAGCAAGGATATTCCCTTTGCTTTTCCAGATCGAATCGAATCTAGTGGATAATCGGGCAGGAAGTCACCATCTACGACAGGTCCAAATGATAGTGAGCCCGGCATGGCTTGTGAGTTTTCCCGTAAGAGTTTGTAGGAGGCCGCGACAATCTCTTGAACTGGAAGTGTTTTTAACCGATGGATTTCATTCTTTTCAATGTCCAATATCTCAAGGAACCTTTCACTGAATTGGCGCGCAAATCCTTTTCCGTAAACAGATACCGGAGCGGGACTTTCTGCAATGGCCTGTTTAAAAAGACCTCTCGCTGATGGAACAGTAAGTAAAGTCGTAACCGCATTGCCCCCAGCTGATTCACCAAATAACGTAACATTATCAGGGTCGCCGCCAAACGCTTCTATATTCTCTTTAACCCATTTAAGAGACGCAACTTGATCACGTAAACCTAAATTGGTTTCAAATATTTCCCCATCACCTGCCAATTCGGTAAAATCCAGATATCCCAGTGCCCCCAGTCTATAGTTGATGCTTACTACGACTACATCTCCATTTTTAGCCAGTAAATGTCCATTGTACATATCAATGGATCCAGCTCCCGTTATATAAGCTCCTCCAGGAATCCAGACCATGACCGGACGTTTTTTATCATCAGCTCTAGGTGACCAAATATTCAGGAACAAACAATCCTCATCCATTTTTTCATCTCCGGCCATTCCTGTTCTTACTGCCCGATCCATCGGCTGCGGGGGAATGGGACCAAAATCCACTGCATCCATGACACCGCTCCACTTATCAACTGGCTCCGGTGACCGGAAACGCAGAGCCTCAATCGGCGCTTTCGCATACCTGACTCCACGCCAAACGCATATATCGTTTTCCATAGTACCTTGAAAATGTCCTTTTACCGTCGTAACTATTGATCCAATCATTCCCTTTCACCTCTTCATATAGTAGTAGATATTTAAGTTCTTCTTTTTCCATTCCTTCATATCCTTCATCTTTATCGAAAAAAGATTATTTGGCCATTCCAACAAAGTAACACTATCTTATATAAAGTTAAGGTCATGCCTGGGATTTGAAAAGTTATTGAGGATATTACCGCATGTAAATAAAAGGACAAAAAAAAGACCCAATCAGGTCTTATTTTGGCGAACTCTGCAAAATATTAAGAGAGCATGGCAATGATGCTCAATAAAGAGCTGCCCCGAACGGAAAGCTGTTGTGCAGCATATGTTAATTGCTGTTCATCGAGCTGTTCCAGTAACGGCTTTAATTCAAGCAATTCATTCTCCAGTCCTTTAAGGTCTGTAGATATCTTGTCCACCATCAAGAGCACTTGCTCAGATTCAACAGTGGTTTCAGACAAGACTTGTAACCGTTCCTTGATTTCAGTCAATGGCATATTCTGTTCCTTATACCGATTAATCATTTGAAGACGATTTAAAGCATCTTCTGTGTAATATCGATATCTTGACCCAGTTTTTTCATAGTTCAGCATTCCTAATTGTGTGTAATAGTCAATGGTTCTTCGCGAAACATTCGCAAGTTCAGCAAGCTGGCCAATCCGATATACATTCACCCAGATAGTCACCTTCTTTTTAAATCTACTGTTAACGATACTATAACATAACTATCCTAAAAGGTGACTTCGAGGATGAATCTATTAGACTACTTTATCTGAATTGCCCTTCAACTGCTTCTTGGCAAAATACAGGGCATCTTCCTTCGATTTAAAAAAGTGCTGTTTTTCTATCTTATGATACAAACCTGTGCTGAGTAACAATTCCTTTGGTTGCTGCTGGATTCCGGAAATGATTAATTTCCCCTTATATTTACCGATGCGATTAACAATCGCCAATAGTGCAGCCTCTGCTGAAGTGTCCATATATGTTACCCGGCGCATGCTTAATACCAACACTTTCGTCTTATTATCCAAGTTCTCCAATATCGATGACTCCAAGACGTCTATCGAACCAAAGAAGAGGGGACCTTCCAAGTTATACACATTGATCTTTGAATCCGAATTATCAATTGGAACAATCTCAGTAATCTCATGACTTCTTTCCCTAACCTTTAACGTATGGCTCATTTTTGCAATGAAGGTGATGAATGCAATCAATAAGCCGATTCCCACTCCCATGATTAAATCAGTGAAGACAGTAACGAGAAAGGTGACCAGCAAAACCGCAGAATCCGCCGTCTTCGTTTTCAATACATGAGCGAATTCCTTTCTTTCACTCATATTCCAGGCAACAAACATCAATATGGGCGCCATGCTAGCCAAAGGTATATGTGCTGCATATGGAGAAAGCACCAGCAAAACCAGTAAAACGACAATACCGTGAATGACTCCGGACATCGGGGAGACTGCCCCGCTTTTTATATTGGTAGCTGTCCTGGCAATAGCACCTGTTGCAGGTATCCCGCCAAAGAATGGGGTCGCGATGTTCGCGATTCCTTGCCCAACCAATTCCTTATTGCTATCATGCTTGGTTCCCCCCATGTTATCTGCCACGGTAGCGGATAACAATGACTCGACACCGCCTAACAAGGCAATTGTAAATGCAACGGGAAGGAGTGTGATAATGACTTCCACTGAAAGCTCCGGCACTTGGAATCCCGGAAAACCTTTCGGAATCGCTCCATACGTGGAACCAATCGTAGCCACCTTATCGGGAAATAAAAAGTAGGCTGCCATTGTTGATATTAGCAGACCCAAAAGCGGTCCTGGCACTCGGGGCAGAAGTCTAGGTGCCAACAGTATGACGACAAAACATATAATCGCAACAAACACACTATATATATTGATCGTGTCTGCTTTAATCACCAGTTCCTTCATGTTATCCATGAACGCTTCATGTTTTTCCACTTTCATGCCAAAGAAGTTGGCAATTTGCCCTGAAAAGATTATTATCGCAATTCCTGTTGTAAATCCAATGATGACTGGACGGGGAATGAACTTCATTAAATTGCCCAACTTAAGAAGGCCCATCAAGACCAATATCATCCCCGCTAAAAACCCGGCAATAAGCAGACTTTCATACCCATATTGCATAACGATTCCAAATAATAAAGGAACAAACGCCCCGGTTGGTCCTCCAATTTGATACTTGGAGCCACCCAAAATCGATATGAGGATTCCAGCGATGATGGTCGTATATAACCCATATATCGGTTCGACGCCTGAAGCAATTGCAAAAGCCAATCCTAAAGGAATGGCTACAACACCTACAACCAATCCTGCCGTTACGTCTTTTTGAAAACCCTTCATATTATACCCTTGAAATCTAGAATCTTTTATCATCCTTTTCAAACTCACATCCTTAGTCGTTTTTTAAGATCGGAATCTACCATCTTCAGGAAAAATGACATTCTCTCATTTTTGAGGGAGTTGCTTGATCGAAATTAATCTAACCATTGTAGGTTTTTTCAACGGGACAAACGATGCGGGGACTTTTCAAAACTAAGAAATAATCGTCATATGTAATCTCCTTTGTTAGGTTATTTGACATGGTCTCGACCACGCTTCAACATTATACAGTAAAACGTAAAACTGTACATTGTTAGTAACGTTAACATTTGTTTACAACTTTTTGCATCTTTTTACATTTACATTACAATCCGGGACCATACTTCCAGTCTGGTTAATTTGAAGCCGGAGATTCAGACTACAAATCAGGAGGTTTGAACTTTGGACTAATTCCCCATAGGTTGATTTACTAAGTAGACAAGAAATCGACTCAAAAGATGAAGGTGGAATGAAAATGGATATTTATGTTAAAATCCATATGATATTGTGAAGTTTTCTACTTAAACTAACGGGACAGTTCAATGAATTAAGGGGGAAAACCATGACACGTATTAAGAGCATTGGACGCTTCTGTGCATCTGATAAAAATGGATATATACGCAATGATTCAAGTTTAAAGAAGGTTAAACCTGAATTTCTTATGTTAATAGAAGAAGTAGTAGAGAATTATCAAACCCATTTAGGATTAGATTTACATAGCATTTATATTAGGGGTTCGGTTCCACGCGGATTGGGCATGAAAGGTGTTTCAGACCTAGACACAATTGCCATTACGAATAAAAAAACTACTAATATAGACTTAAAATGGGTAGATATGGCTGAACAAGAATTAAACAATAAATTCAGTGCTGTAAATGGTGTTGAATTCAGTTTCTATCATATAGAAGACATTTTAGGAACTACTACATTTTCAATTATTCCATTTATGATTAAAACCCATAGTGTGTGCGTGTATGGAGAAGATTTAACAACGCAGATACCTGATTTCCGAGCAGATAAAACAGTTGGTAATGAGCATTTAATAAACTTGAAAAACCAAATAGAACAAGCAAAGAATGCCCTTGTAGATAATGATGACAATGAAGATATAATAGATTGTTGTGTTTGGATAATGAAAATTTTAGTCAGAGCAGGACTTGCTCTTGTTATAGTTGAGGAAAATCTCTATACAAGGGATTTGTATCCAGCCTATAAATTATTTGCGAAGCATTTTCCAGAGAAAGAACCCGAAATGAAGCAAGCACTTCAGTATGCTATTGAACCACCTAAGAACCCTGAAGATATATTAGTTATTTTAAATAAATTTGGTAACTGGATGATTTACGAAGCAGAAAAGTGGATACAAACTTATAATCCAAACAAAGTAAAAAACCTGGAAATTTCATAACTACACTAACAGTGTGCTCGTTCTCAAATGTTGTATTTACTTTAACAAAAAATGGACAGTAAAATAAATGAGCTTGGAGATACACTGCCAAGTTCATTTTTTATTTGAAATCATTGGGCAAATTTGTGATTTCCACTTAGAGATATACTGTAAACTTAGAAGGCAGTGTTTAATGCATTGCAGTTTCCCAAGTTCCTAGAACACTTATAGAATAAGCATCAGCTTTTTCTTACTTAAATCGTTCTCCATTTTCCTAATGTCCAGGGACTGAAACCACCCCAGATATAACTGCAAAACCTTCGTAGAAACGTCATTAATTTTCCTATATCAATGCTTTTTATCTATCCAGTGGTCTGAATGCTTTACTTCTTGACCGCCTACCCCTTGAACTGAATACCAATATAAATACTCATCATCATTTAAAAATTCTCTAAATATAGTTTCAACATACATCTTTTCACCTTCACTAGCACACCTTTCATATTTTCGTTTAAAAATCTTAACCACTCGTCATAGTGACTTGTTGATAATCCACTTCTATTTGCTCCAAGTAAGTTAAGTATGATTTAAAGCCATACAGTATGTTTATAAGGTTCTGCTCTACTTTCTCTGTTATGAAGTTATTTCATAAACTTTGCAACTGGGTCAACAGGTAAGCCATTTGCATCCAATAGTAGATATGCCTTTTTATTATCAACGGTTATTTCCTGAACTCTCATAAGAAATTCTCCTTTCACTGCTTATCCCTATTAGTATTTTTACCAATAATGAGTACTATTGTTGTTGTTTCTATAAAGTCCTCGGACCGAGGCAACGTCCCATTCCTAAAACCAACTAATATGCTTATTAATTCTATACCAATTTTCAATCATTATTTAGTTAGTCAATTATGTAAATAAAAAAGGATAGTTAGCCCTAATAGACTAACTATCTTTTGAATTTTTTATATAAATTTAATTAAAATCAAGAGGTTTTTTTTCAGTTTATAGCTCTTCTCCTCTCGTCTCGATAATATGCTTATACCAATGAAACGACAGCTTCTTTTTCCGGTTTAACCGATCATGATGATCCACGTAAATAAATCCGTATTGCTTCTTATACCCGTTTAACCAACTTAATAGATCAATGACAGACCATGCGTAATACCCTTTTAAATGGATGCCTTCTTTGATTGCACGTTTAATCACTTTTAAGTGTTCCTCAATATATTTAATACGGGGAACATCCACTATTTCACCATCGATAATCGGATCCTCATCACCAAGTCCGTTCTCTGTAACATACATTTTAATATCACCGAAACGTTCTTTTAACATATGCAGCCCATCTAAAAATCCTTGAGGTGAGATTTCCCAGCCCCATTTTGTATATGTTTTATCTTCCATTTTTACGGTCCGATAAAAGCCATCAAAAGACGGGTTTCCTGGAGCTAAAGTAGATGTTTCTCTTGAATGCTCCATGTTTGAAACGGCTTCCCGATTTTTTTCCACACGAATGGGCTGGTAATAATTGAGTCCAATAAAATCATTCTTCCCCGCATTTCTTTTTAGCGTATCCAGTTCTTCTTCAGTCCAACTTGGTGTCCAGCCTTTCTCCTTTAATTGCTCAACCACATAAGCTGGATATTCACCTTTTAAAATTGGGTCATAATACCAAAAAGTTTCATATTCATTGGCATGCCTAGCAGCTAATACATTCTCATGTTTGTCATCAATACTATAAGCTGGCAGGAATACATGGGTAATCCCAATTTCACCGTAATGATTCAGTGCCTTGTATACCTCTACCGCTTTGGCATGTGCATAAAAAACGTAATGTGTCGCTTGGAAGTATTTATTTTCATCGTTTTGGATTCCAGGCGGGTGAGCTCCTTTTAGATACCCCAAACCGCAAAACATGACCGTTTCATTAAACGTGATCCAATGTTTCACGCGGTCTCCGAATGCGCGAAAACAAATCTCCGCATACTTGACGAATGCTTCAGCTGTTCGCTTATTCGTCCATCCCCCATCTTGTTCAAGCGTCAAAGGCAAATCCCAATGATACAGCGTAACAAAAGGAACAATCCCATATTTTAAGCATTCATCAATAACATTATTATAAAATTCCAAGCCTTTTTCATTGATTTCCCCGTCACCTGTCGGCAAAATACGTGCCCATGAAATGGAAAACCGGTATGATTCAAGTCCCATCTCCGCCATTAATTTAATATCTTCTTTGTAACGATGATAATGGTCTATCGCTACATCTCCATTTGTACCTTCATATGTTTTCCCTGGAATCTTTGAAAAGACATCCCAATTCGTTATACCTTTACCATCTTCATCCCATGCTCCTTCTATTTGAAAAGAAGCAGAAGCTGCTCCGAATAAAAAATCATGTGGAAATTTCATTATAAACCCTCCATTTTCATACCTACTTATGACATTGATAATAATATATTTTATTCATTGGTACAAATATTAATATGATTATATTACTTTCATTCATATTTGACTACATAAACTTTGCATTAAAGATAGTATTTACTATGAAGAATGAATAAATCCAGAATCAATAATATACGAAAATAAATGAGATTGATTCTGCAAAATCAATCTCACTTTTTTAGTAAAAGATGAAAAACTTACATCTAGTTGTTAGTTTCATATGAACACACACAAAACCCGTCCTCCTTTGGAGGACGGGTAACATATTATTCAAGACATTAACAATCACTCCACAACCGGGAGCCAACCTTTTATCCCAATCAACTTTTCCCAAAGCGGATCTGGAATGACCAGTTCATCCTGATCTTTTTTTGAGAGGGTAGTCCGTATTTCCGCTTCTTTTCCAGACCTGATTTTTTCAATCCAATGCGGTTCCATAAGAAGCTCACGGCCAAGGGCGATAAAAGGGACACCCGTTTCCATAGCTTCTGCAACTTCTTCAGGTGTATGCAGTGATCCTACACCGACCACAGGGATACGATTACCTACTTTATCGTAAATTTTAACAATGCGCGACTTTGTCCTATCACTCTCACGGAATGAGCCATTCCAGAAGTGACCTACCGATATATGTAGATAATCCAGGTTTTGATTAGCTAGTCTGTCAACGAATTGGATCGTATCATCTAAAGTGATGCCAGGATTGCTGCCTTCCTCAGGAGAAAGGCGGTAGCCGATGATAAACGGCTTTTTCGCATGCTTGGCAACCGTTTTCTCGACTTCATTCACAATGGTAAGCGGGAAAATCAATCGTTTTCCCAATGTCCCACCCCAGTTATCCGTACGACGGTTCGAGTGTGGCGAGAAGAATTGTTGAAGCAAGTACGTATTGGCACCATGGATTTCCACACCATCAAATCCTGCTTCGATGGCCCTTCTTGTTGCTTCGCCAAATGCCTTAATAACGTCTTGTATTTCGTCTTCACTCATTTCCCGCGGTACAGGTGCTTCCTCGTTGGAAGCAATGGCACTTGCAGAAACTGGTTGGTTATCAGGCAATAATTCCGGCGGACTTTGCCGGCCTCCATGATATATTTGCAGAATCGCTTTGGACCCGTTGGACTGGATTGTTTCGGCTAGTTTTCTCAAGGATGGGATAAACGAATCGTCATCTGCACTAAGCTGGCCTGGGAATCCCTTTCCTCCAGCAGATACATAGGCACATGCCGTGACCAC
This sequence comes from Peribacillus sp. YIM B13472, assembly GCF_042788005.1. Lineage (NCBI taxonomy): Bacteria > Bacillati > Bacillota > Bacilli > Caryophanales > Bacillaceae > Peribacillus > Peribacillus sp. YIM B13472. The sequence continues at coordinate 166,922 of NZ_JBHZPG010000001.1, forward strand.
CGCACCTACACCAGCCGAGCGCTCAGCGTAATAGGCCAGTTCATCATCGGTTACAACGCCTTGATCATCCGAAGAATAAGTGGTCATTGGGGCCATCATGATACGATTTTTCACTTCTACCCCTGATGGAAATTTATATGGTTGAAAGATCTTTTCGTATTTTTGATTCATGCCAATCCTCCCCCTTTACTCTTAGTGGTGATGATGTCCGTGCGGTTCTTTAGAAGGGTTCGTGATTTCAAAGCCTTCTTCAGGTACATAAAAATATTTAATCCAGACACCATCCAGAAATTCTTCACGTGAATCAAGTAAAATATCGATATCTTTATCTGTTTTGACGATTTCATCATGTTCTGCCGGTGTATCTAGTTTCATGTCATAATGGGCATGATCGCCATGCATATGGGTGATATATACACGAATCATTTTCCCTTCAGCTTCTTCGGTGCTCAGCATTTTTTGTAAGACCTTTGCTGCATTACGATTAATTTTGCATTTCATGTCCATTCCCCCAACAATAAAATTATCCCTGTACTGAATTCTACCCAATTACGGGTTATCAGTAACATCCATTTTTCCCCTTCCTTATTGGCCATGTCCATTCAAATGCTTATAAGCGGTCTGAAGGAAAGACGATGCCGATTTGCTTTCTTGCTTCATCCATGATTTCCATAGTCAATAGTGAATTCGAATATGAATTTATACCGGACTCCATTTTTCCCTGCTGTATCAATTCAACAAACTCTTTCGCTTCATAATACATGGTAGGCATATCCTGTTTAACCGAAATATTTTCAGTGGTTCCATCCCGATACTGAATATCCACCGCTTGCGGTCCTGAAATTTTCTGAATGATGATGCTTCCATGTTCACCTTGAATTTCCGAAGGCAAATTGGATTCAGTGATCTTGGAGAACATGACGACTGCCTCCATTTCATCATAGGAAAGCAGAATCGTACCTTGCCCATCGACTCCTGATTCAAGCATCGTTCCTGATGCCTGTACCTTATTTGGTTTACCGAACAGAACAACAAGCGGATAGAGTACGTAAATACCAAGATCCATTAAAGAGCCACTGGAGAATTCCGGATTGAATGCATTCAGCACAGTGCCTTGTTTATACGAATCATATCGAGATGAATATTGGCAAAAGCTTCCCGAGAAACGCCGTACCTTCCCGATTTTATCCAGATTTCCCTTCATACTTTCGAAATTTGGCATGATGGTCGATTTCATCGCTTCCATCAATAGCACATCATTTTGTTTTGCAGCCTCAATCATTTCCCTTACTTCTGCCGCATTTGAAGCCATTGGTTTTTCACATAATACATGTTTTTTATTTTGTAAAAACAACACGGCTTGCCTGCAATGATGAGAATTAGGGCTTGCTATGTATACAGCGTCGATTTCATCACTGGCGGCCATTGCTTCTAAATTCGTAAAAGTCGTATGTACTTCGTATTTATTGGCAAATTCCTTGGCCTTCTCTTCTGTACGTGAGTACACGGCGGTTAACGATAAATCCTCTACATGCTTTGCAGCCTCCAAAAATCGTTCCGTGATCCAATTTGTACCTATTACCCCTAATCTTATCAACATCCTATCCCCTTTCAAGCTAACTTAATTATGTCCTCAATATACAGACATTTCACTAAAAAACAAAGTTTAATGAACACTCGCAACTGTTTAAATTGGATTTTTTAGGCAATGTTCGTTTATAATTTTTCTATAATACCACTGCCATGATGTTTCTACATACTCCCTAACGGGAAAGCAAACTTAAAAGGAGCGTGTGAAGTTTATGACAGAATTAATGAAAAACAAAGTTGCCATCATTACCGGTGGAGGATCGGGAATTGGCCGGGGTGCTGCACTGAAATTAGCTGAAAACGGCGCGAACATCATCTTTTTTGACCGTACAGTCGAAAATGCCGAAAAAGTGAAGGAAGAAGTGGAAAACCTTGGTCGAGAGGCTTTAATCATTAAAACGGATGTTTCCAAGGCTGAGCAAGTTGAACATGCCTACAAGACGGCCCATGAACATTTTGGGAAAATTGATTTTGTATTTGCAAACGCAGGCATTAACGGAGTGATTGCCCCTATAGAAGATATAAAGCCAGAAGATTGGGATCAGACACATACCATCAACCTCAAAGGCACCTTTCTCACCATCAAATACGCCATTCCTTACATGAAGGAAACGGGTGGCAGCATCGTAATCAACAGCTCCATCAATGGAAACCGATATTTCAAGAATTTTGGTTTTTCCGCTTATAGTTCATCCAAAGCTGGTCAAGTCGCTTTTGGGAAAATGGCTGCACTCGAATTGGCAAGATATAAAATCAGGGTAAATACCATTTGTCCCGGCTCCATCGATACGAACATTCACGATAACACATTCCCAGAAGATGATAACTTAAAAAAAATCACGATTCCCATTGAATATCCGCAAGGCTCTCAGCCCCTGGCGAAGAAGGCGGGGACTACCGAACAAGCTGGTGATCTCGTATTGTTTCTAGCATCAGACATGTCTTCCCATATTACGGGCACGGAAGTTTATATCGATGGAGCAGAATCACTATTATGATTCATACTTAGGCCCCTAAAGGAAAAAGCTGAAATCCACATCAGGGATTTCAGCTTTTCCTAATTAAACTCGCCTTAATCCACGACGGGCAAGGATTAAATAAGCACACATGGCGATGACATGACAACTTACCATTACAATTCCCATCGGCAAGGGTGACTCACCTGAACCTAGTCCCACCAAGGGAGCCATTAGTGATCCTAAAATGAAAGGAAGCAGGCCAATTAAAGCCGAAGCACTGCCTGCTGTTTTTTTCTGATTTTGCATCGCTAAAGAAAAACTCGTTGTACCGACAATACCGACGCTGGAGACGGAGAGGAATAAAGCGACCAAGATTCCTGCCAACCCAATTTCGAGAAGGACTGAGGCAAGAAGCAATATTCCCCCAAACAAGGCTAGACATAATCCCACTTGAAGCAGTTTTTCTTCTTTAACCTTCCCTGCCAGCTTCCCGGCAACTTGTGAAGCGATGATGATCCCAATTCCGTTTATTGCAAAAATCAGACTGAAGGTCTGTGGGGAAACGCCATAAATGTTCTGGAGAACAAAAGGCGATCCGGAAATATAAGCGAACATAGCGGCACTTATGAATCCTTGTGAAAAAGCATAGCCCATAAACACACGATCTCTCAATAAGTTCCCAAATGTCCTGATAGTATCATTTACCCCACCTGCACTTCTGAGATTAGACGTTAAAGATTCCTTTATCCCAAAAAATGCAGCCGCAACCATAATGATACTTAATACTGAAATGACAATGAAGACTCCCCGCCAAGACGTGAACTGCAAAAGCTGACCGCCAAAAACCGGAGCCAATATCGGTGCCGCCCCATTCACCAGCATTAACATGGAGAAGAACTTGGTCAAATCCGATCCTGAAAAAAAGTCACGAACTATGGCCCTTGAAATGACAATGCCTCCCGCTCCCGCAATACCTTGGATAAAACGTAATAATAAAAGCAATTCAATGGTTGGAGCAAAAGCGCATAACAGAGATGAAATGCAGTAAATGGATAAAGATATGATTAACGGTGTCCGTCTTCCTTTTGCATCACTTAGCGGCCCTAAATAAATTTGTCCTAAAGCCAATCCTAACAAGCAGGCAGTCAAGCTCAGCTGCGCTAAAGACGTACTGCTTTTCAGATCCTCCGCCAGTGTAGGGAGACCCGGTAAATACATATCAAGTGACAGTGGCCCAATCGCTGTAAAAGACCCCAGCATAAGAGCCATCAACAGCCTTTTGGATTTAGTCATTTCGTTGCCTGATGATATCGTTTCCTTCATTTCAATCATTATTACCCCTATCCCTTTCCTGAATAAAACTTGACTTTCTTTATTTTACAAAAGATCCGAACAATTTACGATAAGTATGCTTCCCTTGAATTGGATTCTTCCCTCCAGCACTCAATTAAGTAATGCTCAAAACTCAGAAATCTTCTAAAAAGGAAAAATCTTAAATCAAGAAACATATTTGAAGATCCTACGAACCTAAGCGAAAAACTAAGTTCCAAACAATTCCCCATAAAAAATGACCCCTTTTCAGGGTCATTTTGATTTATTCAGCAATACTAAATTACGCGGAGTATCACCAGATAATCCATCCATCAAGTTTTGTACCGCAAGAGCTGCCATCTTCAATCTTGTGGCAATGCTGGCACTCCCGATATGCGGCAGTGTAACGACATTGGGCAATGTTAGCAGCGGGTGATCCACAGGGACCGGCTCTTCTTCGAATACATCCAATCCAGCGGCCCAAATCTCTCGGTTTTCCAGCGCCTGGTACAACGCCTTTTCATCGATAATCCCGCCTCTTGCGGTATTTATGAGCACAGCCGTCCCTTTCATTAATTCCAGCTGCTCCTTGCCAATCATATAAGTGGTTTCCGATGTGAGCGGCAGCATGACACAAACGAAATCCGATATTTGGAGCAATTTTTCAAGGGACTGATATTCGATTCCTAATTCTTTTTCCTGTTCATATTTACGGCTTCGATTAAAATAAACCAAGTTCATATCAAATCCCTTAGCTCTTTTTGCAAGGGCTTCCCCAATCCTACCTAATCCGATTATACCAAGTGTTGCGCCGTGTACATCTTGTCCTGTCAGCTGCATCGGCGACCATGTTTCCCACCTTCCGCTCCTTAAATAATCTTCTGCCTCCATCATCCTTCTTGCCGTTGCAAGCAGTAAGCCGAAGGTTAAATCAGCTGTCGTTTCCGTTAAAACCCCCGGTGTGTTCGTGACCATGATGCCCCGTTTTGTTGCACTTCGAACATCAATATTATTATGTCCCACCGCCATATTCGCGATGATTTTCAGGTTAGGCGCCCTCTCAATCAGTGACTCATCGATTTGCTCCGTCAACAAGCAAAGCAGACCCTCGACTTCTTTCATTTCTTCTTCAAGGACTTCTCTAGGGACCGGTATATCCTCTTGATCCCACATCCTGACATCATAATTCCGACTAAGACCTTCGATGATTTGTTCCGGTAATTTTCTTGTAATATAAATTTTTGGCTTCAAACCATAACCTCCTATACCGTTTCATTCCATGTAACGCATTCTTGCACCATTTTTCACCTTCAGTTTTCATTCCCAACAATTAATTTTAAGAATATTGGCTAAATTACTAGCTTGTTTATTCAATTTTAAAATAAACTAGATAAATAGACCATCCATTTCCAATCATTCTTCTATTAATTTTCTCGTTTACAAGGTGGCTGCCGCTTGACAGTTTTAATTCATTCAACTAATCATAGAATAATAACCCTTTAAATCTATTCGATCATTAGTAATACAACAATTTTCCAGATGAAGTTTATCTCGATTTAGGAGGATATGGGACGTTCATGAAAACGAAAACAACATTTAAAATTTATCCAATCATAGCTCCAAGCGCTTTATCTTTAAAAAGTATAAACTTTTATTTAGTTAAACAGGATGAATCTTTAACATTAGTCGATGCAGGCATGAATGATGACGTCTGCTGGAATGCATTTCAGAAAACATTAAACGAAAATGGATTTACCGTTGGAGATATCACGGAAATTTTATTAACCCACCACCATGGAGACCATGTTGGTTTGGTCAACTTGATTACCGAAATCCATCCGATTCCCGTTTATGCCCATTCTAAATCCATTCCCCGTTTAAAAAGGGACCCTGACTTCTTAAGTATGAGAATTGAATTCTATAAGCAGCTTTACATTGAGATGGGCTGTGGTGAACTTGGAGATAAACAAGTGGCTTACCTATTCAACGCGGTCGATAATAATAAAGATCAAAAACTGAATGGTGACATCATCGCAATCACGGAAAAACAATGGCTGAATTTCGAAGTGATCGAATTTCCCGGGCATGCCCCGGATCAAATTGCTTTCCTTGACAAAGAAGGGAAACGGCTTCTTGCCGGTGATTTATTGATTGATCATATATCAAGCAATGCCTTGATCGAACCTGATGAAAACGGTAATAGAATGCTGACTCTTGTAGATCATATCGATTCATTAAAACGCTGTTTAGCATTACAGGTGAATCTCCTCTTTCCTGGTCATGGAAACATCATAGAACAGCCAGGATATCTGATTGAAAAAAGACTCAACAGCATAGAGAGAAAATCACGAAAAATCCTGACCTTGATAGAATCAGGAATTTCTACCGGCAATGAACTGGCAAAGGAGTTTTACAAACAAAAGTATATTGCAGAATTCCCGCTCGTCATGTCAGAAGTCATTGGCCATTTGGATTATTTAGAATATCAGGGGAAGGTCACGAAACAACTCGTTGAAAATGTAGTTCATTATCAAGCTAAATGACATCAAAAAAGGCTGAAATCATTAAAGATTTCAGCCTTTTCTCGCTGATGAAACTCACACACACACTACAACCTCTCTGGAAAAAATGCCTTTCCTGGCCACACAGCGATCAGCAATTTCAAATCCTGCTTCTTCAATCATATGATCCATCGTGTCTATCGTTACGACGACGACCTTGTCAGCAAAGCTTCTGGCATGTTTAAGGATCGATAGCTGATCTTCCGGCGTCGCATGTGTATATAAATTGTAAGGCATATCGATAATCGCTACATCATATTTACTGGTGACCTCCGAAATCGGACCTGTAGTTACATTACCTTCGAGTCCGAAATAGGCAATGTTCTCCCTGGAACCGTCGGTAACAAGCGGGTTAATATCCCTGCCATCAATATTGATCCCCATCGACAGGGCTTCTACCAATACCGTTCCAATTCCGCAGCATGGATCAATTGCCTTCACTCCATCCGGATGTGGAACGGCTATGTTGGCAATGGCCCTTGCCACTCTTGTGCTAAGCGCTGTTGAATATTCACGGGGCTTCTTCATATGTTTTAACCAAACCGCTTCAGGCTTGACATACTTCCCAAAATACCAACGTCCGCCAAGGGTCACGATTCCAAAGACTTGATCAGGATTACGCACATCGGCATTTCCCTGAATATGCCAGCCAATCTCCCGTTCAATTTCACGCTGTCCATCATAATCTATTTTTGCATCTTTATTCAAATCATTAATTTTTACGAATAATACTTTGAACGTCGAATCAGGCAAATGAATACCTTTCACTTGCTCAACGATTTCGGAAATGCTTTCCCCTTCAAACATGACGTCGACCCGCCCTTTTATGAAAGGGCTCCTGCTCGGTTCAATTTCTATATCACTTTTCAAAATATCCCCTGAAGTCTCAAAGCCAAAGAACGAGCGCATCTCCATTTTAGATAATGAGCGTTCGTCAGGGGTGCATGTAAACGTATATATATATGCCGGTCTGCGGCTCTGATTAGTCAATCCATTCCCATCCTTCATTACTTTAGATTATATCTTTCTATCAAACATAGCTGTAATAGTAGAGAAAAGCAAATGGAATCGTATGAAAAAAGCAGGAATGCTTTTCTTTCAACACTCCTGCTGTTATATTTTTCATTGTTCCATCACTATAGGAAAGGAATTATTAATCCAATTTATGCAGCCGGCTATTTATATACTTTGCACGGGCCTCAATGAATTTCAGGATGAATTCGGGCTCATTATCAAATTTCACAATATTTCCCTTGATATATGGATCTTTTGAAACATAAGGTCTTATTTGATCATGCATTTCAGAAATGATAGGTTTCATATAGCCCAAGTTAAAATGATTGTTCAAAATCTCCTTTAGAAGTTCTTGGTACCGGACACGAAATCCCCTTACATCAAGGATTCTAGCAGTCAATGTATTGAATCCCTCGATTCCCACATAATCCTCTTCCATCACTTTCCCGTTAACATCCCTGCCCCATGTCGCATCATAATCCCATGGAATCATTTCAAAGAGTCCAGTATCTCCATTTCGATACAAAGCATAGTTATGAACGAACCCATCATAGTTTTGCGTAAATACGACACCGGCCAGCCAGCGCAGGTACTTTTCCACATCGACATATTTTACGATTTCCTTTTCAAAATCCACTCTTGAAATTGTATTGATTTGGAGGATCAACTCTTGTAAATATAATTCATCCTTTGCTGTCCCGCATTTTTTTTGATAGCCCATCTCCAATGATTTTTTGATTCCTTTATCCAAATCGCTCATCAATGAGAAATTGGCATCACCATCCACTGCATAGAAAATGGCACCCTTGGGCAGCCCCCTTTTCTTCAAATAATATTCATCCACCGATTCCAATTCTAGGTATATCCCTTCGTCCTTTCCGTTCAGATTCAGGAAAACGAACTGGGAGTTCGGTGATAAGGTGCCTATATCCGCAAAAAAGTCTAAAGATAATTTATTTCTTAGTAAAGATTTATCTTTATATTCGGCATTTAAATGAACTTCCTTGGCATTCTTATAAGTATTAGGTTTATAAAAGACTACATTATAGGATTTTTTGCGAAAACCGCGGATATGTGAGCCACGGTAAACAATATCAATATCCAGTTTTTTTCTGTTAAGTGTTAACTTTGCCGGTAAAGGATCATTGCACCATATATCTCTGCGAAGTTCCATTAAATTAACTGGTGGAATAAAAAGCTGGTACACAGGCAGCTTCTTGTCAGAATTCATATAACTCTTCCCTTCACTTTCACTTTCATATTAAATTATGAAAAAAAACGAGGGGTGTCACCAAAAACAAATTTTTATTAAAAATGTGCTATTATCTCTGGCATATTACGTACAAGCGCATAGTTTAACGTATAGAAAGGGGGATATGTAAATATGTCTGATATCAATCGAAATATACAAAATGCGGTGGATAGAGCCAATTCCTTCGGGTTAGGCGATTTCATGTATAATGACCCATGTTCAAAAGGCCGTTCTTCACGTAAAAACAACAAGAAGAGGCGCACTTCCCGCAAAAGCACTAAACGTTGCACGAGCAGGAATCGGTCCACTTCCGGCACGCAAAGGCGCTCTTGCTGGAAACGGAGATCTACATGCAACACACAAAGACGCACTAGCAGGAGGAGGTCCACTTGCAGCACACAAAGACGCACCAGCAGAAACCGGTGTTCCATATGCAGCAGACGAAGGCGCTCCAACAGAAACCGGTGTTCCTCCAACCACTGCAGTTGGCTTTGCGGCAATAACTTTCGCAATAAACGGTGCTTCTAGATTCATGGTTCCGTTTTAATGTACAACTAATATTTTTTACTGGATATTAAGCTTTACTTTAAAGTCCAATTTCTATAAAAAAACACAAACTCGTCGTAAATTGGGCGAGTTTTGTGTTTTTTAAAATTATCACGATCGTTACATTCATTCATATGTCCCGTTCCTTAAACAATACAAACACTGCCATTTATAATGGCAGTGGATTTTATTGCGATGTACCTGAACCTATAAAAAGGGATCCTACCCTTTTCACATACGGTAGGATCCTTCCAGTTTCGCTTATTTAACGGAGACCAATTCGAACTGTGCATACACATCCTTCAGCCCTGCTTGAATGGCTTGACCGGCCTTCCCACGATAATGCATTTGCACACGATCAATCAATTCTTCGATACCATCTTTCAGGCAATAACCGCGCAGCAGTTGACGAATGAATTCCCTGCCATGTTCTGTAGCAAGTGTACAGGAAGCTTCGACTATTACACCATATTTAAAGTCAAGCTCTACCGTGATCGTGATGGAATCATATATATTTCTCGCTGCCATCCCTTGTGGAAGTTTTGCATGCCCTGCAATAAGGTATGTGTTCATCATCTGATCTCCTCTATCTATAGTTAATGGACGGAAACTTGCTCGAAGGGCCATGCAGGCAATTGCTTACGAAGCTCTTTATCTTGTCTGTAGCCAAGTGCGTATTCGCCCTGCATTACAGTATGAATCTCACGGGTTCCTTCGTAAATGACGGGGGCTTTTGAATTCCGCAGAAAACGTTCCACTGGATATTCATCCGAGTAGCCGTAGGCACCATGAATTTGAACAGCATCATTGGCCGCTTCGTTAGCAGCATTACATGATATCCACTTTGCAAGTGATGTTTCCTTCGTATTCCTTTTTCCTTGATTTTTTAAGGTACCCGCTTTAAAGACCAGCAATCTGGAAATCTCTAAATTTGCGGTCATCTTGGCAATCATCTGTTGAACGAGCTGATGCCTGCCAATCTCTTTTCCGAAAGTACTTCTTTCATGGCAATATTTCAAGCTTGCTTCCAGGCTTGCTTCTATTAACCCTACAGCACCTGCTGCCACTGTAAACCGGCCGCTGTCCAATGCCGACATGGAAATTTTAAAGCCCTCACCTTCTTCACCAAGCCTATTCTCCACCGGAACTTTTACATCCGTTAAAAAGATTTCCCCTGTATTCCCGGCACGAATTCCCAATTTCCCTTTAATGGCTTTCGACTCCACTCCATCGAAAGTCCGTTCCACAATAAAAGCCGTGATTCCCCTTGAACCGGCATCATGATCCGTCTTGGCGAAAATGAGGAAATGATCTGCATAATCACAGAGCGAAATCCATGTTTTTGACCCGTTCAAGATATAATGGTCCCCAACACGTGTTGCTGTTGATTTCATTGCCGCAACATCAGACCCTGCATTTGGTTCAGTCAGCCCAAAAGCGCCAATCTTGATCCCTTTTGCCTGCGGTACTAAATATTTCTGTTTTTGTTCTTCCGTCCCCCATTGCAGCAAGGTCATGCTATTTAACCCTGTATGTACAGAAACTGCAGTTCGGTAAGCCGTATCGCCTCGCTCCAGCTCTTCACAAACGATGGCAAGGGTATTATAATCCATTCCGACTCCACCATACTCTTCGGGTATACAAACGCCCATCAGCTGCAATTCCGCTAACCTTTTTAAAATATGCGGCTGGAATTGACCTTGCCTATCCCACTCTTGAATGTATGGGATAATTTCCTTATCCACAAATTTTCTTACCACTTTCTTCACACTTTGCTGCTCTTCTGTTAATTCGAAATTCATCATTAAAATTCCTCCTAAATAATTTTATTTTCCTTGAATTTACTTATTTGGTCTGTACTATATCCAATTTCAGCCAAAATGGAACCGGTATGCTCACCATACAGTGGCGGATGCTTTCTCATCGTAACCGGCGTTTTTGAAAGGTTCAGTGGCGATCCCGTCACTCTAAGATCTTCGATTGTGGGATGTTCCATGTTCACCAACATGCCTCTTGCGATGATTTGCGGGTCCTCGAACATCTCTGCGATATCATTAATCGGACCATTAGGTATCCCTGCATCATCAAATAGCCTTTTCCATTCTTTCTTTGTCTTTCCTTTCAACAAATCCTCTATTATCGGTATTAATCCTTCCTTGTTCAGCAAACGTTTTTCATTATGCTTAAACTGTTCCTGCTCGGCTAAATCAGGTCTGCCTATAACGGCCGAAAATCTCCTGAACTGGTCATCATTTCCTACAGCCACAACAAGCTCTCCATCACTTGTCTGGAATGTTTGGTATGGAACGATATTGGGATGTTGGTTTCCCATTCGTTCAGGGGTCAGGCCACTGAATAAATAGTTGCTGGCGACATTCACCAATGAAGAAACCTGGCAATCCATTAACGAAATATCAATTTCCTGTCCTTCCCCCGCTTTATCCCTATGATGCAAAGCGGATAAAATGCCAATGCATGTATACAAGCCAGTCAATATGTCAGCTATGGCCACCCCGACCTTCACGGGGCTTCCATCTTTTTCTCCTGTGATGCTCATCAAACCACTCATCGCTTGAATGATATAATCATAGCCAGGCAAATCTTTATAAGGTCCGGTTAAACCAAATCCCGTAATCGAGGCCATAATCAGCTTGGGGTTGCATTCCTTTAAATCCTCATAGCCTAACCCCAGTTTTTCCAACGTGCCCGTCTTGAAATTTTGAATCACTATATCCCCTGAAGACACCAACTTCCGGAAGATCTCTTTCCCTTGTTCTGACTTTAAATTCAAGGTCATGCTTTGCTTATTTCGATTAGCACATAAATAGTAAGCGCTTTCTCCTTGGGCGAATGGCGGACCCCATCCTCTCGTTTCATCCCCTGCCTCATGATGCTCGATTTTAATAACATCGGCACCCAAATCACCGAGAATCATTGAACAAAACGGCCCCGCCAAAACACGGGATACATCGATAATCTTGACTCCTTCCAAAGCTCCATTCATATCATCACCCCTTTCAAACTGTCGGGATACACAAAAAAGAGCCAGTAAAACCAACAATGAATTACATTGTATGTTTCACTGACCCTTATCCACGAACTGTCTTCCTGCAAAGGAAGATCAAGTGAACCAAGTCAATTTTTATGGATTCCAGTTTTATGACAAGCCGGCCATGCAACAAGGTAACTTGCTGTCATCGGTTTGGTAAATTAAGTATAGTCCCGTTTTTTGAATTTTGCAATAATTTTGTTCAGGTGTTTTCATTACATCCATTAAAATACTCTTTAGCATACTTCCCGTTTAATATAAAAATACACCCCTCAATCCAGAGTAATCGGAAATTGCCTTTATTCGTGAGGCATGTGATGATTGAATATGCATAACTGTCAATATATGAATTTTTCATACTATCATTTATCGCTCGACAGAAAAGGAAAGATTAAAAGGGAGATGGCGATATGGACAATAAAAAAACGGAAATAATCGAAGCAATCAAGAAATACCAAACAATCATCATTCACCGCCATGTTAATCCGGACCCGGATGCATTGGGATCACAAATCGGTTTAAAGAAGCTATTGAAGCATTCCTATCCTTCTAAAGAAGTCTATGCGGTAGGCGAAGAAGTGGATAAGCTTCTATTCATTGGTGATATGGATGTCATTTCCGATAACAAATACAAAGGTGCCTTAGTGATTGTTTGTGATACTGCCAACATTTCACGGATCAGTGATTCCCGATATGATCACGGGGACATGCTAATCAAAATTGACCACCACCCCGAATATGAGCAATTTGGTGATTTTTCTTGGGTTGACCCCTCTTATAGCTCTGCCAGTGAAATGCTTGTTGATTTATTCTTGGAATTTCCAGAAGGCTTTATCATGAATAAAGAAGCGGCTAAATCATTTTATACAGGAATACTTAGTGATACAGGTAATTTCATGAATGGGAATACAACTCCAAGGACATTAAAAATGGTTTCGCACTTAAGAACTTATAATATTCATCCAGAAAGAATCCATAACCTCCTTAATACAAAGACTAAAAGTTCTTCAAGGCTTCAAAAAGATATTCTTATGAGCTTCAAAGTAACCGAAAAAGGGGTAGCTTACTTCATTATTACGGAGGATCTATTAAATATGTATGGTGTGGATCGAATTGAAGCTTCGAATTTAGTTAACACCCTTTCTTCTATTAAAAGAAACAAAATCTGGGCGTTCTTTATCGAATATCCGACGGAAATCCGTGTCAGAATTCGTTCAAGAAACATCCCTATCTCTTCAATTGCCCGGCAATTCAATGGAGGAGGGCATTCATTTGCTGCCGGTGCAACCATCCATTCGTGGGAAGAAGTAGATCATGTTATCGAGGCCTTAAATCAAGTTTGCCCAAAGTAAGCTAGAGAAAAATTGCTGCTCCTAGGTAAAGTAAAAAGCCTCAAACCTATATCAGTCTACGGCATGAGGCTCTCTCTACCATTTATTTTTTAACTGCCTTCAGCTTCACTTTACCCAGTTCATCTGTTAAATTTTCAGGTTTATCGTAAAAAGTTATTGGAAATTCACAGCAATGGTTGTTTGACTACTCTTTTGACTCATTTCAAACCTCTCCGCTTGATATTCGAATTCATCTATTATTTTCATATGATTTGAAAAAACATTTTCACATTACTATATAAACCGTATTAAACATTCAATATTTCTCAAATTTATTAAGGCGCACAAAAAAACGCCCAAGGCTAAAAATCGGCTGAGGCGTTTTTTTACATTTATTATTTGGACACTTCTTCAAGAATTGATAAATCGATCATGCCTTTTATATCATTGCTCGGGATATAACCAGCTTCTTTGCTTATGTCTGCCATTTCCTGAATGACTTGCTCATTAACTTCAGTTGTCACTTCAAGGCGTGAAAATGCTGAAGCCACTTCTTCTTTACTTAATTCTTTTCCAGTCAGTTCCTTCAAATGCTTAATAACCAGTTCTTGGCTTTCTTCAGGGTTGTCTTGTATAAACTTCACCGCTTTTTCATGTGCTTTCAAATAGGAAGCAGCGAGCCCCTTTTTATCCAAGAACTTCTGGCTTGCAGCCACTACCGTGTTAGGTGAATCTTTCCCCCATGCAAATTGATCCCAGTCAAGCAATAACTTTCCTTTTGCCTGGTTTTCCAATACATACCCCCATGGTTCCTGAGTTGCTGCTGCATCGACAGATTTTTGGACAAAAAGGGCGGTTGTGTCAGCAGGTGCTGCCGCATACAGCTCAACTGTCCCCCCGTTTGTAGTCGGTTTTAAGTCAACATCTTGAAGGGCCTTCCTTAGCATGACATCCTGTGTGCTTCCAATGACGGGAATCGCTACCTTTTTACCGCCCAAATCTTTTAAATCCGTAACCTTGCTGCCCTCGCTAGCCACAAGTACGGCACCTCCATTAACAGCCCCGGAAATCAAGTGGTATTCAGGGTTTTTTACGTAAAAGTTAAGCAATGGACCAGGCCCGACCGTTCCGACATCAATGGCGTTTGTAGCCATTGCTTCCATGAATAATCCGCCATTGGCCACTGTTTTGGTTTCAATCTTAACATCTTTACCGAACTCTTCTTGGAAAAAGCCTTTTTCGAGTGCAATGATCGTTGCACTGTGGGTTAAGTTAGGAAAATATCCAATTTTCACGGATTTCCCTCCCGAACCTTCTCCATCTTCATCATTACTGCTGGATTGAGTGCATCCGCTTACTATCCCAATTAACAATACAGACAGAATAAGGGCAAAAAATGATTTTTTCAGCATATTTTTCTCTCCTTTTGAACTATTATTTTATTAAACTACCGCTGATTCACTCCCCATTTCAGTTGAACATTACGTTCAAGGCGGGAGAAGACAACATTATCCACGATTGTTCCGATGATTGCGATGATGATCATCACGGAGATGACCAAATCCATTTGTCCCAGTGATCTGCCCATTTCCAGCAATTGTCCAAGACCGCCTCCTCCGCCAAGTAATTCACCAGCCATCAGTGCACGCCAGGAAAAGGCCCATGCAATTCGGAGACCGGATATTATTTGCGGGACGGATGCTGGTAAAATCACGGTGCGAAGAAAATGAAACCCGGTCGATCCATATGTTTTGGCAACCCGCTGATACAACTGGGGTACATTCCGGAAACCACTTGTTGCATTAACCGTCATCGTCCAAGTTGCGCCGATGGTGACGATAAAGAGAATCGAAAAATCATTCAATCCAAACCAAATGATCGCTAAAGGGAACCACACGATACTCGGGATGGACTGTAATGCCGTCACGACGAATCCTAAAGTGTCTTCAACCAATTTAAAGCGCCAAATGAAATATCCTAATATTAAACCTACTATAATGGCAATCGTAAAGCCGATCAGGATACGGCCAAGGCTTTTCCCGATGGCTTCAGTTATTTGTCCGCTCATCAGTCCATTAAACAGAGTTTCCAAAACCTGGGTCAGACTTGGGAACATGAATTCCGGAAGACTGGAAAGTCTAGATGTGACTTCCCATATCCCCGCTATCATCGCGATGAATATGATTCGTCTTAAAGCTGTAATCATTCCCCATTTCCTCCTTCAGCACTTTTTCAATTTCCTCCTGTAAAATCGATAGAACCCTTTGTTCTGTATGCAAAGTTACACTATCCGGCATAACTCCATCTTTCATGGAAGGGACGGAAATCGTCTCTTTAATTTTCCCGGGACGGGTTGCAAAGACGATAATTTTTTCGGAAAGCTGAACAGCCTCACGAATATTATGGGTAACGAAAAAGATTGTCACTTTAGTTTTTCTCCAGATTTCGAGCAGTTCTTTATGCAAGACCATTCTCGTTTGCTCATCCAGTGCAGAGAATGGCTCATCCATCAACAGGATATCCGGTTCCATCACCAACGCTCTTGCGATGGCTACCCTCTGTTTCATGCCCCCTGAAAGTTGATGTGGATAGGAGTCAACATATCGGCTGAGGTGAACCATTTTTAAAATGTCCAATGCCTTCGCTTTAGCCTCTTCATTGGAAATTTTCTTTAACTTCAATCCGTATGTAACATTTTCAAGTACCGTCAGCCACGGGAATAACCCCGCCTCTTGAAATACTACGACCCGATCCGGACCTGGCTTCATCACTTTTTTCCCCGCTACACGTATTTCACCTACATCTGCCTTATCAAGTCCGGCAATCAGATAAAGGAGTGTGGATTTACCACATCCTGAAGGGCCGACGATCGAAACGAAGCTTCCTTTCTCGACCTCTATGTTTATCTTATCGAGCACCTTTATGCTTTCTTTCTTTTCATTCTTAAAACTTTTTTCAATGCCATCTATTGTTAAATACATAAAGTCACCCCACTTTTATATCGCATCGATTTACTAAACATTATTTCTTAATAATGATTAATCCAATGGTTTTTGTCAACTATAAAAATGCAAAAATTCTAATTTATCGGTATCTTTCTATTCAATTGTCAATGTATTGATAAATATTCCAAACTTACACAAAAATACATACAGGCAAATTCCATTCAGCAAATAAAAAACCTGAGCCCTTGTAAGGGTTCAGGCTAATTTTAATATCCATTTTTATAACCTTAAAAAATCCTGCTTCCATACAATTTATCCTTCATTTTTTGTGTCCTTGCATGCAGCGGCTTTTTCAAAATGATACCTAATATGAGCGTCATTATTACAAAGAGAATCAAGATAAAAATGTCCTTGCCAGCTACGCTCCATGTTATTCCCCCAACAGATTCACGAAGTAAACCCACAGCATAGGTGAATGGCAAGTAAGGGTTAATATGTTGAAAAAAGGGCGGTGTGACTTGAATGGGGAAAGTGCCGCCTGAACTTGATATTTGAAGGACCATCAAGACAACGCTTATCCCTTTTCCAACATTTCCAAGAACGGAAACGAAGGTGTAGACAATGAGTGTAAACACTGTACTTATCAGAACAGAAAACAGGATGTACTCAAATTTATCCGCTACATAAACACCGATAAGGATGATATTCCCAATGGAAACACTAAGAGCCTGCATTACTCCAATGATGAAAAATATAAGATACCTTCCGATATAAATTTGATACGGGCTGTAGACTTTTTGAGAAACACCCACGCTAAGCATGGAAATCAATATTGTACCGCCGACCCAAAGGGAAAGTGCCGTAAAGAAAGGGGACATGGCGGATCCATAGTTCGGAATCGGAAAGAGACTGTGTTTATTTAGCAGCACTGGTTCTGAAAAAAATTCACTTTCTTGTTCAATATCATTCCTTAGGAAATCGATCACTTCTTCCATATCATAAGACTTATCGATTTCCCTCATTTTAGAAGCTAGAGCCTTTATTTTCGTTTCGATTTCCGGAAACTTATTCTTTAACTTATCGATATCCCCTGTACGTGTTTCCAATGTTCGATTGGTCTCATTTAACAGCGTCCTCACCTCAGGAAGAACCTTGGTTCCCTCCGCCATCGTGACCTGGACATTATTCAATATTGATTCCGTTTCGTTCCAGATTTCATTGAATTTTGGCCCTGTTTCCTTTGAATAACTTTCCTGGAAGCTTGCCAAAACCTGATCATTGTTCCCTCCAAGTTCGATAAGATTGCCGTAGGCTCGGTTATTCAACGCTTGAAGTTGGTTCGAAGTATTATCCCTTAATTCATCAACTAGCTGTATTTCTGGCTGAAGCAAGTTTTTCTCATTAAATTGATTGACTCTCACCAATAAATTATACATACTGTCCAAAAGGTACAACTCTTTATTTATCCTCGTTACCCCTTGTCTCACTAGCTGATTCGACTCATTGTCAGACAAATCCTGACCCGTTAACCGATTCGCCAGCACTAACAAGGATTCATTATCGCTCCTGATGTTCGCAATATCATTTTTCAAGATGGGATTGATTCCTTCGAATGCCTGCCTTGTTGAATCTACATAACTAGAAACGTCCGATACCAATTTGTCCTTCTGCGACGTTATTCCTTCTATTGAATCCAATCCATCATTGACCCTCTTAATGATATCTTCAGCCTTTTTAACATGTGTTTGAACGGTATTGATATTTTGTTCAAGCTCAGGAAGTTGCCCCTCTAATAAATACACCATATTCTTCATTTTTTGAATTGTCGGCAACTCGTTTTGCAAGGTGATTCCCAGTTCATTAAAGATTGCAAGGATACTCCCACTGGCTGATTTGATAAAGGTTTTGCTCACATTGTCCACAATGCTGTTTGCACCCGCTGCCGTAATTTTAGGAGCAATGGAATTGATTTTTTCATTCACATAGTAATCAATCTCCGCCTTTTTAGGGTCATCGGTCATGATTGTCGCAATATGTTCGGAAAAGTTCTCCGGAATGATGATGGATGCATAATAATCCCCCTTTTCCACCTTAGCTTTCGCCTCTTTTTCCGAAGTGAATCTCCAGCCTAAATCCTTATTCTCCTTTAACCCCTCTATGACTTCCTTGCCTATGTTCACGGCTTCGCCATTTAACTCCGCACCTTTATCATTATTGGCAACACCGACAAGAATTCCTTCCGTATTTGCATACGGGTCCCAAGATGCGACAATATTAAACCACGCATAAATGGAAGGGATGAACATGAGAAAAACTACTACGATACAAACAAAGAAATTTTTATATATGCTTTTTAAATCGTCAATGAAAATTTCCCGAATATTTCTCAAAACATACCCCCGTGCAAATGTATTTTGATACTATTATTCGAAGAAATTTCTTAATCGATACTAAGTAAACATATCCATGGATTTATTTGATTAATTGTTCATGATCTCTATCGCACCCATTGAATCAATTATCAATTTAAGCAAGATGGGATCCATATTAAAAGACGGTTTTTCAGTTACAGAATAAACGGCAAGGTGCAAGAACATACTATCACAATCTAACTGTCGGGAGCTTTGTAAGGGAGAAATAGTCATGTCAGAAGCTGTTGAAATCATCTTTCGAACCTTTTCCTCTTTTATTTTATTATGGGTATTTGTCCATCTTCTCGGTAAACAGACGATTGCCCAGAGGACCTATCACCTTTATATTGCTTCAATTACGATGGGGACAATTGCTGGGAATCTAACATTCAATATTAATATTAAATTCCTGTATTTTATCATTGCAATTATTATTATGGGTACCATCGTTTTTATACTGAATCTCTTAGCGGTTCGAAATCCGCGCTTCGGGAAATGGATCGCTGGAGAACCTGCTACCTTAATTCAAAAAGGGAAAATACTCGAAGAGTCAATGGAACGAATGGGGTATTCACTGGATTCTCTTAAACAGGCTTTGCGTGGAAAAGATATCTTCAACATAGAAGAAGTGGAATGTGCCATTTTAGAGATAAACGGCTCCCTCTCTGTATTAAAAAAAGAACAATACCAAAATGCCACCAAGCAGGATTTACCTTTACTGCCCTCAGCAGGAACGGTACCGATTGAACTGGTCTATGACGGGAAAATCTTATATGAAAACTTATCCAAACACACCTACGATGACGAATGGTTAATGGCTGAACTCAAAAAAAGGAACCTTGCTGTTTTTGACATCTCGTATGCTGTGGTAGGGACAAAAGGAAATTTGTATATTGATTTGATTAAGGATCAATCAAGGGATTAATCCATTGCATTTCAGCGAGAATCATAATCAAGATTAAAAAATATCATATCAATTTTTGTTAAATATATCGCATTCGGGTAATTGGATAGCAGGAATAATAAAAGTGGTTTTTCCAGAGGAAAAACCACTTTTTCAGCCTATTATGAATTAACTCTTTTCAATCACGTTTATCAATTCCCTTAAATAATCCGGTAGATCAGGCGGGCGCCTGCTTGATACAAGGTTTCCATCAACGACGACGGGCTTATCTATCCAAGTTGCCCCTGCATTTTCCATATCATCTTTAATGCCCGGTGTACTCGTTACATTCTTCCCTTGTAAAATTTTAGCGGAGATCAACACCCAACCAGCGTGACAAATTTGCCCGATGGGTTTTTTATTTTCTTCCATGCTTTGGATAAGTGATATCACTTCAGGAAACCGGCGAATTTTGTCAGGTGCCCATCCGCCCGGTACAAGAATGGCATCATATTCTTCAGCTTTAATACTGCCATACTCATAATCAGATATAGCTGGTACACCATATTTTCCAATGTATGTTTCATTTGCCTTTTCTCCAGCGAGGTGAACAATCGCTCCTTCTTCTTTTAATCGTAAAATCGGATACCAGAGCTCTAAATCTTCAAAATCATGGTGCACAAGACTGATTATTTTCTTTCCTGCTAATCTCATGAAAATCTCTCCTTTTTTCGTTCTATTCCCCTTTACCATTCTTCCCTATTACTTCCCTTTATCTACTGCCTGTACACTTTACATGCGTTAACCGATGCATCAATATTTGGTCTAAAAATCAACCTTTACCAAGTACAACCCAGCTGACTCCGCCATACGGCCCGTTTGGATTCTTTCTTTTGACCCTAAAATGCTTGGTATATTTTCAGCATCTATTTCACCCAACCCAACTTCTATCAACGTCCCGACAATCTTTCTAACCATATTATAAAGAAATCCATCGCCTCGCACTGTAATTTGGATGAATCCGGCATTTTTTTCTATATCAATGGAATATATTTCACGCACCATGGATTTTTTCTTAGACTTTGCATTTGAAAAAGCTGTGAAATCATGTTCACCTATAAAATGTTGACATGCTTTTTTCATTCTTGTGATATCCAGCTTTTTCTCTACATGCATACTGTATTTTCGCATGAAAGGATTTGTATATTGCTCGTTCCAGATCTTATACAAATAGGTTTTATCCTTTGCATTATAACGGGCATGAAAACGCTCAGGAACTAACCTAACCTCGACAATGCTGATATCTCTTGGTAAATACCTATTCAAATAATTCATGATTTCAGCTTCAGTCAGATTTTCACCAATCTTAAAATTGGCGATTTGAGCAAGGGCATGTACACCGGCATCCGTTCTGCTGCATCCGATAATCTCGATTTTTTCCCCCACCATTTCCGTTAAGACATTTTCTATTTTCCCTTGAATCGTATCATCACTATTACCGAGTCGTTGCCAGCCTTTATAGCGCCCACCATCATATTGAATGGTCAATTTATAATTGTTCATTGCTTCCTCCTTATTTTATTACTGTATAGTCATCTAAACAGAAAATTCTTGATAAAATACAAGCCCCCATACAACTCCTGCTGTATGAGGGAACAGATTGCCTTTTCTTAGAAACACATTTAAATTGTTAAGTTGTTAAGGTTTTGTATCATAATGTAATGAGTTTTGTCCCTTTATCCCCTTACTTCCACAAGTCTGCAGTGAATGCAGTAAATGGAGTTCCATTGTCCTATTTCATTTGGGAGCACCCACCGCTTACAAGGACCATGATTTATGAAAAATCATACATCTTATCTATGCCACTCGATAGTAAATCCTAGCTATCAAAGTGAAATGCACTTCTGCATAGTGTACCAAAGTGGCTAACGTCATGCAACGAACGATTCACCGTCACGCGCAGTTTCTGTACAACTTTGTGCAATGCATAAACACACAGGGAATAATAAATGGAAATGAAAAATAGAAAAGGCCAAATCCTTGTTATATCAAGGATAAAAATAAATATGGCTCAATGAAATAATTATGTTAGCACATGTGTGAGCAAGATGGTGAGCAGGTGGTCTGCTATAATTATCATTGTGACTAATCGTTTAATTTTCAAGCCACTGATCAATTAGGAAACGGAATATCATTACAGTTTAGTGTTTTTTTATCGGAATGGAGCTCACTATTTGGATTACAAATAATAACATCTGTTCTGTCTTTTCCTGTGCTACTAAACTTAAATCAACTTGGTTAGTTTTTAACTCTTCTAAACTTTTTTTGAGGATGCCTGAACAACAAACAATATGTGCGGAATGTATTTGGCTAACAATGGGATGATGGGTTTATCAATATTCATTGAGTAAAAAAGCTGCCTTAAAGATATCTCCGATCTACAGCTAGTCGAGTAGAAGGGAACCTCTCTACCTTACGTAGATTGTGTTCCTGCCCCTCTCACAGAACCGTGCTTGCGCTATTCACGCACACGGCTCCTCCTAGTTACCATTCACAAAATGTAGTTAATCACTCAGATTCAGATTTTGCTAATTCTGCTATCCATAGTAGTTTTGTTTCCATTTATCCCTACCTCTGAGTTTAGTAAATATTCCCCTAGTATGGGCGATAACTGGTAGCTAGCCTTTCCTCCATCGGCATTACCCAACTTCATTGGTACTACGCTGCTATCCGACTCTCTACACAGCAATTGGTTTCCTTGCTTTTTATCGCTTGTACACCATACTCTTCTAACAAGAAAAGACCGGTAGGGTCTCCCGAGTTGCCGTATCATATCGATGTGTAACGTGCCAAGGTCTCTGACTCCAGAGAGGTTTTATCCATCTTGCCCTTAACGAAGGATAAAATGTAGCTTTCTGCTGTGCGTAAAGCATCAGCCCTCTCGGTTTACTAACATTATGGAGCTCAATCCCTTCAACCATTTGGCTTTCCGCCCGCCACCTAACTGTCTACGCTTAAAGACTAAAGTTACCTTTAGCCCTCCAAGACTCGCTACGAGCGAATGGCTAGTTATTACTCGACGGGAATCCCACCCGCTATATGATACGACCTAGGCTCGGCCGCAAACGCACCCATTAGTTTAAGTAGAAATCTTCACAATATTAATTAACATAAATACATTCATTTTCCCTTTAAATTAGAATCTTATAGTGTAAACGGGTTTAGTAATTATAAATACAGGGTAATTGTAGTTTTGGTATATAAAAAATAGGGGGACTAATTTATGAATGGGTCACTAGATACATATAAATTACTGGAATTCATCCATGAAAATAAAGCGGATTTTGAAGATTCATTATTAAACGAAGCATCTAATGTGAAAGAAAAAATTGAAGAAATTTTAACGATCGGCAATATTGACCTGATAAATAATGCCCATAGGCTGATTCAATACATTATTGAGGCTAAAGAACAAGAACTTCAATCATTTGCTAAACAAGAAGGTATAGCTTGGGCGACACACGCAATACCATTATCTTTCAAATTAGAGTGGGTGCAAGCCATTCGAAGGACCTTGTGGAGGTTCCTACAAGAATATAACGAGGTAAAGAATAAGGTTATTACTGAAGAATTTTTTTCGGTAGAAAAACAAGTTAATAATCAAGTAGACAGATTTTTAAATGTTTTCTTTATCACATATTCTCAATACAAAGATTCGTTGATAATGGCTCAAAAAGAATTGGTTGAAAATCTTTCGGTGCCTATAATACCAATAACACCCACTATATGTATTTTGCCTCTTATTGGTGCGGTTGATCTTTACCGAACGAATATTCTCGAGGAAAAAGTTTTATTAGAGATTGGAAAATTACGTATTCAAACATTGATTATGGACTTATCTGGTATTATGGAAATGGAGCCTGAAGTAATTGATCATTTAATGAAGATTATTGACGGCACTTCATTAATGGGTTGTACCACTGTAATTACCGGGTTAAGAGCAGAAGTGGTTAGAAAAATGATAAACATAGGCATGAGATTAAATGAAAAAGCACAAACATTGGGAACTTTACAACAAGCATTGAATAAATACTTATTAAGTTAAACACGGAGAATCTTAGACTAGGGTCGCTTTGCCGACTCTTTTTTCTTATTCAATATATTCTGACCAACTGTCTAAATATTTGTTCCTGGCCAGCAGTTACATCTTGCTATAAAAACTATAGTTAGGTATTTAATTCAATACCAATCAATTCGTATTCTCCTTCAACTAAACTGCCCCGTTAGTTGCATACAAAAAAGGTTGCCTCAGCAACCCGCCTTATTGAAGTAAAGCACACGTTACTTTAAGTACAACTTTTTACTATCTTGAAAGCAAAAAAACAACTAGCAATAATTTTTCAGGAACGATTTTTTATTAAAGAGATATAACTCTATAACTGTATGGATTATGACTGCCCTAAGCATTAAAAAGGATTTGTGTAGTTCTTCAATTCGTAAGGTGCTTTAAAAAAGTAAAGTCAGTAATTTGCTTATTACGTTGCTTGAAAATCAAGTAAAAAAACAAAAGTAATATACTTTTATAACCCCTATTTTTTTATCCGGGCAGAATTCTTTCTTAATGATTAAAGACTGATACAATATGAATGATATGGCCTATATGAAATTTGTTAGATGGCTGGGTGCCTGACTTCACTAATAAGTGCTGATCAGCCACTCTTTTTCTTATGGAATAAAAATATATTTGAAGCAAAAAGCTAGATTAATCAAGGTGAGGGAAAAGATGGATGCGAAAAGAGAGTATTTAGTTCGAACATTTTCCAGGACTAAAAGGAAAGATTACGAGAATTATATTTTAAACAGGATTTGGAATCGATTAAACCGGTTAGATTTAAAACCTGTTACTCAACAATATGTGAAACGAGCGGATGGTAAATACGCCTTGCTTGATCTATATTTCCCACAGATTCATTTAGGGATTGAATGTGACGAAGGGCATCACAAAAGTAACGCACGTAATGATGAAATTCGAACATTAGAGATTGGAAAAATGTTTAAAGCAGTTAAGGAAAATGAAATTAAGATTGAACGAATAGATGCCACCAACTCAATAGAAATGATACATACTAAAATTGAAGATATCGTTCAACTAATCAATAAAATGGCTTCTGACAGCAAGATAATACCTTGGTCTGAAGACGTAGATTATGCAGCGTTAGCAGTCAAGCAGGGAACATTATCCGTTTATGATGAGTTTACGTTCCGAACAATTTCTGAGGCGATGCGTTGTCTAGGAAAGAATTATGATAGTATACAAAAATCTTATTGGAAGTTTAATGAACGCTATATGATGTGGTTCCCCCAGTTATCTATAGACATTGGACAAGGAAATGTCTCAAATACTCGAGGATGGATTAACCTTTTTAACGACAATTGGACTGAAATTGAAGAAAAAAGAATGGAAAGGGATTATATTCCACTCAACCTCCCGGAGGGTACACCAAGAGATCGGATTACATTTATGAAAGTTAAGGACCCCATATTTAAAACGAATAAGTATCAATTTGTTGGTATTTTTCAGTGGGATCAAATCGAAGGGAATTCTGTATTCTATAAACGAGTCGCCGAAGAAATTGATTTAACCCCCTACAATAAATAAATAAATAAATGGGAATGATAATTGCGTCTCCATTTTAGCAGATAGCTTTAAACAGGGAGGATTTACCTCACTACTTTCTTCTTATTAAACAAAGAGTAGGTTGTTAGCGAGTATACAAAAAGGCCTCTAATCGGGGCTTTTTATACGTGTTTTCAACTTTCGTCCATTCAAATACCATATTAAATTAGTGTTGGTTCATTACCAATTTAACCAAACGATAATTCCTAATATGATAATGGGAATGAGAGCCATAAAAATCCCATAAAAAGAAAGCTTAAATTCCTCAGGATTTCCCATAAACGCTCTTTGACCGGCTCTATCCAGGGAAGGCTTTTGTATTTTACTTTGTTCTTCAGTTTTTTTACTCATAACTTACCCCTTTTATAAATTTGTCGACATCATTGAATTTACGTACCTTTTTACTACTATGTTTCGATCGTTTAGGTACATAAGTTAACATTAACATAATTATCCAATTTGGTTAATGCGTGATTAATATAAAATAAAGCAGACTGAGGTTAAATTAGAAAGAGGTATATAGTTTAAATCGACATTTTAACTAAATACCCCGTTTTTGTTCCGTAAAAAAAAGTTTACCGCAGCAGCAACCTTCTTTATTAAAGGAATTAACTTTGTCATTCCTCGTGTTTTTTACCTGTCACTGCAATTTGTTCTACTTTCCCGGATTTTTCATCATACTGGTAGTAATATACACTGTCTTTATCGTCTTTAAATACAACTGCGATTTCAAATCTTTTCTTTCCTTTTAGCTTAGCGTTATCAGTCACTTTAATTTCTTCTATGTTGTCTTCAACATAGTTCTTCTCATTGATTAAGTATTTATGGACAACCCATTTTAATTGTTCAGAGTATTCTAATTCCGCACTTGTAGGTTGTGTGGAAAAATATAGAATACTTCCCCTATAATTAAAACGGCCACAATCCCTAAGACTATTAAAAAATTTTTCATTTCTTTATATACCTTGCTAATAAGTAAATTCCCCCTATTATTATTACTGCCCAAAACACTAAAGGAGTTATTTGCATTAAGTTTTCCATATTCATTCTCCTTTCTTCATAAAGGTTTTTCTGAAGCTCCTTATCCTTGGTTTAGCATTGCAAATAAAGCTTGAACACTTTCAGGTAACCAACGATATTGCTGATAAGCAATAACCAAAAGGCTCGCCGCACAAACAACTAAAACACCTACTTTGATTTGCTCCAGTAACTCGGAATCAATATTAAATTTCTTCAATAAAACCATCTCTTCATTTACTTTATTTATATATTTTGGCAAATATTAGTTAATTTAAGCAGTGTGTAAAAAAATAGGATTGGGGGGAGCATCCCGGCTTGCTTATAAAACTCATAAATTATGGTAAAATTAAATAACAATAAATACTTTAGACCTCTCTCCAAGACAAGAGGTTTTTTTATGCTGTACTCAATTTCTCAACAGTTGTAAAACTTGATTTTTGACACGACGAAATAAACATATGCTCCACCTGTTTTTCGAAAGACAAATGCTTTTCTATTTCGAGATTTATGACTTGAATAATTTGTAGGGCTCTTAACATACCCTTCTATTTAACCTAAGTCAGATTTAATTAATCTGTTGCAAGGATAAGGCATATTGGTAATTGGGAGTAGAAAAATAATGAAGAGATAAGCTCATTGCCTATCTCTTTTAATTAGGAGCAGATTGGTTTATGAAAAAATACTACATAGCTGCGTTTTCAGTGTTGTTATTGCTCGGAGTTTTTTACTGGTTTTATTCTTCATCTTCTCCTAAAGAATTAAGCACTTCTGATATGGTTGCTATTGAACAGGAAAGTGAAGTAACGAATGCGGCTGATTATGGTTCGATTGGATATGGGTTGGAAAATTTGAAAGGTAAAGTTATCGATGAAGGAAGTACACTTAATAGTACAGACAATGAAGTGTCAGTTGTTGCCTCAGTAGACAACGACATTGATGAGGACAGAAAGTATGCTTTACTTGTTTTTGAAGATTATAATCAAGTAAAATTTAAAGTTAAAAATAAGGAGCAGGACGTAAATAAATATTTCTTTGATATGAAACCTAACAGCTCCATAAACTTCAATGTTTCCGTTCCTATTCGTTCCGACTCCAGTGAATTGACTTTTGTAATCGTGCAAAAGCCAGAGTATAAATTAAAGGAGCTCGATCTAAATAGGGCAGGAATTTTGGAACAAGTTTTAAGTATGCGGTATTCCATCAACAAAGCTGACAACGGGAAAGATGTAAAAAAAATAAAGGAAGTAAAGCCTGATGCTATTGTGAAGGATGGTTTAAATGAAAATATATCTATCACAAATAGTCAGGAAAAGTTGCAATCAATTATGACTGAAAAAGAAGACAAGAAGCTAAAGTTCTCTGCCGGAAATGAGACGAATGCTGAGATCGGATATGCAATCATAGCTTTAAAAGATTGGGAACAAGTTGCAGTTAAAGATAACACAGACGTCTTATATACCACTGTTCCTCCAGAAACTAGACATCTTTTTGATTTTAAACTACCTGAAGTTGAAAGCGAAGAAAATTTCCAACTCATCGCCTTTCCATTTCCTTATGAAGTAAGTTCTGATAATTATGAGAGTCAGCAAACTTTCGGATCCTTTAGGGTTGTGATTCAAGATAAAGAATAAGATTATCAACAGAAAGGAAGATTCGGTTTGTCTACTATAATTAATATATTAGGTTTCGCGGGTATAGTTGGATTTATAGTTTTTTTAGCCATAGTAAAAACTAAAAAGATAAACCAAAAAGGTAGTTAATTGATTAAAGCTTTCTTATTAGATGTGAATTCATTAGGAACACATATCGAATGCTAAAATCCAAAAGGAAAAACTTGAATTGGTGGAAATCGAAAAAGATGTTTAGAAGCGGTATCGCCAGCATTTCGGGAATTTGTATGCTAAGCAAAACCCAACAAAAAATGTCCCTTTCCGGTATGTTAGGAAAGGGACATTTTTATTTCTTATTGTGCTAATGCACCGCACCCGTTCGTTGATTAAGGACCTATTGTAGAGTATTGTCACCCTCTTCTACCCTTTTTTAACTCTTATGTTTCTCAACCGTGATACCATCCTATTTTAACATTTACAACAACTACATAAGCTTCTTCTCCTTCAAATTTTGTATATAACAGCTTCTTTATCAAAAATCATGTTCATTACCTCCATCTAGTATTTCTGTTATAGATGCACTCTATCTTAATTAAAAAATGTAATACTTGAAAGTTAATATTCTAGAAAAATTTCCCTAAATGGATAAGAAAAGGATTATCGAATACGATATAATAAGGATATTAGCAAGATGATAAATCAAGAAGGAGCTCAGATAGACATAGTGTCACTGGGGTCATCTGTTTTCCCATTTACTCTAGGAGGTACATTTTGAAAGAATCTAAATCGAATAAAGGATGGTTAAGTTTGGGGGCAATCGGGTTATTTTTCCTAGGGAAAATGAAATGGTTGTTTGCGCTATTGAAAATAGCAAAAGTAGGTTCTCTGATTTCTATTTTCGTTTCATTAGGAGCATATGCCTTGGTTTACGGTTGGAAATTTGCCGTAGCCCTAGTCTATCTAATTTACATCCATGAAATGGGGCATTTACTAGCTGCTAAGAGAAAAGGCATCAAAACATCCAATGCCATTTTCATCCCTTTTGTCGGAGCGTTAATTGCCCTTAAAGAAGAACCCAAGAATGCTAACCAAGAAGCTTATCTTGCCTTCGGAGGTCCTTTATTAGGTACATTAGCATTTCTACCAGCCATCCCCCTATTTATGATGACGGAAAATCCATTCTGGCTTTTAGTTATTACACTTGGAGCCATGATTAACCTATTTAATCTAATGCCTGTGCATCCTCTTGATGGAGGACGTATAGTGGGAGTCATCTCCACAAAGCTTTGGGTATTAGGGATTATCGGAATGGTTGTATATTTGTTTCTCCATCCAAACCCATTTTTAATTCTTTTCTTATTATTGGGTATTTCTAAGTGGTGGAAAGAATTCCGTAGCGAGACAACCAGAAATCAAAGAGACAACATCATTGAATTGAATCAATATGGTTTAAGGCAACTAGAACAATATGCAGGTGCAACAGATGAAGAAAAAATTCGCCTGGTTAATATTTGGAATATGGAATTAAGCCAACTACATGAAAAGTTTAACAACATGAAGAGTTGGCATATCCCGCTATTTGATGATAATAAACTAAAAGAAAAACAGCTGACCGAGGTAAAATTGAATATTTATAGGTCCTTAATGGATGCTGCTAATTCGAATGAATACCAGAACGGACCGACCGATTTTGAAAATAAAGGCACGTATGAACGAATAGCAGCAACCTTTTTTAAAGAAGTGCAAGAACAAACTGAAATTAGGGATAAAGAGAAATCCTATTACTCATCGAGTCTCAAAACAAAAGTCACCTGGTTCTCATTATACATTGGGCTTGCCATTTTCTTAATGATAACAAGCTTATATGCAGGTGATTTAATGGAACAATATAAAACTTCATTACCGTAATACATTATGAAAGGGGACCTCATTTATGAGTGTCCCCTTTAACTGTCCATTTATTTAGGCTTGTGAAACATTAATGTTGATAGAAGAGACTACTTCTTGTACTCTCTTTTATTACACCCTATAGAACTTACGCACCTGTTAGTTCAACAAGAAAAGGATTCCATAGGTTAGTTTAACCTGATACCACGGTTACTTTTGGTTCTTTACAAGAAATAAAACCAATCGTTGATAATGAATGTAATTTTCAGAGGGACATATATCTTCTCGTTCATTCGTGGCTATTTCTTTAGCCAAGTAATCGATATGCTTTTCCATGTTTTCTCTTAAAAATTGAGCACGAACTTTGAACTTCATTTTCTATTTGTTTATTCATCAAGCTTTCTAAGACAACTCCTCTTTCTCTGGGTCTTGTCTTATTGGATATCAGTTTAATTTCTCACTCAAAAGTCAGCTCCAGAGAGATTCTCCAAGGAGGCTTCTTTTTCTTGTTTTAGTTTAAAGTCGGGTCTCCATTTTCTTAAAGTACATTAATTTATTAGCATTTTATCTAATTCACGAACTTTATCATATGACTCCAATAGTTGTTCAGGTATTAATGTTCTCCCATAATCCCAAGCATTAGTTTCTATTTCAGATTTTAGCTTTTCTTTTTCTTCTTCGTGACCATACATTAAAATCCTTAAATCATGTTTGTTTTTCTTAAAATCTAAATAATATCCGATCATACGATAAAGAATAATTTTAACAAAGTCTTCCTCTGTCTCTTTAATTCTAATTTTCCCTTTATAACCGTTAACTTGAATGTAATTGAATTTTATAGTATTGGTCGATACGTTATAACTCATAGGTGCACTTAGATTATTGTCAAATACATAAATAATATCCAAATTGTGCTCATTTAATGTGTTATTAATTATCTTTTCGATATCGCTTATATAAAGCATTTAACAATCACTTCCCTTTTAAAGACTTACTTTATTATAGTAGTAGATTAAGTTATTCTTCCTTTATCAATATAATAAACTGTTGAGATATTAAAATCACACAGTTAAAAATAAAGGAAATATTTACTATATAATACTGAAGTGGAGGGTAATTCCTACGAGAAGTGTGATTAATCCCCTAATAGGAAAGGAATTTGCTTTTAATTACTCTTCCATACTTTCCTCCTTCTATTTATTTCACTTTAAAACTTTCTATCATTGGTTGTAATTCTTCTTGATATTGTTCTACCATCATTTCAAGTGAAGGCGTTGTATTATACTTTTCAAGTCAAGAAACGTAATGATGTGCTACATTATGCGCAATATCAAAGTAGGGGACAGGGTTCGTTGTAACCACTCTCTCTGTGAGCTGGAAATTTATCTCTGAAGCCTTTCATCATTTCCAATATTTTATATCGTCTTCATGCGTCATGTTCAGAGCTTCCAAGAAGTATTCCCGTGCATGGTATTTGGTAGTAAAGGTAATCCAACACATTATAGTAAAGTGGGTTTTACCGAAGAATATAATTATGTACCTTTTAAAGAAAAGCCAAAAATACGGTCTTATTTTTAACCTCCATCGTTAGCAGATAACAAAAGGCTTACTCAAAGTCCTTGAAATAATAATTATCACAAATAATTGTCTGTACTACGTTTTACTTCTTCTCTATCCGCCACAAATTGAGTAAATTATACAAAATGAACTAATTCTTTATAAACAAAAAAAGACCCAAATCCTTGTTATATCAAGGATTTGAGCCTTTGGTAGTTGATGACCTGTGAGGGATTCGAACCCACGACCCCTTCCCTGTCAATTTTGTTTCATAAATTCAAACTGGTTTAACTGCATTAAATAAGTGTAAAGAAGGTTGATTTCTCAAGGTTTTGTAAGGTGCTTATATCAACTCAGTAAAATGAATAAAGCTCAAAAAAATAATTATGTGAGCAAATGTGTGAGCAGGTGGTCTTCTTGTCCTTATACTTATTAAATATTTTATACATAAGGCATCTACCGGATATCAAAGAAAGTTAAATTACCTTTTTAAATTTTTGAGTGATTAGAGATACTACTTGTGTGGACTGCAATTGACAACACAAAGAGATGTTGGTGGGTTTATCAACAAATCCTATTAGGAAACCTTACTAAAAGAAGCGTTTTAAATAAATAGAGTAAAAATGGGCATTACAATGGCAGATCTTAAACAAGAACTATTAAGGAGACCAAAATCTATCCAAGGTAGATGATTTACTGAATTTATATTTCACTAGAAAAAAGGTGCTTACAAATAAATACAAAAAAGTTAATCTATTTGTTATTATCGTGGGGGAAATTCTAGATCTTTTGGAACCAAATTGTACTTCTCTAGTTTCTGGCGAATTTCCTTGTGTTTTTTGGATTAGAGTAAACTTCTTCAAATAATTTCAAATCAACATTTCCTTTTTTAGAAAGGTACTTCTTTTCAACCAACTTATCAGCAATATAATTCCTTACCTCTACGTAACTATCGTATGCTGCCTGAGCCTCCTCATTAGTAACAAAGTACTTTCCACTATGAACTATATCGTTTCTGATTTTATATAAGTGTTTATACCATTTATAAACCACTGGATGTTTAAAGAAGTCGAGCTTCTCCCCTAATTTTCTCGAAAGGTGTTGTTCAATCAAGTTTCTAAATGCAATATTTTTCTTTTCTTCAATTTCTTTTTCTATCTCTTTCTACGGCCTATTCTGTCTTTGCCCATCAATTTTCACAACTAGCCGCATTTTGTTTCTAATGTTATTAAACTAGATTAATCTTTTCATACTCATTAAATTCTCAGTATAGATATGATTCTCACACCAAAAAGGTCGGAATCAGTATTACAAAGAGCCTTATTGGATAAACAAAATATAGCTCTCTACTCAAAATCATCTAATCTAGAGTAGATTTCCTTAAGGTTATCAGGAGAAAGTTGGAGTTGATCTTGAGAATGTGTCTCCCAGACATGGTGCTTTTCACCACTCAACATTTTTTCTATTTGATCAGTATCATAAACTTTAAGATCATATATCCAATTGTCAATCATTAATGTACTAACATATGTGCGCCAACAAAAAATACCCGTTTGCAAAAGTGTACTTTCACGAACGGATAAAATAACAATCAGCTACCTCAATATTAAGTGGCATAGAAAAAAAGAACAGGCAGATTTATGAAATCCGTCTGTCCAAAATCAGAAAGAATTCATCCATCGATTGTTTGGGCTTGCATCATAAGATACGATTCCGCTAGGAATATATGCATTATATTCTCTTTTATTTTATCTTTGCACCAAAGAATCGTTAAGAACTATTTTTTTGTAATCCCGTTATTTTGCTCCCCTGCTTATTTAACTCCTACATTAATTAACTTTTCTTCTATCGTATTTTTTATTTTTTGTTCCCTTTTCATTTCATTGTAAAAGTAGTAGCCCACATACATGAAGCAAATCATAGGTACTAGAAATGCATGTTGTATAGATCCTAACACATCAGATACAATACCTTGTACCGCGGGTACTACGGCACCTCCTACAATAGCCATAACCAAGATAGCACCAGCCATTTCGGTATATTTTTTTTCTTTTACTACTTCTAGTGTTTCTCCATAAATAGTTGCCCAACATGGACCAAAAATCATACTAACGGCTATAGCTGCATATACTGCCATCATATTCGATGCAACTACAATATAAGCAAGCAAACATGTACCAATAATAGAATATATAAATAATACTTTTTTTGGAGAAAAGCGCGTCATTAAAAAATTAGCAATAAGCTTCCCAATAAAAAAAGCAATAAAGCTATAAATCATATAATTTGAAGCACTACGTTCATTAATATCATCGTTAAGAACTAGTGCTAGCCTAATAGTAAATGACCAAACTGAAACTTGCATTCCTACATATAAAAACTGAGCAATGATTCCCTTACGAAATCGTGCATTCCCCACTAAATATCTTAAAGTTTCCAATATACCCGGATTTGAAGCTTTATTTGATGACTGTGCATCTTTTTGAGTCTTACATGAAGGATATTTGGTTATAAGGAAAATGACTAGAACACCAATAAGTATAAAAATTATATATTTGTATGGTTGTAGAGAATTCTGCAACATCTCCAAACTAAAAGCATGAGCCTGTTCTGGACTCATTTTTGCAAGCTGTTTATCAAGGCTTTCTCCCTCTTGAAATATTAAATATTTTCCTAATAAAATACCTACTACAGAACCTATTGGGGTAAATGTTTGGCTAATATTTAGACGAAGAGTAGCATATTCTCGAGGGCCCAACATCGAACTATATGTATTAGCTGATGTTTCAAGAAACCCCAATCCAATAGCGATTGCAAAGATTGCACATAAGAACATCATGTAAGTAGCCATATGAGAAGCTGGGAAAAATAAAGAGCAGCCAATAATATAAAATATTAATCCCGTTATAACAGCAATTTTATAACTAGTTTTTTTAATAACTAATGAAGCTGGAATAGCTATCAAAAAATATCCACCATAAAATGCACTTTGTACTAATGCAGTGGCAAAGTCGCTTAGTGCAAACACGCTTTTAAACTGAGCAATTAAAATATCATTTAAACTAGCTGCTGCACCCCAGAGTGGAAAGAGTATAGATAATAGTATAAATTGGAAAATAGGAGTTTTCTTAAGATATCCATCAGGCATTTGAGTTAAATTTTTGTTTTTCATCTCAATACCCCCTTATTATAAATTTATATTTTTTTCGTGAGATTTTTATATAGCCTGCCTTTTATAGATCTCTGTTGTTTAACTTCAACATTAAAAAGGGGGGTAATAATATAGTCAGAAAAATATGTTCTTATTTATTCAAAATTATTTTCATATGATAGTTAATTTTATTTTTTAGCTAATATTGTCCACACTATTATTTAAACTTTTGAATATATTAAAAATTATTATATGAATACTCTGTCAATATTTTAAATTATTTCTTATCTTAATTAAGTAATCTTGCTGCTTTCTTATCTAAAATAACAGTCAAATTTGCATGTAATTGTAAGAGAGAAGATGGACAGTGAGTTGTGATCTTTTCATTAAAAGTTTTTCTAACGGCCTCAGCTTTCTCATCTCCACTAGCAATAAAGATAATGTGTTTTGCTCTTAAAATACTCCCAACTCCCATTGCTACTGCTTGTTTAGGCACTTCATCTATATTTAAAAAGAAACGAGAATTATCTTTTATGGTCTCGTCAGTTAAATTAGTAATATGGGTATTTGGATGTAAGAATTGATTTGGTTCATTAAAGCCAATATGTCCATTTCCACCAACGCCAAGTATTTGAACATCTATACCGTTTACTTCAAGTATCTTTTCATCATATTCTTTTAAAACTTGCTTTTCATCTTTAAAAATGCCAGGTGGAATATGAACATTTTGCTTTTGAATATTCACCTTAGATAAAAAGTTATCCCACGTATAACGCGTATAACTTTGAGGATGTTTTGGTTCTAAACCGATATATTCATCCAAATTGAAGGTTGTTATTTTGCTGAAATCCAGGTTTTCATTTTCATGCAATTTTATTAGTTCCTGATATGTTCCTAATGGTGTTCCACCAGTTGATAATCCTAAAACTAATTCTGGGTTTTCTTTAATAAATTTCGCTGTTTCTTGAGCAGCAGAATAACTCATTTCTTCATAATTTTCTGTAACAATCAATCGCATTGTAAAGACACTTCCTTTTTAAACATACATTTTGTTTAAATTCGGCGTTTCTGCTGTACTGCTTGAAAGAGAACTGCGAATACAATGATAGCGCCTTTAATAACTTGCTGAGGGTATGCTGGAACGTTCATAAGATTCATAATGTTTCCAATCAGTGCCAGAATAAATACACCCATTAACGTATTTAATGCTGTTCCTCTTCCACCGTTTAAGGCCGCCCCGCCGATGACAACTGCTGCAATCGCATCAAGTTCCATTCCAGCACCAACTAATGGAGATCCGACACCCGTTCTGGCTGTCGTCAACACTCCACCTACGACAGCTAATGCACCTGAAATACTATATACAGAGAACTTATAATAGTGTGTTTTTACACCAGATAAAACAACTGCAGATTCATTGCTGCCTATAGCTTTTAAAAGACGTCCATAGACTGTTCTCCTTAAAATGAATACCGTAATAAAAAAGAATACGAACATGACAATTACCGGTGACGGAATACCAAGAAAATAGCTTCTATCAAACATTGTTACTGCTAGATTATCAATCATAATAGGCGAGCCTTTTGAAACTATAAAGGCAAGTCCGCTAGCGACAGTCATCATAGCAAGAGTTGCTACAAAGGAAGCCATATTTCTATACGCAACCAGATAACCGGAAATACTACCAAGTACTATACCGATTGCTAATGTAAAAAGTAAAGCAACAGGCAGGGAATAACTTTGTAGAAAGAAAGCCATTAATACACTTCCTAGCGCTAAAAATGAACCGACCGACAAATCAATTCCACCTGTCATAATAACAAGAAGCATCCCCATACTAATGATCCCTATTGCTGCTGATTGGCGAAGCAAGTTTAGGATGTTTTTATCTGTGAAAAAAACTTCAGAGAGAGAACTTGCCATGATGATTAATAATCCGAAGATAATAATCGTATTGTATTTTAAGAAAAAGTTAAAAAGATTAACGGGCAATACGAGCTGCCTTCCCTGGGCTGTAATTACCTGCTCTTTTCCTTGTGATGAATGTAAATCTTTCATTTTAGCTACCTCCTACAGCAAGACTCATAATTTTTTCTTCTGTAATCGATTCCTCTTTAGTGAGTGAACCTTTTATTCTGCCGTCATCCATTACATAAATCCTGTCACATAAACCAATAACCTCAAGGAGTTCTGAAGAAATTACGATGATACCAAGGCCTTTTTCTGCGAGTTCATTAATTAATTGGTATATTTCCACCTTGGCTCCCACATCTACCCCCCGCGTTGGTTCATCTAAAATAAGAACTTTAGTATTGGTATGGTACCACTTCGCCAATACTACTTTTTGTTGGTTTCCACCACTCAAGTTTTCTACAGGTGTTTCACAACTATTAGTTTTAATCCGAAGCTTCTGTATTAAATCATTGGCAATCCCTTTTTCTTTCTTACTTTGAATGACGTTGACAAATTTCGTAATAGACTTTGTTTGAGTCATCGTTATGTTCTTTCGAATCGACATAGGCAGGACCAGTCCATCCTCTTTGCGACTTTCTGGTACAAGGCCAATTCCTTTTGCTACCGCGTCAGAAGGCGATTTAGTTTGAATCGATTTACCGTCTAAAGTAAATTCACCTGATTCGAGTTTATCAACGCCGAACAAGGCTCTAGCAATTTCTGTCCTGCCGCTTCCCACTAAACCAGCAAGACCAACTACTTCTCCAGCATGCACGGTCAAAGACACATTTTTGAGTTTTTCCTTCGTAGATAAATTGACAATCTTTAATATTTCTTTTCCAATTTGAGCATTTCTTTCCGGAAATAAGGCTTCTAGGTTTCTACCAATCATCATGCTGATCAACTGGTCTTTTGATACCTCTTTAGGTAAAACGCTACCTGTTACCTCTCCATCCTTTAACACTGTAATAGCATCTGCGATCTCAAAAATTTCTTCTAAACGATGGGAAATATATATAATACTTACTCCTTGGGATTTTAAGGTTTTCAAAATATCAAATAGTTTTTCTACATCTTGCGGAGCCAATACCGCTGTTGGCTCATCTAATATGAGAACCTTTACGTTCTGTGACAATGCTTTACAAATTTCAACTACCTGTTGATGTGCTACACTTAAGTAACCGGTAATCGTTTTCGGGTTCACCTGAAACCCAATACTTTTAATCAATTCAGATGCTTTACTATTCATGTCGTTCCACTGAACGATCCCTTTTTTATTTTGAAAACTTCCAAGAAATATATTTTCAGCTACAGTTAAGTCCGGTGCTAGTGCAAGTTCCTGATAGATGATACCAATACCGAGCTCTTTTGCAATATTAGGATTTTTTATATCTATTAAGTTGCCATCAATCTTAATTTCTCCATCATCTTTCTTATGAATCCCTGATAAAACTTTCATTAACGTTGATTTCCCTGCCCCGTTTTCTCCTAAAAAGGCGTGGACCTCCCCTGGTTTTACTTTTAATGATACGTTTTTAAGCACGTTCACTTTTCCGAATGACTTTTTGATGTTATTCATTTCAATTCGATATGTTTGATCCATATAACATCTCTCCTGTCACATTTACCGGTGCAGCTAACTGAATAGATTTATTAACAGCTGCAGCAATTTTCACTGCTTCCAGTCCGTCTCTGACTCCTACAATTGGAGTTTGTCCATTAAGGATGCAGTCGATAAAGTGCTGCCCCTCTTTTATATAAGCTTCAGCAAACCGATCAGTAAATGAAGGTGCTGTAGGTAGTGAAATTTTGTGTTCACTTGTGCCAGTGACTACATCAATATAATTCATTTGACCAATTGAAATAACTCCTTCATCACCTATTATTTCTGTTCTTGCGTCATATCCGTACTTAATATTTAATAGTCCTTCAACAGTACCAAGAGCACCTCTAGAGAATTTTAATGTAAGAGCGATCGTATCATTCATCATTGTCCCGCCACAAATTTCCTTTTCTTTTATAGAAGAAAGAACAGCAGCTTGACCAAAAACGCTTTCAACCTCATCATCCAAAAGCCATCTAATAGAATCATAGTCATGTGAACAAAGCTCAAAAGAAATATCACCTGACTTCTCAGGGAAACAGCCCCAACCTGGAACAGGAGGTAATCCCGGATCCCTGCTTGTTGATCGAATAAAGACAGGGGTTCCAATTGCTCCTTCTGAAATTTTTTGTTTTGCGGTTTCATAACCTTTATCAAAACGCCTCATATAACCGACCTGAAATACTTTTTTAGTTTCCTTTGCTTTCTGATACATATCATTCGCATCTTCAATATTTAAGCAAAGTGGCTTTTCACAAAAAACATGCTTTCCTGCTTCCAGTGCCTGCAATACAAATGTCTTATGTGTCTGAACGGGTGTAGTAATAACAACGGCATCAATAGATTCATCAAGAAGTAGAACTGAAACATCGGAATACACCTCACCTTCCACTTCTATTGCGAGCTTTTGTGCCAATGCTTTCTCTTGGTCACATACCGCTTTAATATTTGCCCCATAGACAAAATATTCAAAATTTTTTGCGTGTAATTGTCCCATCCGCCCAGCGCCAATGATTGCAATATTTATCTTTTTCATTGTTTGCCTCCTGTTATGTGAGAATATCCATGCTAGCTAGTAGCAGGCTACTCATTAATTTTTTTCAAAATTCTGAGTCTGGATTATAATATTTATCAACATTATCTTTTGTAATAGCTACCGCTGGTGTATAGGTAGTTTTCGGATAAGACTTTCCTTCTTCGAGAATAGCAAGGGAGGCTTCAATACCCGTTCGCACAATTAAAGCAGGATCATTTAAACCGGTTACTGCATACTCACCATTTTTAATAAGTTCCAATGCTTCTTTTTGTCCATCAGCTGCAGCTGCTATCATTATTAGATCTTCTTTACCAGCTTGAGCAATTGCTGTTTTAGCACCAAGTGCCATACTATCATTTTCAGTGATCATTAAATTTATATCTGGATGGGCTACCAGGATATCTTCCATTGCTTTCTGTCCACCTTCTTGAGCCCAATTGCCCCATCCCTGTGCCACAAATTCTAAATTAGTAGTCCCGTTATTTCTAAGCTGGGCTTCAATCAAACCTTGAATGACACCCTGGCGTCTTTCTAGACCCGCAGGATTTCCTTTTTCTCCACTAAGAATAGCTGCCTTCACTTCTTTTTTACCAAACTGGGAAGCAACCCATTCACCAACCAATTTTCCATTTTCAGTATTGTTTGATTGAACGGTAGTCACGTAATCAGCTTTTGAAGAAATAGTACTATCTACAATTACAACAGGAACCCCAGCTTGAGTTGCTGATTTGGTCGCTGGTACTAAACCTTCTGGATCTGCTGGATCAAGTAATAGCAAATCAATGCCTTGTGTGAGCATGTCATTCACATCACTAATCTGTTTAGTCATATCACCTTGTGCGTCAGCTGTAATGATCTGAAATCCCTCCTTTTTTGCTACATTTTCAGCCTCTTTTACCATCGCTACAAAATAAGGTGCATTTTGATTTTTAATTGAAAATCCAATTTTAATTTCACTTCTTTCCTTGTCGATAGCCTTTCCAGCTTGACCACTATTGCTTTCTGATGAAGCTGTGCTAGCTGGCTGATCATATGAACAAGCCGCCGTAAATACAACTATTAGTAATACCATGAACAATAATTTGAATTTCTTAAAAATATTTATCACTCTATTTCCCCCTCTTACCATTTTTGTGTAGTTCTAATTTCTATCAAACTCTTAGCAAGACTTTGAATGTAGTATCTTTATATTGTTCAATAAATTCGAAAGCACTTTGAACATCTTTCAAATCAAATGTTTTGGTCTGCAAATCTTTTAGATTCGCTTTCCCTTCTGCAACTAAATTCTTTGCTTTATCAAAATCTTTTTTCGTGTACATTAAATCACCTAAAAGCTCCAACTCTCTATCCTGAATTAAATTAACAGGAAGCATTACACCTTCATTAACAACCCCTACAATTACAACACGACTTCCCTTTCGGGCAATTTCAATCGATTGGAGAATGGTTGATGGATGGCCAACACATTCAAAAATAGTATCTATTCCATTTTTCGAAATCATATTGATTGAAGTTAATATATCTTCTTTGCTTGAGTTAATTACATTTTTAATCCCTAGATCAATAGCTTTTGAGAGTCTTTTTTCTGAAATATCAACTATTGTAACGATAGCACCCCTTACTTCTGCAGCTTGGGCAAGAAGAAGACCAATTACACCGCTTCCAATTACTAAAACATGATCTCCTCTATTCACCTTTCCAATCTCAACAGCATGAATACCCACTGCCAAAGGTTCAAGCATTGCAGCATCTTCGAAAGACATGAAGTCATCTAAAGGCACAACTTTTTGCCATGGGACTGAAATAAATTCTTTAAATGCTCCATCAGTTTGACATCCTAATACAATTAAATGGTCACATATGTTATAACGACCAATCTGGCAGTTATAACATTTTCCACATACTAACGATGGCTCTACTGTCGCTTTTTGATCTATTGAAAACATCTCTTGAGGTACTTCTTGTCCTATTTCAACAATCACTCCTGAAAATTCATGTCCAGGTACAATAGGTGTTGAAATAAATGGGTGCTTTCCATTAAAAGAATGAATATCTGTTCCACAAATCCCTGCATTTTTTACACGGATCAGTACTTCATTAGCCCTTACCTGAGGTTTTGCTACTTCTTCCAATTCAAAACGTCCACTCTGAACCAATTTTGCTTGGATCAACTATTTCTCCCCCTCTTATAACAGCGTTTTCATTTAAATACAAAGTAAGTCAGAAATGACTCACTTTGCTACTCTATTGCTTTGCTGCAGCTTTTTGTTGATTAAACTCACTTGATATCCGTTCAATTTCTGTAAACTGTTCACTATTCAACTGAATATGGAATACCTCTGATATAACTTGCGTCCAGCCATGGATGAAATATATCCAACCATCTTCAACATGGAGAGATTTTTCATCTTTTTGAGACAGTGCTTGATGCATAAATAATAAATCCCCTCGATAGTTCAGCTCCCATACAAGGCTATTTTCAGGAAATATAGCTTCATTACTTAGAGGAGAACCTTGTCTATCTTTGCCTAATCCAGTGGCGTTAATAATGAAAGAATAAGGCTTCAATTTAGAAATTATATTGTCATTTTTAGTAAGATCATCTGCTTTAATGAAATCAATATTGACATCATTTGATACTTGAGAAATAACATCTCTCATAGAATCTAATCTTGATTGGGTTCGGTTTGAAACATAAATTTTAGAAGGACTATTGTTACCATTTATAACTTCAATTAAATTAGAGGTAATAGCAATCGCACTTCCTCCCGCCCCCATAACAAATACTTCACCATTATGGTTTTTCCAAAAATCATTTGGAATAAAATTTTGCATAGCTAATCCACTAGAGATATGATCCTTTGCATGACCAATTAACTTCCCATCTTTTTTTGAAATACTAGACAACTCTCCGAAAAGTTGTGCATAAGGATCTAGTTCATCAAAAATATCGTTTGCTGCATTATATAAATCAATTTTGTGCGTCGTAACAAGAGCACCAAGTGATAAAGGATCATTTTTGAGGAATGTAACGACTTTACGATATTTTTCTGGTTCAGCGTGAATTTCAATATCAATACCTTTAATATCAGCATCCAAACCCAAATACTTTGCCCATAGTGGAAATAACTTCATAATTGAAGACTGTGCTGTTGTAACACCAATAAAATAAAAAGTTGGTTTCGTTGCTTTTTCTAAATTCAAGATAATATCCTCCTCTGATTGGTTTTATATAATTATTGAGGTTATTAGCTCCCTTAATTTAAAATATATTTTTCTAGAAATCTAAATTTTAAAATAACAAACCTCTTTTTTGACTAATGAGTTAACTCTTCCACTTAGGGTTATCAACAATTTCGACTTTTCCATCTTTTTCAATAATCAATTTTCTATACCCTTTTGTTTCAATCGTTCCATAATCATGACCTGCATCTGCTCTAAATACAAAGAAAGTAACTAGTGGTTCATCTCCTACATTAACACTCCTATGAGCATATCTACCTGGTACATATACAGCTTTACCTGGAGTTAGTTCCTCATCAGCCCAATCTCCTTCCGGATTTTCCATCAGCATATACCCTTTTCCACTTAAGCAATAATATACTTCAGCGGTATCTAAGATTGTGTGGAAGTGTCCTTTTGTCATGAAATATTCGTTTCCAACTTTTCCTGGATAAACGATACTTGTGCCAAATAATAGGTTACTATCTTTTTCAGGCAAGCTTAATTCATAAAACTCATAAGCAAGAATATCTTCTTCTTTAATCATTTCTTTTAATGCTTCGTTATCAGCAAACATTCCATTCATATTGGAAAGATATCTTTTGGTAGTGCTTTTTTCATCAGTCATGCCATTTTTTAAGTCAAAATACATGGTAAAAGGGGTTACAGCGAAATCTTTAATCATCATAAACACTCCTTATTTTTTATTAAAATGTTTAATTGTTGTTTCATGAAGGTGAAAGTCAAAGACAGATTTCTCTACTTGGTTATTATACTTAAAGCTTTCAACGGATTATGTTGTGTAATGGTATTAATGACATCTTCGTTAATTCCATTTGCTTTCATTTGTGGTA
This sequence comes from Peribacillus sp. YIM B13472, assembly GCF_042788005.1. Classification (NCBI taxonomy): domain Bacteria; kingdom Bacillati; phylum Bacillota; class Bacilli; order Caryophanales; family Bacillaceae; genus Peribacillus; species Peribacillus sp. YIM B13472. Next base: position 210,344 of record NZ_JBHZPG010000001.1, read on the forward strand.
TAAACGTTTGAGTTAAATAATCTATTCCAATCGTGCCACCATACGTTCCAAGGCGGGCTCTGGTAGTATCAAGACTTAACAAGAGTGAACCTTGTAAACCACTTTCTAGCATGTGTTGAATTAATTTCAATTCCTTATTATCATCGTGATATTTAAACCGGCCAATCGTATCATACTCAAGATGAACACCAGACGAGGCAACTTCTTCATGCAATTTATAGTCATGATGAGTTCGGTCTAGATGACATAGAATAATTTTTTCTGGATTCACCTTTCGTTTCGTTAGAAAATGAATGATTTCAAAAGGATCTGATCCTACTTCAACATGAACCATAATCGAAACATTCGTTTTCAGTGAAGCTTCTGCAGCTGCCTCGAATTTTGTACGATAATAGGGAGTCAATCCATCTTTATCAACAGCTGTTTTAATTAAACCTGCTTTTGCATCAATTGATTGAATAGGTTTTTCTGTCCTATTACCAAGGTACATTCCTTTTTGTATTTCTGAAATAAAAACGTCGACTAAAAATTCAGCATTGCTAGTATGAATCCAATGATCTGGCCAATAAAAATTAGATTTATGAAATCCAGTAGATGCAACAAGGTGGATGCCCGTTTCTTGTGAGACCTTTACCAGCTCATTTGCCATACGTCCTGCGCCAATTGGTTGTGCATCTACAAGAGCAGAGCCAGTTGGCAGTTTTTTTAATTCATTAATTGTTAAAGATATATCATCAATACATAACTCAGCATTCAATTGTGCAGCATATCCGCTTTCTAACATGACGTGCTCATGAGGTTGAAAATATGGTATTTCATCAGGATTTACTGAACCTAGAACAGTTTGAATATAAACCGATTCTTTAAGTGTCACTGAAACGCACCACTCATTGGCATCTTAGTCTGTTGAACTTTTTTTACAAGCATTGATGCGTAATCACTTATTTTATTTGGGTCCAGATTAGAACCGCCTGCTTTTGTTAAATTAGATCCAACTCCAACTGCGACAGCTCCTGCTTTAATCCATTCTTCAATATTTGACTCATTTACACCACCAGTAGGCATAATATTCACTTGAGGAAGCGGTCCTTTAACATTTTTGATATGATTAGGTCCTGCTAAATCTGCAGGAAATAGCTTTAAAATTTCACATCCCGCTCTTAATGCATTTACCATTTCTGTTATTGTAAAGGCTCCTGGCATAACAAGGGTTTGATATTGATGACTCACATTGATAATATCTAAGTCAAAATGAGGTGTAACAATAAAGTCTGCTCCTGCTTGTATTGCGTTGACTGTTGAATTGACATCAAGTACAGTGCCCATTCCTATATAAACAGACTGTGATTCAAATTCACTTTTCAGTTCACGCAGTACGTCAAACACATTTGGTACTGTCATGGTTAATTCAATCGTTTTTATACCTCCTTTAATAGCAGCTCTTGCTGTAGTCATAACTTCTATTTCATTCCCTCTGAGGACAGCTACGACACCGCTTTCATAAATGGCATTAATTACTTCATATTTACGTAACACTTTTATTTCCTCCCTCAGTCTTTTTAACTTGTTGTTCAAAAAATTCAAGTATGTTTCCAGTTGATTGTAATGTCATTCGTTCTATGGCTTCTTCACTCGCTGCTGCATTGTGCGGTGTTAAAACAGCATTATCCAACTCAAGCAACGGGGAGGATGTCGGTGGTTCTACGCTAAATACATCTATCCCAGCTCCTCTAATAATCCCTTCTTGCAATACTCGGAATAGGTCTTGTTCGTTAACAATTCCACCTCTCGCTGTGTTGATAAGAATTGCTTCTTTCTTCATTTTTTTCATAGTTTCATAATTTAACAAATTAGTAGTTTCCGGTAACAGTGGCATATGAATTGATAAAAAATCACTGTTCTTTAGGACTGTTTCTAAATCCGTATACGTAATGCCATAATCTGTAGCAGTCTTTTCATCTTGAAAAACATCATAGACTATGACATCCATTTGAAATCCTATTGCCCGACGGGCAACAGCTTTTCCAATTGCACCAAACCCTAAAATACCTAGTGATTTACCGTAAAGTTCAATCCCTACCGTTTTTGTCCATTGTCCTTCTTTTAATTTCTGTGCAGATGAAGAAATCTTTCTAGCAGTTGATAGCATTAAACCGAAAGCATAGTCTGCAACCGCCTCATTATTTACTGCAGGTGTATTCGTAACATAGATACCCTTTTTTTCTGCATATTCTTTTGGAATATTATCAATTCCCGTACCATACTTAGCGATAATTTTAAGGTGTTTCGCGTTATCTAGAATAGTTTCGTTAAGATAATCTGTTCCTATAAGTAATGCGTCCACATCTTTGATAAGCTCTATAAATTTGGACTCAGGAAGTGGCCCCTCTTCTCTTATCACTTCAAACCCTGCTTTTTCCCACATTTGATTAATATCTTTGTTAAACATTCCATACGATCGAGGAGTTATTAACACTTTGGGCATTCTTCTCTCTCCTTTACTAGTATTTCTTCTGCTAAATGAATGATCTCTGTTAAACTATTAATAAGATAGTCTGCATTTAGAAGCTCTTTTTCCGAACCAAATCCATACAGGCATCCTACTGTTGTTAAATTGTTTTGCTTTCCAGCCTCAATATCTGAATAACGGTCTCCCACCATGACGGCTTTATCCAGATTATTTTCTTGTAACAACAATTTCACGAGATCTACTTTATTAGCTGTTTTATGCAGACCAGCACAATATAAATTAGTAAAAAGATGTGTAATATTGTGAGTCTCTGCGGCCATTGGAACATATTTGGCTCCGCCATTCGATGCCACGTACAATTCATAGCCATTTTCTTTGAGCTTTTGCAATGTTTCGATAACACCTGAATAAAGAGTGGTAGTTCGTTCAAAAAACTCATCTTCCACTTCTTCTAAAATCCGCATTGTTAACTGGATTTGATCCTCACTAGCTTTAGGAAGCAAATAGGTAAATAAATCCTCTGTTGTCATACCAATAACATGATTAATTTGATCTTCAGTCCATTCAATATCCCCTACAACTTTTTGCTCTTTCAATCGCCTTAAGACTTCTGGATATGTTTGTTGAGCAAGCGACTTGCTATCGAGCAGTGTGCCATCCATGTCAAAAATAAATGCTCGTTTCATTTATTTCCCCACCTCGCATACGATTTACTTGTAACGTGATTTTTTTAATGTAAATACGAAATCTTTTCCCTTACTAACAATCTAATCACTTATATAAATGCCTTTTCTTAGTGGTTTAATTAAATTTTTTTAATCTCTCGTACACAGGTTTTAATTGGCTATATGTTTCATTAAACAAAGGGAAGAACTCCCAATATTTTTTTTGAATGTCTGGTTGTGGATGATGGATATTGACTCTTTTCACCCATCGTTTTGCTTCTTGAAAATCTTTAATTAGGCCACTTCCCACAGCTCCTGCCATAGCAGCTCCCATTGATGTTGCTTCATCTAAATAAGATGGTACATATACATCAAGTCCATAAATATCAGCTAAAATTTGCCGCCACGACGCACTCTTAGCTCCTCCACCTAGAACCCACATATAGTTGATCGGAGCACCCTCTTTTTGAAACGTATCCAACACAATTTTCAAGTTGTAAGCAACACCCTCCATGACAGAACGCGCCATGTCTCCACGTGTATGCGTAATAGACAAACCTACAAAAGCACCACGCGCATCAGGATTCCATCTTGGCGAGCGTTCACCCATTAAGTAAGGTAAGTAAACCAACCCTCTTGAGGTAGGAGGAGACTTTTCAGCTTCCAGATTCATTAATTCATACATAGATACATCTGGTTTAGAATCCTGGTAAAGAAGCTCTGTCACCCATTGCATAGAGCCACCACCACATTGCATTGTACCGTTTGGTGAATACTTATTGGCATCTAGGTGAACCCATGTATAGGTTTTCATTTCAGGGTCGAAAATGGGTTTGTTTGATGCAGTTGCTATCCATGAAGATGAACCAATATAATTGAATGCTTCTCCCTCATCAATCACACCAACTCCAGCAGCGGCGCAAACTCCATCTCCACCCCCGATAACCACAGGTGTACCTTGAAGTAAGCCCGTTTCTTTTGCGGCCCAGTCTGTCACACCACCTATTACATCCGTTGAAGCATGCAAATCTGGAAAAATGTCTTTTTCAATTCCCCATGCCTTTAAAATATCGTCTGACCATACCTTGTTTACAAGATCAAAACAGTTTGTGCCACATGCATCCGAATAGTCTGTTGCAAATGTTCCAGTTAGTCTGTAAACAAGGTAATCCTTTGCTTGTAGAATTTTATAAGCTCTTTTGAACACATCTGGTTGATGTTCCTTAACCCATTTGATTTTTGCCCCAGAATATGATGAACTGATGCGATGCCCTGTGATCTGATAGACCGTCTCCATACCCAGTTCTTCTTCTAAACGCTTAGCTTGGTCAGAAGCTCGCATATCTGCCCAGATAATTGCATTACCTAATGGATCTCCTTGGCGGTCTACTAACAAACACCCAAGCATTTGACCACTGAAGCTTACAGCCCCAATTTGTTCACGTGTTACACTCGTCTTCTCTAGTAAAGTTTTTGTTGTATCGCAGACTGCTTGCCACCAATCTAATGGATTTTGTTCAGCCCATCCAGTTTTCGGATAAAAAGTTTGATATTTATAAAGTGTGCTACTTATTAGCTCTCCATCAGATGAATATAGAGTTGCCTTATTTCCAGTAGTACCAATATCATGAGCAATAATATAATGTTTTCCCATACAATTATCCCCCCCTCAAATTTAAAAAGTATCAATTTATAATCATATAATGATGTAATTACCAGTTGGTTTAAAAATTGAACAAGTTAAAAAACTTGCTCGATATATTACTTTCTTTCATATTTTACTTCAACAGTAAATTTACTCAAATCTCCTCTGTAACGCGCTATCGAATACTCAAAGGGCTCGGAATCAATTTGAAAAGCGGTAGTTTTAGTCATTTGAACAGCCGCCATCGGAGGAATTTTTAAAATGTCAGCATCCTCTTCAGTTACATTATTCGCCTCTATCACACGTTTTGCATAACTAATATTAAAGCCATACTTTGATTCGAGCACTCTGTACAAGGATTGCTTTTCTAAATCCACATTAAGCAAATCAGGTGCACTAGCTGCTGGGATATATGTTGTAACCAAAACGTAGGGTTCCTTCTCAATACACCTTAACCGATCGATTCTATAGAAAAATTGGTGGGCTTCACCAAATATTTCTTGAAGAGTAGCGTTTTTTTCGATAATTTGTTTATTTAAAACTTTTGTTTCGAATGATAAACCACTTCTCTCCATTTCATCTCCAAAACTACTTAAGCTTTTTAAGAACATTTGATCAATTTTCTTATGGGCCACAAATGTACCCCTACCATGTTCTCTTCTTAACAAGCCCTCTGCTACCAATTCGTTTAAGGCTTGGCGGACAGGCGTCCTGCTTATGCCATACGTATCAATCAATTCTCTTTCTGAAGGAATAATATCGTCTGGTCTGTATATTCCTTTTTCAATTTTCTCTTTTAGTACTTCTTTCAGCTGAAAATATAAAGGCAAAGGTTTGCTTTTTTCAAATACTATTTTGTTGGAGTTTTCCACCGTGTTGCACCTCTTCTAAAATTTATTTTTCCACTTTATTTATTTTAAAATAAACCAGTAAAAAAACAAATTTCGTGGATCGAACCAACAAGGTAATGATGTAATTACCAGATGGTTAATATTAGTAAACCATATGATGAGATTGCTGTCAATTAAATTCCTGAACAACCGTTGTTTCATTTTCAATTCCATCTGCTCACACTTTGCTTTGAATAAGGCGACCAGTCCATTGTCAATCATGATTGTCCGGATTGAATTTTTTGTTTTTGGTGTTAGAAGTTGATAACCTGTACTTTTGTTATTTGGTTATAGTATGTTTTGGTGATTCTTTCTTAGTAAGGTCCAGGGCTGTCCATTTTAATGCTAACATTTCGCCTAAGCGCATACCGGTATATGCCAAAGTAGCAAAACATAGATAGTCTAGATATAATCCTTGTTCTTTTTTTCTTTAATATTTTCCCGTTAGTTAATGTTACAAATACACTTTTACCTAACCCTTTCGGACGAATTTGAAATGTTGGATAGTCTGCTTTTCCTCCTGTTAAGGTGTCAGACCATCTCCCATGTATTCCTTTTGTATTATCAATGTCTACATCTATGGAATCTTTCTTATTGTTGAATTAACCCAGCCGATAGTTTGTGAAGAATAATACTTAAACTAATGGGTGCTTTAATACAATAGTTACTTAGGCAGCTACTTTTTCGGGGCTAATAGGGCAGTTACTTTAATTAGTTACACAGAGTATTCGAACTGTTCATTAACTAATTTCGACAATAAATATCGAAAGGTACAAAAAAATGTCTAATAGATTTTGTTAAGATTATTAACAATAATAGTATTGTTAATATCAGGTAGGCATACCAGGCACATCCATACGAAAGATTGGAACACCTAAAATTAGGAGAGTGAGCATGTCAAATTCTTTACTTATCGAAAAAGACTTAGATAAGTAGTGACCAGTTGGCTCCATGCCTACAATCACTTGATTTAACTTACACCCTTTAACAAGTTGGGTAATCCAATCTAGAAACGAATGAAATCCTGCTTTCGTATTTTCAAAGAAACACGTTTTACCTAGTTCCAATCCTCTAAAATCTTGTGCTCTCGCGACATGATTGTGCTTGGCTATATCTACTCCGACAATTAAGGTTTCAGAAGTAATTTGAGAGATTTTATGATTTTGGTTATAATTCATGGTGAGACCTCCAAATAGATGTATTGTCCTTTTTAGCTGGCCAGCTCAGGACACATTCATCTTATCAAGAGGTCTTTTTTCGTTCAAACCTCATTTTCAGTTATTACAGGAATGCTGCCCCGATAGTTGCATAAAGAAAAAGCTGCCTTTTAAAAGACAGCTTCGATCCTAAGCTAACCAGTAAGACAAAATAAAAAAGGCCCAAACCCCTGTGATATCAAGGATTTGAGCCTTTGTTAGTTGATGACCTGTGAGGGATTCGAACCCACGACCCCTTCCCTGTCAAGGAAGTGAAAGTAATCGGATTATAACAGATTTAGTTGGAAAGCGTTGATATAATAGGCCTTTATTTTTTCTATGTATGATGTAAACAGATGTAATTGGTGGTAATATGATTGGTTTTGCCACCAATATACCACCAGCTAAACCCCTTGCGTTACAAGGTTTATTAAATAAAAACTTGAAAGTAAAAATCTAAGTCAGTTACTGTTTCTTATAAAATTACTTGCAAACACTCCTCATAAAATATATTTGATGTAGCAGTCGTTAAGTTGAAAAGATGGCAAACAAAACAACCCTCTTCCTTCAATTAAGGAGGAGGCTATGCTGTCGTGAAAGTGACTGGTGGGACTGGTTTTATCCTTTTGAATCATTACATCATGCCGCCCATATAGTTTCAAACTGTAATATATTTAACCATAGTAGAAATAAACCGCGTAATATCAACATTCTACAGGTACTATGTGTAATATCTTTAACCTGAATTTACTGCGATTTATTATATTTCGTTAGCAAAATGTTAGCAGTCAATGATATGTAATTGACTTGATGATTCTTATAACAAAAGCGATGCAAAGTCTATATGCATCGCTTTAAAACAGTGGTTGCATAATACACATGTCCCGATGTATGTGGTAAACATGATTGCTGGTGAGTTCAAAATTACCATTGTAAAGAAGGTATGATAATAAACTTAATCATATCTTCTTTAGAACTTAATTATTATTTTCCACAAGTCTATATGCAGTTGCATTTCCTTTCCGTTCTGGTATACGTTCAATGATGCCACTTTCCATCATTTTTTGGAAAATACGCTTCATTACATTTTCTGAACCAATATGGCAAATTTGTCTCGCCTTTGAATTATTAATTTCACTATGATGAGATAAAAACTCGGCTATTATATCTGCTGGAGAATCTAATGGTTCATGTCTAATAAAAACAATTACAGAGTTCTCCCTTTCTTCGATAATTGGTTCTTTAAGTCTTAAGTCAACCATAGCCTCAAAAGCAGCGTCTAAACCTTCACCCACATCTTTGTTGGGAGGGTTTGGGAATTTATGTATCAGCCGAACAATAGATCCGTTCCTCGCAAGTTGCTCATTTAATATGTTAGTAACAGTTATGTGGCCAGGCAACTTTCCAGGACTCTCAATTTCTATTCGATTATCGAAAATTCTTATATGGGTGTCGGCCGCAATACTGTAGTCCCTATGTAAGACTGCATTGGTTATTATCTCTTGTAATGCAACCTCAGGATATTTTACATTGCTGAAGCCGGTCGCTGTTAATACTTTAATGTCTTCTAATTTATTAATTGTTGTATTCACTGCATCAGCAATTTGTTGATATATACAACCTTCAATTGTGATTGGTTCAAAAGCAAGAGATTCTCTTTTTGGCTCTAATGTTGTGTATCTATATATTTTAACGGAACTGCGTTTAGGGAGTATAGCCTGCGGTTCATCATCAAAAAGCAGTATGCCCCCTACAGTAGGCTTTCCATCTCTAATAAGGAATTGTTTTTTCAACCATTTTTCAGGCTCCTGAGTTGGCGCTATTATAGGTAAATATTTTTGAATAGTATCCGATTCACTGATACGTTCAACATCAATATCAATTGTTTCTGTTTCAAAGCTTACGATTCCCTTATCATACCTAAGTCTATCAATGTCTTCAGCAGTATCTACTGGTAAACTTTGAGCACCGCGTCTTTTGTATGGTTTCCCATCAGAAGCTTTTACAATCTCGCGGGTACGGAACACTTCTACTTTCAGAACCAAGCCATTACATTCTTTATTTTTTAAAAATGTATAATTAAAATCTTGCCCCAATGGAAAAAGTTGCTCAAATATCTGTATGTGACCATTCGCAGCCTCTATGTCTGAGAATCCATCCCATTTTCTAACCTTATTTCCATCTACTTCCTCTTCATTTATACCAATATACAACTCCCCTCCATCAGCATTTGCGAACGCTGCTATTGTACGGGAAAGTTTAGCTGGTTTTATCTGAAATGATTTTAAATCGCTGAAATGATCTTCTTCTAAAGCTAGTATTGTTTGTACAATTTCACTTGAAATTACCTCAGTAATTATCGGCATACTAATCCACTCCAATTTAACTAATTCACATTTCTCTATCTACTTTCACAACATACTAATAATACCAAATAATTCATAACTTTTCAAACATTGTAAAAAGAGTGAGTATTAAACTCGATATTCTGTCACGGACCTTAGCAACCGTTTTTTCTCATATGTAATTTATTACAAAATGATTATCTGATCTTCCAATCATCCCTATGTGAAAATTAATTATAATAAAAAGTTGCATCTCTCCCATTAAAAGGTTGTATTAACCTTACAAAGGTAAATCCCCAAAAGGGTCAGAGCTGCTACCTCTGTCAAAATGCTGTCGTTTGGTAGTTTCGACATGAAAAACTATGAAAAGAATATAGAGCGTGGGAAATCCTTATATCACGTTAAATAAGAGGTGGTGAGCTGAGCCGAGCAGAAAATCAGCGTAGTAATCATTAGTCAAGGTCTTTTGCTGCTGTTTTCAGGCCGGATTACTAGACTTAGAGGAGCGGGAACGGCTTCTTGCAGTAACGGTTCGGTTGGAGTTTCGGGAGTTTGGGCACTTATTACATCATGCTACCCATTCATTTTCATATATAATAGGAACAAATAGTGTTTTAAAAAAAGCTTTAAATCAATGTTTTTAAGTAGTTTGACTTAAATGTTTTAAATGCGATATAAAACATTGGAGGACAAATAGGAGGACAAAAAAGGACTACTATGTATATATAAAGCCCTTCTCATTTGAGTGGGGCTTTTTTCCGCTTCAGCAGACAATCCTTTTATTTTCTTTCCCCATGCTCTTTGTCAAAAAAATCCAGGGTAAAATTAACCCTGGCTTTTTCGAGATTGTGGATTACTTCCTTACAACCTCAATACTAAAAAACCCCTTCCTGAAAGGAAAGGATCAAAATAAATATGTGTCTATTTTTTCGAGGCATTCCTCAATTAAATCTTCAACCACCTGATCATTAACCGAATCCGTGCCATTACAAGAACGAAGAATTCTTACATTGCGAGAACTCCAATCCAAGTTTTTCAATTGATCCGACAGAATCACACCTGTCACCGGAACCCGTTAGGAACTGGAATTCCTTCGTCTGGAAGAGGTACCTCATAAGGGTATTCCTTCTCTTGATTCGTGATCGGACAGATGGAACAGAATCCTGTGGACTGATTGAATACTATAGGAGATAAAACAATGGCAGTCCTTCTTCCGGCCTGTTCATGACCTGATTGTGGAAGTTGGAGATTATGGATCACTTCCTTTGATTAGCAAGCAAATTACTATATAGAAAAAAGCTCAAAGCCTAATGCTTCGAGCTTTTAACGTTATATATCAGGTTATTGAACTATAGCACCCTATAGTTGAAGAAGGACGATAACCAATTTTATGGCTATCGTCCTTTTTTATTTCCTACTGAACAGTATCGTTGTACTGTGCAACCAATAACTTTGTGGTATTAGTTAATTCTCCTCCATATTGTTATATTATCTGTGATACATCAAAATAGAAGTTGCCACATTCGACAACTCCTTGGTCAACAAATGAATGGATTTATGATTGTTTACAGTCAAACGTGGATAAAGGAAACACGTCAACTTGACAATTCACTTAACCAATTATCAAATAGCCAATTCAATTAATATCACATTTAAACGTTAATATCATTTGAAAATAAAGCCGTTTTTCTTTTTTTAAACTCTTCTTTCGGAATTAGTCCACCATCTCTCAAGGACTTAAGTTTTTCCCACTCTACCTTTCGCTTTTCTCTCTCTTGTTTTTCAACATAAGCCCAATCATTAGCTGTGCCACCAGATGTCATTGCATCTTCAAGATCTTTCCCACTTAAATCCCATAGGAAATCCCATTCGCTCATAATACAGATTCTCCAATCTGAAATATATTGTTTAGATTTTATTTTTGATAATATACCAACAGTTACGCTAAAAATAATCGTCTCTTAATGGTTGTGTCTGCCAGTATTTTTGTACTACAGCAACTGCTTTTTGATTTTTATTATGAGCAATTTTTGTTCCAAAAGATGACGTAATAAATCATAATAAGCATTCTTTTTAAATATGTCTGACCAACATTTACTACCTTCTAAATCTCATTGCAACAAATTGTTTTATAGGTTTTAACAATAGATTTGCAAAACCATCTTCCTCATCCTGCATTTCTTTCAGCTCTAGCCCTTTCTTATCAAGACGGTCATACAAGTTATTAATTCTTTCTTGGTTAAAGTCTTCTTTAGCCGCTTCTTTTTGAATAGTTTCCAATAAATCTTTGATTTCCAAATACAGTAATTCTGTTCTAAAATCTCTGATTTTCTTTTTTCCTTCTCGCTCATTATCAAAGTGCTTCTTTAGCTGATCTAATAAAACGGATGCTCCTTCTATCCAAACTTCTCTTGGTACTTGCTGTAACCCCTTAGTTACTAGTTCTATCCCAGATGATCCATTATTGTTATTCTTACTTGGATTTGGATTACTCTTAACTAGTTCAAAATCCTTGGAATCAACTTTTTGACTCACAATTTTTTCCTCCCTACCACTTTTTTTCAATCAATAAAATATAACCATAGTGATGCTTTCCTTAGCATTTTAAATTATTTAAATCACACTTCTTGATCAACTAATTATCTTTAAATGCTCACTTTTTTCTCTACTGTTTTTTATATTCTACCATTAAAATCCAGTGTTTTTATTAAATTTTACTCTGGTTAACTTAAGTACATTCCTTCTCAAAAAATAGTGAATCCTATTACATAGTATTGGTCTGCTACGTAATATAAGTGTTAATCTGGACATTTACACTGAAAGTCAATTGATACCAAATAGCATCTTTATTCTTCAATCTACGGCATTTTATCTTATATCACATGAAAGATTGTGCTGGTAAACAGTCTGTCATTCTTAGGTACAATTCTTGTCCTTATGATGTAAATGCGATATCAAAAGTGGTATTTTCCTATAGCTGTAATCACCCTGTAATAAAAATAAAGCGACCAGTGTAATGTAAATGGTCGCTTAAAGTCAGTTCCTCCTCGTGAATCGACTGCTTTGCTCCACATGAATAGCTTTTACTAAGTAACTATAGAAGCCTCCTGGGTTCCAAGTCTAACCATCTTCTCTACTATCATCCCAATCCTCTTCTCAATCTCCTCCCTTCTCAACCCCCTGTCCAGCTGCAGGCTCCACTGATGAATCGTAAACGAACTGTTTTTAATTGAATCACTCCGCTCTCCTCCGCCTGCATACAGCAAAATCCCGTGTTCTGCTCTTCTTGCCGTCAAGTAAGCGAGCATCTGAAAGACGTTGATGTTAATCGAAGAATCGTCTCGGCGTGAGATATATTTTAAGTCCAGTATGATCTCGCGGCCGTCTCTTGTTTTTATTACTACATCAGGGATAATCCTGATTTTCCCTCCTTCAGCGAGGGAGTCATGCTTTTGTAGGCTTACTTGCATGCCGTACTTACCCAGTTCCTTTGTCAGCCGTTTTCCGATATACATTTCAAACAGCTCGTTCATATCAAGAAGAAAAGAGCTGCTTTTCCTGTCGCCAAGCTCAAAGCTGAGTGCTGACGCCTGCCAATATAATATCGCCCACTGAAAGGCAGGCTTGTAATGCATATTCAGTCTTGTTACCGGAAGATGCTCGATTTCCTTCAGCTGTTCTGCCGGGACTGTGCTTTTTTTCAATGTAAAGCTATCTAACTCCCTGCCGAATATATTCCTTATCACCCGCAAATCCTTCAATACAATTGGATCCTCGTACTCTCTATGAAGCATATCAGCTAGGGTACAGACGATAATATAGTTTTCCTTCACATTTTCGGTCAGTTCGTCGTACCGGCAGTCAAACTGATAATCATGCTTCAGCCAAAGCCGGAGAGTACGTTGCGCCTGAAGTTGTCCCCTCACAGCCCGAGAGGGTGCTTCCTCAGTAATATAACCCTTCTTAATTCCCCGGGAGTATATCTTCTTGCATTCATGGAGGAAAAACTTAACGACCCATTCCAGATCGCCCAGCTGCTTTTGAAAACCTGTTTCTGTTCTGCTCCATTGGACAGAACTCAAATCATAGGCAGCTGCAAGCCAGTCCCAGATGACTGGGAGATCCACCTTTGGAGAGATCCGGAACGTATAATTTTCCACGCGAAACACTCCTGCAACTGCTCCTGCCCGTAGGCTGTAATGGCTTTCCCTGCCTGTATGCTGCAGTTGCACAACATTGGAATATGCCTGCCTTAGTTTGACCGCTGTCTCTTCCGGCAGATATACATCGTTCAACTGTTCATATTCCTTCAGCTCGATTACTTGTTCATCACTCATTCTCTTCAGCACCGTTCTCAAGCATAAAATCAAGCTCGAACTGCTCCAGCTTCTGCCTGTCATGGACAAAGCACTCCTCAAGGTAAGGCATAATCTGATATTTCCAGATACGCCTCAGCTTCTCCATAGAAAGATTCTGCCCAATAAAATAACTGTGGCCGATAGAAATATCAGGATCACCGATTATACCATTCACTTTTTGCACTAAATCAGCTACCCAGGCCATCTCCGGCTCATTGTCCAAAAGATAATTCTTCAGGACGCCCTCTGTCTCCTTCGCAGAAAATGGAATGAACTGAAACCTTCTCCTTAAAGCGAAATCAATTTGCGCCAACGAGCGGTCAGTAGTGTTCATCGTTCCGATTACGTATATATTTTCAGGCACAATCAATTTCTTTTTCGAATAGGGTAGCGGTACAGACGTATTCCGGTACTCCAGGGCATACAGGAGCTCCCCGAATACCTTCGCTGTGTTTGCCCGGTTGATCTCATCGATGATCAGCACATATGATTTCTCCTGGTTCTCCGGTTTCCTTGCCTCCTGGCAGAGGAACGTAAAAATGCCGGGCTGCACTTTCACCGAAAGCTGCTGTGACCCTTCCTCTCCAGCAAGTTCCGGGCGTAGACCTTCAATAAATTCCTCGTATGTGTAGGATGGGTGGAACTGGATCAGCTCAATCCGCTGCGGCTGCTGGGTTAAAATTTTTGCGAGGCGCTGTGCGATAAAGGTTTTTCCCGTCCCTGGCGGCCCATAAAAAATGACCTGCCGTTTTTCGGTGAGGAGCTCGAGCCATTCCTCCATGCTTTCTTTGCTTACATATGTTTCCTTTACTGCGTCCTCAATTGTGTACGGCTTTCTGCTCCCGGTTCGCTGCTGGAGAAACGATTTTAGCTCACTGATAAATCCCCTATCATCGAGAGCCTGGACAGCTTTCCCTTTTTGCAGTTCGCCTTCTTCATTTACCGTGTACAGATCCGCATGATAAAGCTCCTCGTCCTCCCAAATTATCATCAGGCTCATCATATCTTCCTTCGCCTCGCCCCTGTATTGCCAGATGAGATTGTCCGTGTATTTTTCGTTGAGTCCCGCTTCCTCCCAGTCGGCCGTCTGCATTTGTGAAAACTTATAACCTTCTTCAAAAAGCACATCCCGGATTTGAAGCGCGAATTCATCTTCCTCGATTGGGTCAGTACCGTCTCCGACCGGGTTGGGCTCTGCTTCAGATATCGTGGTCACATAGTATAAGAAGCTACTAATCGACATCATATCAAGCTCATATGTTTCCCTTGACGATTTCACAATGTCTTTATTCAGCTCATAAAGCTTATTGACGAAAAGAAAATACCTATTATGTTCGGCAGCCTGTGAGTCCTCGGCCAGACTGTAGCCTAAATATTCAAGACCGTCCCGGCTGGCTTTATAATAGATCGGATATTTATCTATGCCCTGGATGCCCCAGAAAAAGCTGAGGAAGAAGGTCATATATTTTATCGTCGGGCATTTTTGCGGTGGAAAACCTTGCTCAATCGCCTTTTTCTTCAGTTTTTTAATATAACCTCCAAAACGCTCGTATTTTTCTTTCGTCCAGCTGAAGTCTTCTTTTTCATGAGCCGGGATGTAAATTGCTGTTAAAAATTCATCTTGAAGCTGGCGGACGGTTTCGGTGTACTCCGCCATATTGTACAGTAGGTTAAAGAACATCTGTCCCGAGAAGCCGCTGAATCCCCATAAGTTAATGCGTTCCCCTTCAAATTCCCGCTTTGCTTTCGTCTTTTGGTCAACCTTTCTCTTAAACTCTAATATATCGATCTCGCCGTTCCGTAGTTCGTCCAGCTCTGTGAAATCAGAAATGAACATCGATCTTTCGTGTAAAATGAAGTGGTTCCTTAATCGCACTGTTTCGTCTTTATCATATAGGTGGACCCACTCCTCTAGGGATCTCGTTTTATATCCCACTGTCTTTTCCTTTACAGTGGAGCCCTTGTACAGCTCGTCCTTCAGTAAGGCTACAAGTTTATCGATATCTTCATTTGAAGTAAGCATGATATCCGTTTTTTGATTCCCTAACTCAATGCCGGATTTTCTTACCTCAGCCATGTTCACCTTATTCGTTAAAATCACATGAACATGCTTATATCTTTTTCTCGGCGCTGCAACAACAATTCTCTGCCCTTTTGAAAAGTAAAGCATCCTCCCGTCCCCCCGCTCAGGTGTGGGGCTGTCGGCAGAAGAATCTACAATATCATTATTGAATAGCTGCTTCTCCAGATACTCCATCAAACTCTCGGATTCTTTATTAGCCTGATAGATTTTCTTCGTTTCAGACTCGTTCCAGCGAATTCCCTTATTCACCACGAAAAACCGCCTCCTGTATTGCTTTATGTATTAGGTACACATTTCGACATTTAGAAAAAAATTCCTGCCGATAAGCCAAAAGTGGGACACAGGGACAGGTCCACTGCCCCCGAAAATTTAGGGACACGGTACTGTCCCTCTGTCCATTGTCATCCCTTTAAGTGCCAGCTGTAATTTAAATGAAAATTCTCGGTCTTAAGTCGCAGAATTAAGAATAATAACTTTTTCAGCCCTAATAAGCACTGATAAATGCTTCCTGTAAACTTTGAAGCGAAAATAATGGAGCATAAATTCCGAGTAAAATAACCGAAGAAGGGGCATAAACATCTGCTCCGCTAAAGGGGAAACTCAAATGGCTGAAAGTGTTGCTATTGAGCCATTAAACAGATCACGAAATACGTGTATCAGCAGGACAGAACAGTTCTATTAATATCTAACAGCTAATTTTTACTCATATAACAAATGAAGATACTTATTGCACAGTATGTGTCTACTACGCTTCTCCGACTTGCTTATTAAACATTACTGCCCCATTACTTTAAGTATATTATTTAATAATCTCCTTTACACCTTAAACATAAATATCAAATCTCCTTATTGAATGTTATTCCAGAAAATGGCCCGATTGTTAAACTCAGGTTAACAGCGATCTTAAACTAAACTGCCCCGTTCGTATTATAAGGTCAGCAAGTAAATTATTTCTGGTTAACCTTTTTTTATCGATATATAATACTACAAGTCCATTTTTCATATCAGCATTTCCTTGTTCTAAAATATGGTCGCTAGAATTGTCTGTATAGTTTCAGGAGTTTGGCGATTGACCCATAGTAATTTGCAAAACGTCCTCATGTTTATGCTGTTCCCAAGTGAAAGTAAAAAGAGCCAAGGAATATATCTCCTCGACTCTTATAATTAAACATATTCTGTTTTACTGGTTATTCTTCGTTTTCACAGTCACTTTAAATCCATCATCAAGTTAACTATATTTTTGCTTGACTTCAGCAATCCACTCTGGAAGTTTAGCAGTTAGCGTCATATTATGCCTTAATAAATTACCAGCTGATTGATTGGTTGCCTTACTAAAATCAACGTTGATATAACAAGGTTTTAAAACCCTAATTACATCATGCCGCACTTTCATTTTCATATATAACAGAAAGAAATAGTGTATAAAAAAGGCTTTAAATCAACATTTTTAAAAGGTTCGACTTAAATATAGTAAATATGATATAAAACATCGGAGGACAAATAGGGGGACAAAAGAGGACAAATTGAGATGTAATAATGTATAAATCCCTTCTCAATTGAGTGGGGCTTTTTCCTCTTCAAGATACAATCCTCCTTAAACTCATGGATAAACGGAACTAAGAAAATCACCTGTACTCTTAATAATCGAGTCGCACTTTTCTCTGGAATTGCGAACCTCCCAGCCGGAAAAGAGAAGAAAAAGCACATGTGGAAAGCGAATGTTAAGGTTAAGTTCCTTCTTTATATCTTCTACTTTCATGTGATTTGTTTATCCATCACAACTCTTTCCTGTCCAATCCTCATTTTTATAAGTGCATTTTTATTAATTTAGCCATTTAAAAAATAATATTTGTCCTACTTACTATTTTCCGGTAACATTTCCTACATATACAAATTTCCAATACCTGAAGAGGGAGATAAATATTATGGAACAGGCAGAGAAGCTTTTAGTAAAAGTAAACGGCAACAGGTTTTTCAGCAGAGAACAGGACCTATTGTCAAAATATATTGACCTTGTTAAAACTGAATCACTACTAGAATTAGCAAACACCCTAGAAGAGACAATTTTTTCTCTAACATTTATTCAACTGAATCAAGAGATAGAAATAATAGAAGCTTATATTCAATTTTTATATGAAGTTTCTAAAACCACCGAAGGTAAGGAAAACATTCAACTGTTACTTTCAGCAAAAAAAATTCTCATAATACTTGCTGATTTATACGAACAAAATGGATGTGTGGGGATAGCTTTTGACTACTTAGTAAAAGTAATAAACCCTAATTTCAACCATTTGGATAGAGATAAAGTCAAGATTGATGCAGATTATAACACTTTTAAACTGGCAATGGATTTCGAAATAGAACATTCAAGGACAATCTTCCTTCATTATTGTTCTACCTATTTTAATGTAATTTCAGTGTTGGGTCATACCTTAGAGGAAGCAATAGAAACATACCAGTATAGTAGCATTTATGCCAGAAAAGAAAATGTCGAAGAAATTGATATTAAATATTGGTGTTCTGTCTCTTCAATCCTATTTAAATCTAAAAATGATACATTGCATCGTGTTGTTAGTATTCTAATAGATTTACATAGAGGTGAGCATAATGCATCTAGAAGGTTTATGATAATTGAAGCTTTACTCAGGAATACTTTAATCTCTCCCCGTGAGAAGGCTACCCTTTTTAAAGAGGCAAGAAATTTAAAGGTATATGGTATAAACAATGTTATAAAAAAAGCCTTAAAGTTCTGGAGCTTTTCACTTATAAGTCCTGTCAACGCTCCTCATGTAAGGGAAAGCTTTTTGGAATTATTAAAATTTATAATTGAGGCTTACCCAGACAAAGTTCAGCAAAGATTACAAAAAACTCGATTTAGTTGGGTAATTAATGAAATGATTTCCCAGTTATTATCCCGGGAATATTACTATAAACTAGCTTTTGAATTAGCTTTTAGGTGGCAAACCAATGAGATTGGCAGGAGGATAGAGGTGCCAAATGATCGATTGTACATAGTGGCAATTGCTACTATGGAGCCAAATAAATGTTGGTATTTAATTAAACTCGGTAATTCTATTCAACTTAAAAAATTTGAAAGTAAAGGGACTTATTCGGAATTTGCAAGCAAAAAAAATAAAATTGAGTCAAGTTGGCTAGCGATGTTAGAGGAAAAAGAGTCACATGAGCCTGTACTTCCTGGTAATCCTGATATTCAAAGGGAAAATTCCGAAGAGTACTTAGATAGCTTCAGATCTGTATATTGTTTGGATAAACTAATTGAAACAGTAACTTCATTAAAACCTTTTAATAGTGTACAAATTTTTGAACTTTCTGCAGCAAATGTACCTATACAATCTTTCCTAAGTAAAAGTTTTAATGGAGAAATTCCGATTTCGTTGTTAAACTCCTCAGAAGCCAAACGACAACGCGAACTAAAAAAGGCTTTGTTTTGGATTAATCCAGACCAAAGTCTTTATATGGCAGAAAAAGAACGCGATGCTATTTTATTCATTTTGAGAGAAAAAGGCATTGATATGAATAACATAATAATGCGATATGCAAATGAATGCACGAAAGAAGAGTTTTTAGAGCTATACTCTGACCCATCTATTGATCTTATTTGGATATCAGGACACGGTGAAAGAGACTCTGATAATCCACAAAGAAGCTCTCTAAAAATATCAAGCTCCGAAGAAATATTCTTAAGTGATTTGGCCAATTTATCTATTCCAGGAAAAGAGCTAGGTAGACGTCTAGTTGTCCTTAACATGTGTGAAACAGCGAGTGTATATATTCGTTATAACTCTATGGATTTTTTAAGTATCTCCTCTGTATTAACAAATGAATATCAATCTGTTTTAGGACACATGTGGCCAACCCATTACTTAACCTCTGCCACCTTCGGTTCTTTGCTTTTTTTGCTTCTAATGGAGGAAAAAAATTGGTCTCATGCAATAAGTAAAGCCCAATATATAATATCTAAAGGTAGTACTGAAATAGTTAAATACTTTCGTCAAATTTATCCTGAAGGTGAACTGGAAATATTAGATAGGATTCAAAACCAACAAAGTATTGAGATGGAGATTATAGCAAATTGGGGTTCTTCTACCTATAGTTGTTAACAGCCAAAGTTTTTCTTATGGACTAATAGCAAAAAAGAGCAACACTCCATAGAAGATGGGAATGTTGCTCTTTTTAAGTAAAGAAAATGTAGGGATAAGGTAATTTAAGTACTTGTTGATTTTTCATTTGTGCTTTTTCTTCTTCAACCTGCCCCGTTAGCAATCCATGAAGCACAAAAACCAGCAAAAGTTCCTATTAAAAAGTATGTAAAGATAAAAAAGACCCCCAACCAAAAAGATTGAGGGTTCGAAACGTTGATAGGTACTCACGACGAACCCCCTTTAAGAGGTTCTATAAAAAAGCTATTGAGCAACGCCCACCAAACTGGCCGTCTTGGAATCATAGACCACATTGGTAATCGAGCCATCCCGAATACGACTTACCGCTTCATCAATCACGTGCAGCGGCACAAGGAACCATTCCTTTGGCCGTACAGGGTGGCCAAAGCGGTCATGGATGGTGAGGTCGAGCTGAGCCGGTCTCAAACTAATATCCTGTTATAACGAAAAAACCTTGATATCACAAGGATACCAAGGCTCTGTTATAGTGACCTGTGAGGGATTCGAACCCACGACCCCTTCCCTGTCAAGGAAGTGAAAGGAATCGGATTATAACAGATTTAGTTAGAAAACGTTGATATAATAGGCCCTTGTTTTTTCTTTATATTATATAAACAGATGTAATTGGTGGCAATATGTTTGGTTTTGCCACCAGTCTGCCACCAATATACCACCAGATAAACCCCCTATGTTACGAGGGGTATCTTGGTTTTTAAATAAAAACCTGATTTTCCATTAAAGTAGAAATCTAAGTCAGCTACTGGTTCTACTTACTAACCATTCCCCACATAAGTAATTAGAAAAATATTAAATATATTTTATTATTTTATGTAGCAGTCGTTAAGTTGAAAAGATGGCAAACATATCAACCCTCCCCTATAATTAATTAACAGGATGCTATGCTATCGTGCGAAGTTACTGGGGGGACTGGTTTTGGCTTTTTGAATCATTACATCATGCCGCCCATTCATCAAGTAATAAAATAGAAGAAAATAGATTGATAGAATCATTGATTTAATGGGATTTTCAGATTGCATTTAAAATGTTATAAAATAGAATAGAAAATGACTATGAGCAAAATTATGAGCAATTTTATGAGCAGTGGGAAAGGGCCTTTTACTTACCCTGCTCCAAACAAACTATTTTTAAACCGTATTTTTTTCGTTCTTTTATGTGTCCATATAATATGAAGAAATACGAAATAAAACAATCCTTGTTATATCAAGGTTTAGCGTTTTTTACTACCTAAAATGAAAATGAAATAATATCCCGTTATATATGTTTCGTGGTCAAAATATGATCAAAATTAAAAGGTATTTGTCATATAATTGTAGTTCCAATATGGTGGAGAAAAGTTAAAATAACAGTAGAATTACTTTGTTAAGTCATAATAGATTTAACATATTAAATAACTGTATATTAGCACATAAAAACGCTTGGATAAAACAAGCGTTTTTTCGATCCTTATTCAAGAAACGCGCCCTATTCTTGAAGACTTGAATTCGAGATATGATCTTCCGTTTAAGCCCCAGTTTGTTGAAGCCTTAGTTTAAAGATAAATAAATACTAAAAAAATAACCTTCTTCCGATAGACTGATACTATTTCCATGGCAGAGTATCATATATCCCTTCCCACGAAGGAAAATTAAGCCGATTAGAGAATTCACCCTCATATCCAATTAAATTCAAAAGAAGCATTTCAGTATAATACACTCCCAACTGGTTTATTAAGAACTTATCATGTGTAGAGTAACTATCTATACTTGTGTTACGTTTTGGGTGAGCTATATGATTTCTGTATTTTACTAATAAATGGGGACCAGAATCAAACCCATCACTGTATTTCTTGAGCTCACCACTGAGAACAGTTTTTATAGAGAGTTCATCTAATATTGTTTCTAGATTTGTTTGAAAATTATTTTTATCGAACTTTGTTTTACTAATGATTTGAGGGTTTTGTTGAGTTAGTAAAACAAAAGATAGTTTTTCTAAAGCGATTTGGGAATTGATGGTCTTATTTTCTATAAATGTTGCATTTAATGTTTCAACATACCAATGTATAGTTTCTTTTATAATTCTCTTTATAAACTCATCATTAAACTTTGAAGCCAAATTATGGAATAGACTTTCAATAACAGTGCCTTTTTGTTTAGGAAACCAGTTAGGCACTTCACGAAAGGGGCTCATTAAAGGCACTGAAAATTCCCTATATTGCTCCCCCTCTTGGTCTTCCCCGATCTTTATTGGAATACCTATGTGTCTACCTGCACAAAGAGTAAAAACCCATACAAATATCTCTTCTATTTCAGAAACCTCTGATTTCTTAAACTTACTCCCATCTTTTTTTTCTATTTTTATAATGTGGGTAATATTGTGTCCGTTTCTATCCTTTAAGTTTGAAAAGATTCTCTTATCTTTGTAATCATGACGTAGTTGGAAATTTAATTTCCAGTCTTCATATTCTATAGTAATTCCACCTCGATAGTGAAAATCACCTCTAGTGATGTTGTCTCCCAGATACTTAACGAAATTATTTACATGCAAGTAATAACTGTCCATATAAAAATCTTTATCATCTTTTAATTGATATAACACCATACCTTTAGCTACATGATTATTTTGTACTAAATCTAAGCTTGCCTTAGTTGGTAACATCCCAGGAACTTCTAGAATAATATCTTTCTCATCCATAAGTGTATGGATATTTACTTTTTCAGTTTCACCTAGAAATCTAATGGTTGGTTTTGGATAAAAGTAAAATTCAATAATGCCGTATAATTGGACTACCTGACTTTCGCTTAATAACTTAAAATTACCTTCATAAATTTTAAATTTATCATGAACCTTAAAAAAACTGGAATCAATAGCTTTAGTTGAATGCAAATTATCACTCCCTCAAATAAAAAAGATGGCCCTTAACATAAAGAAAGGGCACAATTCTTGCTGCGGAATTGCGCCCATTTGTTGAAGAAGGTTAAAAGTTAAATTACTCTGTTATCTTCATTTACTTTAGCAAACCATCTTATAACCTGCTGAGCAAGAATATCTAAGCATTCAGTAAACCCCTCTAATTGATCTGTTGGACATTCCATACCCTTTTTTTCATAATTAGTTTTTGCATGAGCAAACATGTTTCTTGTATTACTAATTGCATTAGCAACTTCTTCAAAAGCTTTTACTTTATCGTCATTTTTACTATCCTTGTTCAATTTCCTTGTAAACTTTAAGAATTGGGGTGCTTCTGTAACAATCTCATTTAGGTCACAACAAGTTTCAATAGTTAGTTTTATAGCGAAATAGTCTTTTTGATTGTTCCTGTTACCTTCAAAGATTTTACCTAATTCTAGTATGTAATTAGCGTCTGGATTAAGTGCCCTAGGGCTAAATAATTTCTTGGTGGCAGAATTAATAAGATCCTGCTGTATAACTGTTTGAGATACGTATTCTATCACCTTGGTATATGTTAAAACCAATATCTCATAATTCGCGCTAGAAAGGGAAGAATTGTACAACTTTAACAATTCATGTACCCCTTTTCCTCGTAACAGTGGTCTAAGTCTTGGTGTATCTGTTCTGTATTCGAGTTCATCCTCTAAAGAATCGTAGGATATTCTTGGAGACAAATGTATACCAATATTTAATGTGGATTTTAGCTCAAATAAATAAGCATCAACTAGGCTTTCAATTATTTTTAAATCTATCGTGCCCTTGGCAGAAATTTCTATAAAGAAATCAGACTCATCCACTGGTGGTACATGCTTATTAAAGAGATCATCTATTATTAACTTGATTCCATAGCTTGTTAAGCCATTTACAATATTTATTGTGTACTCTTGATCATCTACTACCTCTGTAATAGTAGGTATATCAAGACCAACACCATATATCAATTCTTGTATTTGGCTGTCTATATAAAATAACGCTACTCTTTTACTGATTAATTTATATTCATCAAAATCAATTATTTTCATAGCTCCATAAACTACATCAAGTAATTCACCAATTGTATGTTCTTCTTCATAATAAGAATGGGGAAACCAAGTAGGTAACACATAATTCTCATCGATGATTAAATCTTCATCACCCTCCTCATCATCCTCTTCATCATCATCGTAAAGATACACGAAGTCATGTTGGATACCGTAATCGTCAAAAAATTTTATTAGTTCTCTTACCTCTTTTTTAAATTCCTCAGAAACAAAGCTAACAGTCATTCTCTTGCCTCCTATTATTACAATTCACGCTATTTAATTAGACTTGAATAAACAAATATAGCCTCTATCGGTATAATATCATTTTTTTTAACCCCGTTACTTTAAGTAGATCCTTCACACCTCTTTTCAATAAATATCCGGATTTACCACCGAGTGTTATTCAAGAATCTGGCCCTTTAGTTGAACAAAGATCCCCAAGTATCAAAATAATACTCTATACAAACCTAGTTTACATTAAAGCTAATTATAAGAAAAAAACCTGAAACGTTTTAGTATCAGGGGTTTTTATGATTCTGCTATTTTTAATATAAAAATTTATTTTTCATAAACAATAGGAGCTAGATTCATTCCCACGTTTTTAGCTGCAATATATCGTCTGTAGCCGTCCGTAAGAATTTTCGTATCTCGATTAATCGTAATGGGCTCATCTAAGTAGCCTGTCCGTTTAACATGATTTATGACTTGCTGTGTTTTTTCAACACTAGGATGTGAATTTAAAAACTCCTCCGTTACAATAATCTGATCTAGTAAAATAAACGCTTCTGTTCCATTCTGGCTTCATTTTTCCTTTCACCCCTTCTGAAGTTTAATTATATACTCTATTGACCTGTTAGGGGTACCGCCAGCGAAACACAGATTAACAACGCTAAGGGGCGTAGAACCCAATAATCCCTTGATATGACAACGTTTAGAGAACCTTCCTAATCTCCATATGTCATAAAGTCCCTTAATCAAATGAAATATTACATAACTTGAATGCAGGCTTTTTGACATGATGAATTCAAAGGATATTAGGCTTGTCATAAAGCGTACTTTTTGACATAAACGCTTAGCGTTGTAAGTCTGCAAAATGATGGTGCTACCCCTAAAAGAAGGTGATTAACTTGTTAAAATTCATTACATCAATCAAAGTTGGAGATAGAAAACATAAGAAAATGAAACGAGTGTAAAACAAATGAAACTTAATATTTGGTTGTGGAATGTTTAAATTATCAAGAGCATTAAATCCGTGAAGGATTTATGCTCTTTTTTGTTGAAGTTTACTGAGGTAATTGGAATTGATTTATCGTATAATTAAACGGTAATATTTTCCTAGTTATGTTGAGTTAAATAATAGTATGAAAGTGGGTGTATTATCAAGTGATAATAAATTTTGATAAATTAAATGCAGATTCTAATCTAGATCCAATTCTCGATCCTAAACAAATATTTGATGTATTGCCGAACAAATCAAAAAAATATGAAGAGTATCTTAGAGATGTTCAAAGTACAGTGTTAGGTAAGTGGTTTGCTGATTATCGAGATAAAAAAAATACTGTTCTAAAAATGAATACAGGTAGTGGGAAAACAGTTGTAGGCTTATTAATTTTAAAATCTTATATTAATGAAAGTAAAGGACCTGCAGTATACATTGTCCCCGATAATTATCTTGTAGAACAAGTTATTAATGAGGCTATTGATCTTGGTATTCCAGTCACTAAAGAACCTAGGTCTAACGATTTTTTAAATGGCAAAGAAATTTTAGTAACTAATATGCATCGAATTATAAATGGCAGAAGTGTTTTTGGAGTTGAGGAGGTAAAACAAAATATTGGCTGCATGATTATAGACGATGCACATGCTTGTATCAAAGTCGCAGAGTCACAATTTAGCATTTCCCTCCCTAGAGATTCTGAACCTTATAATAATTTACTTACTATTTTTGAGGAATCTATTAAACAACAATCTGAAACAAAATATTTAGAAATAAAAGATGGTGAAAAAGGCAGCCAACAGCTCATACCTTTTTGGGATTGGAAACAAAATTTAGATCGAGTAAGGCATATTCTTCATCAAAATAAAGATAATGCATTATTAAAGGATCTATTTTTCAACTGGCCTTTAGTAAAAAATAACTTAGAGTTAGCAAACTGTATTATTACTGGCAATGAAGTTTTAATTTCCTTAGAATATTTACCTATTGAGATTATTCCAAGTTTTGATGAGTGCCAACATAGGATATTCATGAGTGCAACAATTGACGATGATAGTATATTAATTTCTCACTTTAATATAGATAAATCTGAAATTGAGACAGCTGTTACCCCCCAAAATGCAAATGATATTGGGGAAAGAATGATTTTAATCCCTCAAGATATAAATCCGAATTTGACTGAAGATCAATTAAAAGCTTATTTTAAATATTTAGCTAAAAATTATAACGTTATCGTACTGGTTCCTTCAACATATAGAGCGAATTATTGGGAAGATTCAGCAGATTTAATAGTGAAGGAAGGAACGAATTTAATTGAAACGATAGAAAAACTTAAGAGCCAACATCTCGGAATGGTAGTATTAATAAACAAATATGACGGCATTGATCTACCTAAAACTGCATGTGAAGTACTAATAATTGATGGTTTACCTGATGTTCGAAGTGAATTTGATAAAATAGAACAAATTGCTTTAAGAGGAAGCAAACAAATACTTAAAAATACAGTACAACGCATTGAACAAGGAATGGGAAGAGGAATTCGTTCTAAAGATGACCACTGTGTCGTATTTTTAATGGGAAATTCTTTAGTTCAAAATTTTTACCAACAAGATGCGAGAACAATATTTACTGAAGCTACACAAAAACAACTAGAATTATCACAAAACCTATCAAATCAAATGCAAAATGCTAGTATTAAAGATATAGACAGTGTAGTAAACCTATGCTTAAAACGGGATAGCAATTGGATTGAAACTAGTAGATCCACTTTAGTAAAAGTGAAATATCATGATAAGAATCATTTTGAGGATTTGATTATACAAGAACGTGAAGCATTTAACCAAGCACAGATAAGGGACTATACAAAAGCAGCATCTATTATTCAAACCTTGGTAAATGAAGTTTCTGATACTAAACATAAAGGATACTTAAAATTCAAATTAGCAAAGTATGAGAATTTTTATAGTTCCGTTAATGCTCAACAAACTATGAAGTCAGCTAAAAAGCTCAACAATCAGTTAATACATCCAATTGAGGGGATCGAATATGAAAAAGTACAATTTAAAAATATTCCTCAAGCCAATAATATTAATGAGTTTTTATTACAAACATATTCAAATATAAATCAATTCATAATTACATTTAACGCAATTATTGACAAACTTATCTTTGCTCCACACACTTCCCATCTTTTTGAACAAGCTCTAAAAGAATTAGGAGAACACTTAGGATATGCATCTCAAAGACCAGAAAATGAGTTTAGAAAAGGTCCAGATAATCTTTGGGGAAGTGCTACAAATTATTATTTTGTAATTGAATGTAAAAATGAAGCATACACAGAAACTATAAGTAAAGAATACTGTAATCAATTAAATGGCTCAATAGTCTGGTTCGAAGGAAAATATCCTGGTAATGTGGACTTTACACCTATTCTAATTCATCCTAACAAAAAATTTGAAAGAGCAGCTTCTCCTGATCCTAATATTCGCATTATTAATACTGAAAAATTAGAGTCGCTCAGAAGAAATTTACGTGAATATGGAAAACAAGTTGCAGCAGCTAATTATGAAACAAACACTATTTCCAGACTTTTGAAAACTTTTAACTTAGAACCATTGTTGTTTAGAGAACACTATACAGTAGCGTTTGTAAACTAAAATAATAATTAAGGCCTCACTACATGAGTGAGGCTTTTTCCATTTCTCTAACCATTTCTGTTATATCTAGATCACACACATTTACATAGTGTTTTGCAGACACATCTAATTCCTTCATATATGATTGCTCTTAATTCGGTCTTTTATATTAATATAGTCATTCTAGTCACGCCGGTTCTTTTGCTAACCTGCCTTGTTAGTTGCTCCAAAATCTGATTGATTAGAAAAAGACGCCTTCTTACTCAAGAAAAGCTACGCGTTTGCCCAGAATTTTGCATGGATGTCTGTTATATAGGAATGTTGATATTTGAGACATAAAGAAGATCACCATTTCGATGGTCTTCTTCAACTAACGCGCCCGATTGTGGAACAAAAATAGCATATTTCTTTTTTTGCCTATTTAACATAAGATCAGTTGTTAGCAGTCACAATTTGAACCCACAAGATAGAATTTAGCCTATATAGAGGCAAGGCATACAAAAATAACGGCTAATTGAAGATTAGCCGTTATTAAATTTACTAACTTTCCACCTTTTTCTCTAACTTTGTGTAACGCTGTTCTAGATTATGTCTCGTATTACGCTGCAATTGCTGTTTGAGCCTAGGGTCTTTATCGCTAAGCATATTAAATTTGTCCTTATCCGCCACTTCATCATAAGTAGGGATAGGCGTACCGTTACGTAAAGCAGTTAGTACGGTTGACTCCCAGCTGTTTGGGCTTGAATTTGGAAATCGTAAGTAATGTCTTAGGACGAACTCCCAATCTATGCATGTTTTATCGTCAGAATTTTTCACTATTCGGGTATACAATTTGCAAGCTACCGCTGATGAAGCGAATTTGGCTAAGGCCAATGCTTCTTCCCGACAAGGCCCCTCGGTATTTGTATCTTTTGCTAACAACGTATGTGTTCCAATCATTTCGGAAAAAGCCCTATTTGATGTAGCTTCATTTTTCACTGAATCGCTGCGCGTATTCAACTGTGCAACTTTTTTGGCATTTAGCATGGCAATGACCTGCATTTCCTTTAGGACCATGATAAGAAAACCACCAACTCCAGGAGGAGTGGAATATTCAGTCTGAAGGTTCTGATCAATCGTAAACGCCTGTACAAGGGCACGTTCTCCTTCTGGAGTGATTAATTCTAACTCACGCCATTTTTTGGCTGTCAAATGATACTGGCCGTCTAAGAGTTGCTTCTTATGCTGAGTTTCCATTTCATCCATGTAATCGGTTTGTTTCACCATTTTGATACGTTCCGATTCATTGAACAGGAGACGAAACAACACCAATTCCGAATTGAGGAGTGCCATGCCGAAGGGTAACTTTCTTATCCCCTGTTCAATCTGTATCAGACTTTCATAAATGGTATGATACATATCATTTTCGGCAAATCCACCTGTATATATCATCATTTTAGAGTCCAACGATCGCGTTTCATCGCCGGTTCCATCATCCGTGAAGATGGGATACCGAAGGCGCCTTATAAACTTCCGGAACAAAAGGTTGAACGTTTGGAATGACAGAGGCGATTGCGCACACTGATTTCTTAGATACGCGGATTTCAACAGAAACCATTTATCGTCTTCACGTTCATATTTGTGAAACGGAAAAGAACTTGTCGTGCTTGTCCACTGCAATGTTTCTATAAAATTAGAATGGAAATAATAATCCTCAATGCTATGCAAAAGGTGCCCGAACCGGACAAGTACATCTCGCCGCTCTTGATGGCTAGGAGGGTATTTTCTGATTTCCAGCCACCGTAGTTCCAGCTTCGTTAATTCCTCTGAGAGATAGGCGATTTGTTCCTCGATATAACCGATTAGCCCTCTCTGTCCCCGCTGATACCAAGCATGCTTGCGCTGTGCTTCACCCTCAAGATACGGCGGAAAGTCTATATGTTCATGTGGATAGTATTGGGTATAGAACTTATGGAATACCCGATTTACTTCATCAACGCTTACTAGTTTAATTTGAGAATGAGGATTGGGAGAGGTCGCGTTCTTTAGTAGTAAGTCAATACCCGAATTGTTAGCAAACAACTCATGCGTAACGAAAAGTGTACAATAACGGAAATACTCTGCCAATGCGCCATATCGATTTTTCCCGGGCCTCGCGCTTCCAAGTAAATCATCCATCCAGCTTTGTACACGTCCTAGCCCCAAGGCTACACTAGGCGGCCCGAGAATGGGAATTCCGGTTGAAAACAATGCCCGTCTCCATACTTTTTTCTTCGCGCTCATATGAGCAAATGGATCACGGTACTGAGAAATATCTGTCAGAAAGTTACCAAGCTCTAGATAGATCCAATCTTCATCCGGACTTATATTCTGCAACTGTTGGATGGTTCGGAAGCTCACAAGGGCATGCGTCTTAATATCTCCCACACAGTTTCACTCTCTTTCGTCAACTGTTCTAAGTGTGTCGTTAGGTACCCATTCTCCACTTTTGTTTTTCTTCCATACTGGTAGCGACTCATCGGGTCTTAATCGCACCAAATCAGTCGGCAGCTTCACCTTCCAAGAGGAACCCCATGGCTTTTCATTCAAGGGAGCACCCAGTTGATTTTTAATTTCTTGCACGATTGGAACGTATAATGGATCGGTAATGTCGGGAAGTCCCTTTCCATTCCATATCTTCCCCGTCTTCATAAAATGATCGATCGCCGACTCGAATCCTGGGCGTGCAGGCACTACGACTCTTGCAGCTCCAGCCTTAATGAATTGAGTGAACAACGGATCAGCGTCAGCATAATCAAATCGCTCTAACCAAGTTTCTTTTCTGCTCCAGAAATAAGGATAGAACACATAGGTTAGGTTCTCCCATTCAAAGGCTTGCTCAAAGAAACGGATATATTCCCCTTGCTCTCCAGATATGTTCAGGCGGGGGTGAGGGAACCCATTACTATCAACCTCGATAGGATTTACAAAATCATATGTTTGTTGTGTTATTAAACTAACAGCCATTCGTTTTAATTCATCTTGAATAAGCTTCTTGTTATATTCCGGGTTATGTCCTTTTATTCCATTTCGACTCTCTAATAGCTTGGCCAATTTTTGTTCATATTCGCTCATTCTTAGTTTATAAGCTTGCTGAATGGCATTATGGGTATCTAATTTCCATTGGGTTAAGAAAGTATTTGTTCTTCTACACATAATTTCGATTGCAAGAACGTAGCCTTTAATATTATATGTTTTAACGGTAACAGGAATTGTTCTGCTCTCGTCATCTAATTGCCCTTCCCAATTCACGAAATTATTAAAACGATGAAATTGAGCACCAAGAATAACATCTATACTAGATGGTTTTTCTGGAATTACCCAATTAACATAGGAAACGACTGCACTACCAGAAAATGCAGTATATCCTTCAGGGATTGGAAGTTCTATCCCCTCGGTCATTGGCCCCTCATCCGGATCTTTCAGGGGGCCTCCTTTGAACACTTTGGAAACGGTCACGAAAGGCTCGGGTGGAGCTTTAACACCTTCCGCCCCATATTCCTCTACATAATTGGAATAGTTAAGTTCGTTGATTGATAATGGATCCAAATTGAACTCTATGGGTTTAACCAAATCATTTTGATTAGTTGCCTTTATTTTTAAAGCATCAATATATAAGGTTGCCGGTTCTTGAAGTACCAAGTCATACATAGTACGTAAGCCGTAGTTAAACACCTGAGCCTCATAAATCTTGTTCAGCCATTGGTAAATCCCGATAACATGACCGTTGGAACCTGTATTTTCGAACCCGTGCTTGTTTGTCTCTTCCACTTCTTCCACAATACGAAGGGTTTGTTGAGTTCTTATTTTTTCTGAGAGCTTGCGGACGGTTTTGTCCGTCACTTCTTTTGATAAGTGGGTGGAATCTTTCCTGGAAATATCATGTGCATTTTCAGTGGCATATTTCGCATTGGCTTCTACTTCGACAACGACTCCATATCTTGCCGTTACTTTAATTCCGGCTTCCAATTTCGTTTGTTCATGTAGCGTACCCTGGACTTCTTTGGTCATCTCATACCGCTGCGTACTTTGAAGATCGAATTCTTCTTCTTTTGTAACCTCTTTTTCCTCCAGCGTGAACTGTTCGGTCATTTTTCTGCGCCGATGTTCCCTTGACTTGGATTCTCCCTGCAAAATGTTCTCGACATGCGCAATATCTCCAGCTTCATAGGACACAAGCTGTTGCTTCACTATAAGTAAGTCGCCGACCCCGACCGGACGCAGATTGCCGTGTGTAATTGGTACAATTTCAGAGTTGAAATTAGGTAATATCCTACCTGAGTCATCCCATGAATTGATCGGAAATGCTCTACTGCCTATAAGGGCAACATTGCGAGGGTTCGATTTACTCCGTATGACTCTTAGTTGTTCATTGAAATTTCGCAACTTGTCCCTCAATTGTTGAAGTGCATTTTCGAAAGGAATCGCAGTAAGATCGATGTTCAACTCTGACAGCAAATCACTTGTCAAATCACTAAGTTTAGCAACCACTTCCCCTTTAAGCACTTTTGTTACAACCGATTTCATCGGCCTTACATCTGTTGTTGTTTCGAATTCACTCGTTTCGGAATCGGTTAATGAGGGGGTGGATTCGATATGCACCATTTGGGATGGCACCGCCAGTAGCTCTTCATATGCCTTCGCCAGAGTTTGCTCCTTACGTTCCAACTCGCTCTGGTCATCGCTTTTCTCGTTTGCATTTATTGTAATTTTTTTCCGATTTTGATATTTGGTCATCTGTACAGACCAAGAGGGGAGAATAATAACAGCTTGAAGTATGTCCAAACTCTTTTTCATTTCTTTGAACAAATTCGGATGCGATTTGAATTTCTCAACAAAATTCATGGTGCGAAGACATTTAACTAGATCCTCAAGAGGAGCCTCGAACATTTCTTCGTTTAATAATTTTAATGTCAATATGGAGTCCTTTAGTAGGGAAATATCTGTAATCCATTCGTTTTGTTCTGTTTTATTTTTCCAATTGTGACCCAGATTCAGCTCAAGTGTATTTTTGATACTTATATGATCTAGATTATTCGCATTGCAAAGTGTGAAAAAAGTATCCTTTAATACATCAGAATAGTGTAATTGGGACAAGTTTTTGATCATCAATTCCGATGACAGGTAACGTCTAAGTAAACTCTCCAAAATACCTGGTTCTGCACTAGATTCCCTCTCCGTCAATTCATTCTGAAGAGAAGAGGGCTGTTCTAACTGTATGGTATGTTGCCGTTCTGTTTGTTTAGGTGGTCTAACAAGCAGCATTCGAAATAACTCTTCCAATTTTTCTTAACCTCCTTTGGGTATTTTCTATTTTATCTTTTGAAGAATTTCATTAAATATACACAAACAATTTTATCATTATATTAATTTTAAACTTTTAACAATCTGCCCCGTTAGCCATCCATGCAGCACAAAATCAGTACTGCACCACAGAGAATGAAAATGGTTAAGACTGTCAATATTGACACTGACCTTAATCCAGTCAACTCTAATCCATAGACTTATTAATTATCTCTCTCCTCTTTTTTTAAACGATAGAGCAGGGTCTTCTTAAGTATTGTCATTTTATATTCTTGAAGAAACTTATTTTCATGGTAGTTTAAGTGAAAATCTTCAGAATCTCTGTTCTGGATTAGAACATAAATTTCCAATTACATAGAAAACGTTCCTCAACAATCTGGCCCGATTGTTGAACACGAGTTATAATCAACACTCTTCAACTAACCTGCCCATCGGTTTAAGTGTGCTCCTTCACACCCCCTTTGTTTATATCATAATAAAAGGATGAAACCATTACAGTTCCATCCTTTTCATTCTCCGTAATTTAGCCTTTATATGTCTGCCTCAAGACCAATCACTTTTTTAATTCATTTCAGATTTCACTCGGTATAAACTCCTTCAATCGATCGCTTGCGATACTTCCTGTAATACTTCTTGTCAATTGGCAGATCAGTATAAGCGGCAAAAACAATAATCCCATCTTCATAGATCAGTTTGTCCATAAGCTCCTTATTTATTTTTTTGATAGTCCTGTATTGTTCATCTTCTGGTGGGAGGTTAGCTTGTCTTACCTTCTCCTCTAGTACCTCAACTTTTTTTAGATAAGCTTCTATAATAACGTCTTTTTCCTCCATGTAATCTTTAATACAGGCGGCTACTGTCTTAACTCGAATTCGAGCCGAGTCTAGGGCATTCGCTACTTTTACACGGATTTCGTTTACCTCCGGCTTCATTCTCCCTTCAATAAATGTCCCGTCACTACTTGGAGAAAACTCCACGCAGCTTATTTTCATAAACGAAGGGGCAAACATATATAACTCAATTATGGATATTGAAAATAGTATTCGCTTAGCGGTGTATAACATGGAGAATGAATATCACTTTTTTGAGAGCCGTTTTTGGATGTATTACTTTTTTTACAACATAGCTTAATCACCGAGATTCCTGACAGTATAAATAGTTTTCTATATAAGCATCCAGAAGCACGTAATGAACTTTTAAACGTTGGCAATAAAAACCTGAAGAAGGAAACATACCATGCAGGAAATCCATTTATTTCATTTAGAAATTGATTATTATAGCTGCTTAATTCTGTTGCAAATTTCTTCTGTTAGCTCGCTTGTGGTGGCCTTACCGCCAATATCGCTTGTGACAATACCTGCTTCAGTAACTTGCTCTACTATTTCTAGTAATTTGTTTCCAAGCTCATTCTCTCCAAAATGGTCCAGCATCATTTTTGCTGTCCAAATCTGTCCGATCGGATTAGCAATTCCTTTGCCAACTATATCTGGTGCCGATCCATGGACAGGTTCAAACATAGATGGATATTTTCCATTTAAATTAATGTTGGAAGCTGGAGCGATTCCGATACTCCCCATAATAGCTGCGCCCAAGTCTGTTAGAATATCACCAAATAGATTACTTGCCACTATCACATCAAAAATGTGCGGACGGTCAACTAAAAATGCTGCTAACGCATCAATATGGAAAGATGCTGTATCAATATTTGGATAGTCTTGTTTCACATCGTTGAAAACATCATCCCAGAATGGCATAGAGTGGAAAATCCCATTTGATTTTGTTGCGCTAGTTACATGCGCCCTTCTGGTTTTCGCCAATTCAAATGCATATCGCATAGCACGTTCTGTACCCTTTCGCGTAAATATTGCATTTTGAACTGCCAATTGATCTTCCCCCCGATGGATACGTCCACCAATTTCACTATATTCCCCTTCACTATTTTCACGTACGACGATCAAATCAAAATCTTTAGGATTTGCTAAAGGGGACTTCACACCCTTCATCAGTTTAGCAGGTCGAATATTAATCACTTGTTCAAATTCACGTCTTATCTTGACCAGTAACCCCCATAATGATATGTGATCAGGTACAAGCTTCGGGTTACCAACTGCCCCTAAGAAAATCCCCTCAAAATTAGAAAGAGTTTTCATACCATCTTCCGGCATCATCACTCCATGTTCAAGATAATATTCGCAACTCCAATCAAATTGAGTCGTTTCGAATTGCAAACCTCCATGCACTTCCGAAAGAGTGTTCAGAACATTTAGAGCTGATGGCACTACCTCTCTACCAATACCGTCACCAGGGATAACTGCAATTTCAAACTTCTTCATTCTTGTTACTCCTCGTATATCATTTTAATTTAATCGAATTTTTTGACTTCTGTCTTCGCAAGATTGATTTATTATCTTTGTAAAACGATTAAATTGTTTTTGTAATAACAAAAGATAAACCACTGTTGCAGCTCTCTCCCATAATTACTGGCACCCTCATATACTTTATATCACTGTAAATTCTCAGTCGTGTACTCTGGTGTTAGATTAGTATCCAATCACCTTCAGAGTTATCCTTTATTTATTGTACATAATTACTTAGTTTACCGATCTGCTCAATCTCAACAACTACTAGATCACCATACTTTATTGGACAACTGCCAGAAGGTGACCCTGTTGCCAAAACATCACCAGGTTCTAGTGTCATGACTTGAGAGATCCAACTTATAAGGTACGGAATGGCAAGGGTCATTTGATTCGTATTACCGTCCTGAACGACTTCCCCGTTTAAGGTTGTAACGATTCTCAGATTTGAAGGATCTATACCGGTAACAATCCACGGACCTATTGGTCCAAAAGTATCAAATCCTTTGCCACGTGTAAACTGAGGATCGTGTTTTGTAAGGTCTCTTGCTGTCACATCATTAAATATAGTGAAACCCAAAACATAATCCATCGCATCTGCTTCTTTTATATTTTTACCACGTTTTCCAATTACGATTGCTAATTCACCTTCTAGTTCCACTTGATTGGTCAAATCATTTGAAGGAAGAATGATTTTTCCCTTGTCTGGTATGAGCGAAGATAACGGTTTCAAAAACAAAAACGGTTCTTTCAGATTAGCCTTGCCACCAGTTTCCTTCGCGTGTCCTGCATAAGTCCAGCCGAAATTAATCACTTTAGACGGTTTTACAGGCTCCAAAATTTTTACATCATAATATTTAACCTTTTCACCGTCATACTTTATTTCATTGTTGACCAATTCAGCAAAATTGCTCGACAGTTGTAATATGTCCTCACCCTCAATAATACCGTAATATACGCTGCCATTTTGGTTCTGATAACGAACTATTTTTTGTGTTATTGTTTTTTGTAATACCTGCATTAGAAATCAACTCCAAATCGATAATATTCAGATAACAGGGACCGCAAATTCATGCAGGAATCCTTCTAGCTTTCCTAAACAGCAGTATCACCCTCAATGACGTAAGCCCTATTCTTTTCAACATTAAATTGGCCTTCCCATTTCGTAATAACCACGGTTGCTAAAGCGTTTCCAAATACGTTAATAGTAGCTCGGCCCATATTCAAGAGAAAGTCAATTCCCGCG
The DNA here is from genome assembly GCF_042788005.1 of Peribacillus sp. YIM B13472. Lineage (NCBI taxonomy): Bacteria > Bacillati > Bacillota > Bacilli > Caryophanales > Bacillaceae > Peribacillus > Peribacillus sp. YIM B13472. The sequence goes on from NZ_JBHZPG010000001.1 coordinate 246,925, forward strand.
ATGAAAGCTAAACCTTCAAGTGGTAGACCCGCAGCAGCTAAAGAGGAGAGGAGTACTACTAATGCCCCGCCGGCTACTCCGGAAATCCCTTTGGAAGTAATCGCAAGTATTAATACTAACGTGATTTGTGCACTTAATGACATGTCGATTCCGTAAAGCTGGGCAATAAAAAGGGAACTAAGAGCCAAATATATACAAGAGCCATCCGTATTGAAGGAATATCCAATTGGAACAACGAATGAAACGATGGGTTTGGGGCACCCATATTTCTCCAATTTACTCATTACTTGTGGTAGAGCAGATTCGGCACTTGATGTAGAAAAAACAAGGAGTAATTCATCCTTTAAAAGTTTGATAAATTCGATAAAATTGATTTTAAATAATTTGGCAACTAATCCAAAGCAGACAATAAAGAAGACCAAGTACGCTCCATAAGCTGTAACAATTAATTTCCCTAATGGAATCAGTGAAGCTGCACCAAACTTAGAAATAGTTACACCAATTAGCCCAAAAACTCCGAATGGTGCAACTTTAAGGACAAATGTAACCATATGGAACATAGCGCCAGAAAAAGTTTTGAAAAAATTTATTAAAGGCATCCCCGTTTCTCCCATAGCGGCGATACTCAGTCCTAATAAAGTGGCGAAGAAGATAACTGGTAAAAGATCCCCCTTTGCCATCGAGTCAACTATATTCGTTGGAACAATATTGGTAAGAAATTCTAAATGACTCTCTTTTTCCATCTCCTGTTCAGATGCCATGTAATTTGATATATCCCCTTTTGAAAGCGCATTCATATCAACCCCTGCACCAGGTTGGAAAATGTTTGCGAACAGGATCCCAATTACAATTGCTATAGTGGTAGCCACTTCAAAATACAGAATGGTTCTAAACCCTAATTTCCCGAGCTTCTTGGCACTGCCTAATCCAGCAATGCCAACCACAATACTTGAAAATATAATGGGAACTACAACCATTTTAATCAAATGCATAAAGATGTCACCTATTGGCTTTAGATAGGTCTCGACGCCAGGATGCTTGTAAAATACCAACCCAATGATGATACCAGATATCAATCCTAGTAGAATTTGGATAGGAAGTCCTATTTTTTTCATAATTACTTTCCCCCTATTTGTTTTGTTCTTTAACATACTTCTGAAAGAAGTCTCTCTTCTCAAGCGCATTAAGGGCATAACCCAATATTAAGGGGGAAGATGAATGCTGGTTAGGCGACATTCTAAAGAATTTTATATCCCCTTAAATTTAGTGCATTCAAATTTAGATTCTTGTGCTTGTACTTTAACAAACAGATAAGGTCACGACAGGTCGTGTTACGACGCAAACTGTTTGAACCGTCATTTGAGTCATAGACGAAAACCAAACTACTAGGACAAAACCAATGTATAACCCTATGGAAGAGATATCCCGAGAATCCCCCACTTCAAGCAAAGTTAAGTGGGGGGAGTCCATAGGTGTCCTATTATCGTTCTATTGTTCGATACTTAGCGATTTCCTGTTCATAAAGGTCTTTTCCATGTGTGTCATAGACAACTAAAACAGGGAAGTCCTTGACAACAAGTTCACGGACCGCCTCCGGCCCCAGATCTTCATAGGCGACTACCTCCGCGGCTTGTATCTTATCACTTAAAAGAGCAGATAACCCGCCAATGGCAGAAAAGCAAATGGCTTTATCATTTTTACATGCGTCTTTAACAGATTGACTGCGAGGTCCTTTTCCAATCACACCCTTAACTCCATATTCAAACATAGCTGGCGTATAGGGGTCCATACGAGAAGCTGTCGTAGGGGCGATAGACCCAATAACCTGTCCAGGCTTAGGAGGTGTTGGTCCAGCATAAAAGACGATGTGGTTTCGTAAATCAATCGGCAGTTGTTGATTATTTTCAAGCCGCTCTAGAAAACGCTTATGCGCAGCGTCCCTCGCTACATAAATAACTCCATTTAAAAAAACCTCATCCCCTGCATGTAAATTTAAAACATCTTCATTAGTAAGTGGCGTTTCTATATATACTTTAGCCATTATTTTGCACCCTCTTTTCTAAATTTAAATTATGCAGGATTTTTTTCGTGCAGCATGACACTGAATATTTACCGCCACTGGTAGAGCTGTGATATGACATCCGTATGTTTCAACAGACGCCCATAAGGATGTATTTGTTCCGCCTAGCCCCTGTGGACCAATACCCGTCTTGTTAATTTCTTCAAGTAGTTCTTTTTCTAATTGTGCAATATGTGGTTCAGGATGGTACTGGCCGATATCACGCAGAACCGCCTTCTTAGCTATTTCTGTTACTTTGTCAAAGCTCCCTCCGATTCCAACACCAACCACAATAGGCGGACATGCTCTTCCACCTGCTGCTATGATCGTGTCCAACACAAATTTCTTCACCCCTTCTACTCCCTCTCCCGGAAGCAGAAATTTCATAGCGCTCATATTTTCACTTCCGCCGCCTTTGGGCAAAACCGTTAATTTAATTTGGTTCCCGGCTACGAGTTTAGTGTGTATCACACCAGGCGTATTATCGTTTGTATTGTTTCGGAGCAACGGATCTCCGACAATGGAGTTGCGCAAATAGCCTTCTTTATAGCCTTTGCGAATTCCTTCGTGGATCGCCTCTTCAAAATTCCCTCCGTCAATATACACATCCTGCCCCACTTCAGCAAATACAACAGTCAGTCCTGTATCATGGCAGTACGGACGATCTTCTGTAGCGGCCAATTGAGCGTTTTCAATAAGTTGGCTAATAATAGATCTTCCTAACGGTGACTGCTCGGATTCTCTCGCTTTATGAAATCCTTCTATAATATCCTCTGGCAGGTTGTAACAAGCCTCCCAGCAAAGCGTTGCCACTGTATCGCGAATTTGGTCAACGGAAATCTTTCTCACTGTGTTGCGAATTTGGTCAACGGAAACTTCACTCATGCTTTCTCCACCTTTATACTTTTTTTTTCATTGTCTTAATATGCAATACCCGTGCCAACATGGAACAGGTAGGACAAAAAATAGTAGAATAAATATTTACAAAGGCTAAAAACTTCTTTCAAAGGTCTTGCGAAAGAATAGTCATATCCAACATTCAAGAGAGTTTTTCATGCACCAAGAAAATTTTTTTCGCTACACTGCTAAAAAGAACATAAACGTTCTTTGACAATATAAAAAGGGAGGATAATCCCCAACTCACCTTTAATTTCATTTCATTTTTGAAATTAATTTTTCATTTTCGAAAAACACCTTTCTCCATAGTGTAGTTTTACTAATGCCATAGATTTGACATAAACGTTCTTTGACGAAAAAAAAGAGGGCTACAATCGCCCCCCTTTACACTTGATATGAAATAATTTTTGAACTTCATTTTTTGTTTTCGAGATTCAATTTTCTCCATAATGTAGTTTTACTAATACCATAGGTTTGACATAAACGTTCTTTGTCTCCATTGCATACATTTAACAGCTTTCTCCAGATTTCCGCTTCCATTTCTCTAAAGTCATTTGAAATCTCTACTTCAAGCTTGTTAGTTTTTCGCTTCCTTTTTTTTATTAATTCCATCAATTGTAAAACATGGTTTTGTGTAATCCTTCCATCCGGTGGCGTGCAAATAACCAACCGATGCATGGCATTTTGAAGCTCTCTAGCATTGCCTAGCCATTGATGGTCCACTAGCGGAAGGAGAACATCTTTATTTCCCCAAAATAACGTTCGTTTTTCCCGTATCATTTCTGATTTCAAAAAAGAAATCGCCAGAGGTATAATATCTTCTTTTCTGTAACGTAAAGGAATTAAATCTAATTCCAATGTGCATAGCCTATAATATAAATCCTCACGAAATTCCCCATCCTGAGACAAATCGTATAACGATTTATTAGTTGCACATATGACACGAACATCAATAGGGATGACACGGTCTCCACCAATTCGCCTTACTTCTTTCTCCTGCAAAACACGCAACAATTTCGCCTGAAATTGTGGGGATATTTCTCCAATTTCATCCAAGAAAAGTGATCCACCGTGCGCTAATTCAAACAGACCGGGCTTTCCCCCCTTGAGAGCGCCAGTAAAGGACCCCTCCACATATCCAAACAATTCGCTTTCCAATAAATTCTCATTAAGTGCAGCACAATTGACAGAAACAAATGAACCTTTATTTCTTCCACTCGCATTATGAATACTTTGTGCAAATAATTCTTTCCCTGTTCCACTCTCACCATAAATCAATACCGTTCCTTCGGACTTGGCATATAATCTAGCTTCCGAGACGACCTTCTTCATTTCGCTATTGGTGGTCACAAAGTTTTCAAATGTACTTTTCGCAAATAAGCCACGATCATTTAACCGTTTTCGAATTATGAGCTCCTGATTTTGGATTCTGCTAATCTCCTGGTATATTCCAACAGATCCATGGAAGACTGAATCAACATAGATTGGCATCTGATTAACGACGATTTTTTTTCCGTTCGCTAAGGAGTGCAGAAAATTACGTTCTTCCTTTTTTTCCTCAAATATTTTAAGTAAATGTGAATCGGTAATACACTCCGAATAGCTTTTGCCTATAATGTCTTCTTGAGAGAAATCGAATATTCTTTTCGCAGAATCATTAGATACAGTAATAATGCCGTTCGGATCAATCGTGAGCACGGCATCATTAATTACATTAAGAATGGACTGCAACTCCTTGATTTTTGCTCTTTCCTTCGTTTGTGCCCGAAGAACATTTGTCGCCGTTTCCAATGCCATCAGCAAAGATTCTTCACCTGACTTGAGCAAGTGACCATGGACTTGATGCTGAAGAGCAGTTTGTGTAGAAACTCTATCTCCAATAATGGCTTCTACTTCTTCATCCTGAATTAGCCTTTTCACGGTCTCTGCAATTGGGCCATCCATATCTGTTGCAAATATCAATTGTAATTGATCAGACAATTCCAAAGTATGATTTATATTAGATAATATGTTAGCAGGAGTAATAATCGCAATTTTTTTATATCCGCATTTGGCTACAACACTAATAGACCGCAAAATATCGGCTGGTGTAACAGGAACATCAACGACCGGCAAATCTAGTGAGCCTCGAAGGGACTTGGCAGTACCCCCTCTTGAAATAATCACTCGAGTTGACGGATTGATTTGTTGGTAAGATCTTTTAGAGTCGCCTAATATAACTGAGAATTTAATGTCTGTTTTTCCACGAAGCTGTATTGCATCTTTCTCAAGCTCCGGATACGGGGCAATAATTAGTATATCTTCTATTCTCATCACCTTCTGTCGAATGTTATACCCACACTTAACCACCTAGTGTAGAAATTATATCAGATTAAACATATAGCTGATACCTTCATATAATAGTTAATAGTTCTGTTGGGAAACTTATAAACTTGCTCGTTACATCCAAACATCCTCCCAAGGTAAATCTCCTTTTGTAATCTTGGTCTTTACGCTCATCAAATTCTTTATTGTTCTTGAAGTAAACCCAGATACAATATAACTACTAAAATAGATGATGTTAGTAAAGTTTCCTGTGCACATTATAGTAAAAATGGTTGGACTTTTAACATAGCCTTCTTCAAGTAAACTGGCCCCGTTAGTATTCAAACTCAGCAATAGCCCCCAGCATAGTAAACATTAGCTTTCCTGATGGTGTACTAAAATCAATCTATTCTTTGATGAATACTAAAGCTATTCCACGTTCTTCTAAATCCTTAGCTATCTTTTGTAGGGTACTCCTAGCTAGTCTGTCTATTTTGTAAACAACCAGTTTGTCACCTTCCCTTAAATAGTCCAACGTCTTAATCAGTTCCTCACGATCACTTTTAGCACCACTTTGTTTCTCCATGAATATCTTCTCACACCCATATTCTTTTAACTTCTCTTCCTGTAAATCTAATGATTGATCAATGGTGCTTACACGTCCGTATCCTATAATAGCCATTATGTATAACCACTTTTCATTTGTCTAAAAGTTTATTAACTTCTGTAATTTTATTCTAGACTAACTTCTGGATATTTTGAGGGGGAATTGAAGTGTTTTTTCAAGTCTCTAGAACTTATAACTTTTAGACAGTACTCTATTAAGTCATTTCATTTTATCCAGTTAAGGAAATTAAAAAACCCTCCGAAAACGGAAGGGTTCTCACTAACAAAAATGTATTTATAGAGTATTAGCAAAAGTACAATCAACATTATTTAGACGCTTCTTCGTCCTTTATACCAAACACTTCTTCATGAATACCCTCGATTAAATCACCGATTTTCCCCTCTAACTCTTTATTATTTAAAAAGTTATTGACTTCGCATATAAACAAACAGCCAATAGCATAAATGACTTTTTCAATATATGTATAATCCTCTCTATCTTGAGGCTCATTAAAATTAAAAACGAATTTATTCTCCTGCACCTGTACATGGTTCAAAAACGTACTAGGATTGAAGTGTATATATGAATTAAGATCAGTATAATATGTCCGGTATATTTGTAGTTGATTGGTTTTAGCAGATAATTTTCTCATATCATCTAAAAATTCATACTCTCTTGGCATTTTAAAGCCTTGATATTCCTCAATGAATTCCATATCTTCTACAGTTAAACTTTCTGCATGTTTTAATTTAGCTGCACGCTTGGCGTGTGAATTCTTTTCTAAAGCTTCATAACCCTCTTTAATCGCTGTGGTGTTTGTTTCAGACATCACATAAGTTAAATGGAAATACGCTTCAATAAATGTTCTTAACAATGGCAATGCTTCATAATATGTGACATTTTTGTCTGGTGCTTCTTTTATATACAGCATGGTAATGAACAATCTTTTACATTTGTTATATAGCGTATAAAAGACCTTAGCAACATCTTGATTAGCACTGATATTGATGAACTCATCCGTTTCTTCCATTTCAAAAAAAGCCCTTTTATACGTATTATCAATCAACTCTACCTTATCGACCACGATTACATTCCCCCTTTTCAAATCACCTATGTTTTCAATATTTATTATTAAAAACCCTTTATTTAAGGACGTTTCTTTTCATAATAAAAAGAAGGAAAAGAATCTCTTTCGATAGAATGTTATAATCCTAATTGTAATTTAAAGATGTAAGGGGGGTTTTTAACGTTATGGACGATACGGGACAAATAGAAAGACTTTATTCTCCTGGGGAAGCCGCTGATTATCTAGGTATAGAAAGGCAAACCGTAACCAAGTATGCGCTGCTCCTGGAACAAAACGGCTATACCTTCCATAAAGACGAAAAAGGAAACCGTAATTATACCAATACAAACATTATAAGCGGCCATAAAATCAAATACTCATAATGAATCCCCTCATTCCCTTTTTAGTGTCGAAAAACTCTTTTTATATATAAACAGACTCATTTGTCTGGTTTTTTGTAATCTTCATAGGCTTTCTTTTGACGGTCATTGAAAGCTTTTACCTGGCAATAGTGCTACTCGGCATAAATATCTTTCCAGCTCCCCATTGGTCCAAATATAAAGAGGTTTTAGCCATTCAACCTTTGGGAATCTTCTCTGACAATACAAACAATAATTTTCTTTACTTGTCATTGCTGTTTTCCTCTTTATAATTTTTCAATACAGGCGGCTTTGCTTGCGGATCTGTTTCGATTGCTTCCAGGTAACGATATACGGACTTTATATTTTCATGTGCAAAATCCATTCCTGTTTTCGTCATATAATCTGGTGTTTTTCCTTCCTGTTCAGCTATTCTTATAAACATATCCCTGTACTCATAAAGCTTGTCCTCGGTTTCTTCATCCGTCATCTTGCAATATTTTAAACACGCTAAAAAATCACCTTCAGCAGCTAACATATTCAATTGCTCCAGCTCATCAATTTTGTCTGATACATTTTGAAAGCTTTCATAATGAAAATCTGGAATTTTGTTTATTGCTGACTCTAGTTTTTGAATCCTGGATTTAATGCTCACCGAAAACACGCTCCCACCTGTCATCTTCCAGCTCTACTCCATGCTCTTCCATCCAATCAACAATTTTCCCAGCCAACAATTCTTGATAGGCTTCATAATCGAATTGAGATCGTTTTGTGATTGGCTCCAGGGTTTTAATCAAATGTTCTGCTTTTGCGTTCAATTCATCTGCTTTTTCGTGCTGCTCCATATAACAAGCCATGGCCCATTCAACATATACTTTTCTAAATTCCTCATGATCCATAAAAAGCAAGCCCTCAATGTCTACCGTTACCTTTTCAGCAGCCTTGCTTTCATCCGGCAATCTCTTCTCAATCCGCTTCACCCTGGATTTAATACTCATTTATCCCCTTCCTCCTTTTTTAACTGTTCCTCGATTTTATCCAATCGTTCGGCAAGCTCTCCCAGCTCCATTGATTTCAGAGCGGTATTTGATAAGGTGGCAAGGGTTTTCGCCTTATCAATCGTCATTTCTCCATCCTGCAGCAATATATTAATCACTTTGGCTAACAATCTTCTAATGTCCTGAGGCTTATTAATTCGTATATTCTTGGTGAAATGTTCATTCATAGGCTCACTCCTTCCACTCCTTTTTTACAAATTGAAAATATCCTAATATATCAAGGCTTACCGCATTTTTAAGTTTACAAAACGTGCATAAAACCCCCGGTTAAAGTTACTAAATGAAATGGCTATTCTTCAGGAAAGGTGCGGGTAGTATTTTTTCAAGAAAACCACTTAAAAAAATCTCCACCCTTTACCCTTGCCTTACGATTTTTGTTGGGTTTGTGTATATCGCCATGCCGAACATACCCAAAACGAAGAATCGGCTTGGTCTGCCAACCGACAAATCGCCTTTGCTTCCGCTCGTGATGGTTATTTATAATTTTTATCGAAAGACCCCAACGCCTTTACACCCCAAATCATGGGGAAATGACGAACATAGTCCAACAATTGACAAGCAAATAGAAACCAGTGCCCATGTAAATTGCGTAGCTATCATTTAGACCAATCTCTATTTTGCTATCAATTTATTAATGGGAGATTTTCTTATTTTACCTATAAAGTCCAGCCTGCATTTATTTGATACGCAAATTTTTCCTATAATCTTCTGTAAATAAATCAATAAATTGTGTATTATCATGAAGACGGCTATAAACTCTTTTTCCCACGGCAACGGGTAAGTCTACATCCGTTAAATTACTTGTGTAGATCGTCGGTTTACCAGACCGACTTTCTACAATTTCAAAAAACATTCCTTTTCTCCAATCATCATTTCCTCCCTTTGCTTCTGATCCAACATCATCGAGAATGAGAAGATCTAGCCTTGTTATATCTCTTAAAATCTCGCTTTCTGTTTTAGCAGGTTCCTTTTGATAAGTTTCTCTAATCATCGAAAGCAGTTTCCCTGTCGTTAAAAAACCAACGGTAAAACCTTTTTGTTTTATGTTTCTGGCAATTGCCGCACACAAATGCGTTTTTCCAGTCCCAGGATTCCCCATAATCAAAAGATTGTGACAAGCGTCTGTTGATGCTAAAAATGTTTTGGTGAATGAAACAGCTCTTTCCTTAGCTCCAGCAGTGATGTTATTTGTTTCTTGATAATTATTGAAGCCAGGATTTTTTAAAGATTCCGGAAGAAAAAAGTATTCTTTCGTAAGCCTTTCGCCTACAGATGATATTAATTCCTTTAAACTTTTATCTTGATAATTCTTAAAAGCTTCTCTGTCTCTACAAACTGAACATTTCATCGTATCTCCATCTTGCAACCAAACCTTTTTATTGGATATACGATAAAACAAACCACTGCCCGTTTTATCTCCACAACCTGGACAAGGTAAATTGCATTGATATTTTAGTTCGAAGTCATCACAATCAACTAATATTGGAACCATCTTTTTAACAGCATCCTTAAAAGCATCATCAAAGAAACGCTTGATACCTTTCATTATCAACCCTCCTATTAAAGTAATTCAGCCTCAGATTCTTTCATACGATGGTACTCCTCTTTTGTTAGTGGTTTCGGTTCTTCCCAATGCAGAGGGCGTTCTGTAGAAAAGTCCTGAACACTTTTCTTTTTACCCTTTTCAGAATTAATTTTTATAACTAACTGATCATATTGTTTCCTTAATTTAGATGGAGAAAGTATATTTAACTTCCAAAAAGAATCTTGCTGACACCAATCAATTAAGTATGCTATCTGTTCCTTCGTTCGATTGTCTCTCTCCATCATAATACGAAAATCAGCAGACCACATTTGAAGATTTGGCTCTTTAAATTCAGCATTATTTTTTCTGATGTTTCTTAAAAGCCTTAAGGATAATTGAAAAGGAATGCTTTCTTCATCGTAAATTTCCGACTTGCGACTTGAAGACTTTTTATCTTCTTTTTCATTCTTTAATTCTTTATTATTCTTGTTTGTATGTCTTTGCGTCTGTTTTTCGTTGTTTCCGTGTCTGTTTTTTGTCGCTTTTTTATCTTCATTACTTTGGTAAAAGTCATAATTGCTTATGGTTATAACCGTTTTTTTACTGTCGCTTTTTAGATGTATCATCCCTTCATTTTGTAACAGAATTAGAAACTGTGTTACTTTAGTATTTGACCAACCCCAATTGTCACATAATTTCCTAATAGAAGTGATACGCTGGCCTCTTTTAACCACAATCACTTCACTACCAATAACCGCTTTTTTGTCTTCGTGGTTCACCATCATTAACAGATCAAGCCAGGCTTCATATTTAGAAAATTTTCTATTCTCCTGGTAAAGCCAATGGTCTTGAATTTGTCGATGTAATTTAATCCATCCTTGCATATCACCTCACCTACACATTTTTCTTTATTTCTATCGACCATCGGTCAATGTACTCCTGAAAATATTTTCTGTTAAATATCCATTTTTCCCCTAATAGAATTTCACCTTTTCCCTTAAGAATTGGAGCATTATAAGGAAAAATTTTAAGCCTCATTTTAATTACACACCTTTCATTGATGAACTGTTGTTGTTTATTGTTATTTGCCGACATTGAGTCACCTTCCTTTTAAAGAAAACACTATAACTTGCTTTCAGGTCCGCTTTCTTTTTTAGTTATTGTTTGAATGGTGACGACAGATTCGGAGAATTAACCCTCTGTACACTATCACTTACTGCCTAATCTACATTTCTTGTGCTTGCATCCATCTATCTAGCGACTCTTTTCTGAACAAAATACGCCTTCCAATCTTTACTGCAGGTAATTCTCCGGCTTTTGCCATCGCGTATACTAAATCTTTCGAAATTCCTAAATAAGCAGCAGTTTCCTGTACAGTTATTGTCTGCCGCTCGATCGCTTTCCGTTCACTCATCAAGAACACCTTCTTTCTGGTTAGCCAATTCCTTTTTTATGTCCGTAATAGCAGATATAACTTTTATCTTTTGTTTCCTGTTCATTTCTTTCTTCATCCAGTTACGAAGCGTATTTTCATGAACACCCAATCGCTCTGCGATAGCCCAAATTGGAATGGGCCCCTTAGCTTCTCTTATGTCTTGATTACGATTAAACATTTACACCCTCCTTTTTAGTACCACAACAAATATTGATTTTATGTTGTTGTTGTGTTAAATTAAAATTAACATATCAAGGAAATTATATCAACAACTCAAAAAAATAAATTTATGTGGTACAGGAGAGATGATGATGAATCTAATTGAAAAAAATCTTTTTACTAAAATCATTGTTTATGATAATTATCAAATTATTCAATCGGAGAATGTTGGCTATGTTTTACATGATTTAGCAAAACTAAATAGACGGGCTATTAAAAAACATTCTCCGGAAGTATGGCAAAATTATATTTTACGTGAAGTGGTTGAACACCACCTCCCATACCATAGCGAAATAAAGGAATATTCAATCAAGAGTGATCTTTCTATTTTGGAAAAGAAATTAGAAGAAATTAATTATAAAAAGCCGGAGGAAAAGGAACAAGAAATATTAAAACATGGTGGCATTAGTGTGGAATTATCGAAAGTTCAAGAAAAGGCAACGAGAACGATTAACAATAGCTTAGATATGGAAGCTCTTTATACAGAGTTGGCAAAACTAGAACCATTTAATGATAAAAAATTACTTGAATTTAGTAAGATTTTTGGGCTTCCAACGGGACAGTTTGTAGCAATGGGATGGGATGCTGTTTTTGAAAATAATTACATTTTTAAACAGTTTTCTTTTCTATTGCCCTTATACTTAAAATTAGCTTCTTACCGATATATATTTAATGGCTGGCTCGCTTTAAAAGAAAACAACGAAAGTATTATTTTGGAATTTGAAAACAGATATAAACATTATTTAGAAGCTGAACTTTCAAGACTTGAAATCCCTAAAGAACGAGGCGGTTTCGCTGAAAAATTACCAGAAATAATAACAGTGTTTCTGAATGAAAAAGGACCCAAGAGGATATTGGAACCGATTAATAGTAAAATCATTCAAAAATTTAATTTTTCTGATCTTTTTGATATTGCTTATTATCAACTCAGTCAAGCTATGCTTAATGATTCATCTTTTAAAAGATGTGAGCTTTGCGGTCATCCTTTTGAAGTGATTCATGAAGGGAGAAGATTTTGTCCCCCTCTTCCAGGACGGAAAAGGAGCACTTGTGAAAATACTTTCAACCAACGACTAAAAAGGGCAAAGAAAAAAGCTCTTACATTACATGAAGAAGGAAAAAGCATTAACGAAATATCAGAATTAACAAAAGACGCGGAAGTAACAATTCGAAAATGGATAGAACAGAAAGGAGAAAAGTAAAATGGGGTACCTTGAAAAGAAAGGATCTCAATATGGGGTGTTGTAAATATTGGCACTCATGCTAACGGAAAGCCAAAAAGGAAGGCGTAACTGTATCTGACTTTGATTTACTCCATGCTACCTATCTCTATTTAAGGGTTAACTATATGCAGTCAACCTGAAACAAGACTTTGGAATACTGCGGTCATTTCTTTGAATTAACCCACCAGCGGCAGCGGTATTGCTCGGTACTTCCAGGGCGTAAAATGTCAATTTGTGAAATGGCCTATAATAACCGTTTGAAAAAAGAAAAAAGATTAAAGCCGAGAGGAGTAAAATATTATGGCGGGACGTGGAAGTATAGAAGAGCGAGGAAAAGAATCATATCGGCAAACAGTTATTCTGGGTTTCGATCAAAACACGAAAGCCAATTAAGAACCAAAAACGTTAAGGGAAAAATAACAGTAGCCATTAAGCTTTTGGCTGTCTTTATAACTGAATTGAAACTTCAGAATAGGTCTTTATTCCAAATCAGATACAAGGCACTGTAGTAGAAACCTATATTGACTATTAAAGAAACTTCGACTTAGAAAAAAAAACCTGGGGAATTAGTGGGTATCTAAAAGCGAAAAAAAATCAGATTAAGGAGATTTAAATATGGCATACGTAGAAAAGCGTGGAAAGGATTCCTTTCGACTTGTTGTACCGTTTGGTTTAGATGCAGAAGGTAACCGTATTAGAAAAACGAAAACAATAAAATGTAAAAATAAAACTGAAGCAAATAAAGAATTAGCAAAATTCGTAGCCGAAATAGAAACAAGACAATACTTTGCTCCACAGAAAATGACATTTTCTCAGTTCGTTGAAGAGTGGAAAAGTAAATATGCAAAAAAACAATTAGGAGCTACCACTTATGAAACATACCTAACTTTCCTAAACAAACGAATATTACCCAAATTTGGTCATTTGAAAATTGATAAAATCAATACTCTGCAAATTTTAGATTTCTTAGATAAGCTACAAGAAGACGGAGCTAGAGGTGACGGAAAACCGGGTGCATTATCATCTGCAACAGTCGAAAAACACCACCGTATTTTCCGAAATATATTTAAACGTGCAGTTGAATGGAAGGTTATAAAGGAAAGCCCTGCTGAAAATGTGAAAAAACCGAAGGTTCAATCAAGAGAAGGTAGAGTTTTTACAGAAGAACAAGTTCGGAAGCTAATGAACCATTTAAGTAGAGAAGATATGAAGTGGAAAGTGATTGTTACCCTTGCAATAACCACGGGAATGCGACGAGGAGAAATAGCTGGTTTAGAATGGGATCATATTGACTTAGAAAAAGGGAAAATAAATATCCAACAAACATTAGCCTACACAAAAGAACAAGGTTACATTTTTAAGGAACCAAAAACAAGAAATTCCATTAGAACCGTTACCCTATCACAAAGTGTAATAGAACAACTTAAACGTTATAAAACTATGAAGATTAGACAGAAGTTACGTGCTGGAGATAGTTGGGAAGGAGGAAGTCGTTTCTTACTCTTTAGCTCCGATATGGGCAAACAAATGGACCCTAAAAGTATAACTCGATGGTGGAATAAACGTCTGAAAAAATATGAATTACCTGTGATAACATTTCACGAATTAAGACATACATCAGCAACCCTACTAATAAACCAAGGGGTCCATATGAAAACAATTAGCGCTAGGCTAGGGCATTCAAAAATAGGAACAACCATGGATCTTTACGGTCATGCACTAGAAAGTGCTGATGAAAAAGCAGCAGAACACTTTGATAACTTGTTTAAAAATAAAGAAATAAAATAAAAAAAATGTGAGTGAAGTAATATTGGGAATCAATTAAAACAATACCTCTTTTTTTCGCTTTAAGATTTTTGCCACCAATTCGCCACCAATTCATCTGTATTATCTCAAACTAATATCCTGTTACAACGAAAAAACCTTGATATCACAAGGATACCAAGGCTCTGTTATAGTGACCTGTGAGGGATTCGAACCCACGACCCCTTCCCTGTCAAGGAAGTGCTCTCCCACTGAGCTAACAAGTCGTATGTAAATCAAGCTCTATAGAGCTTGGTTTAAAACTTACTTAGTTGCTGACTTCTTTTCTGAACAAGATTTATTATATAGTGGTATTCAAAATAAAACAAGTAGTTTTGCTAAAAAAGTTTTTTTCCGTAAAGTGTGGTCTTAGGAGTTAATCCCTGAAAGTTCGATCTGCCCCCAAAAATTTCTCGGAATAGAATCCACCTCACCTTTTTCAAGGAGAATCCAAGGCTCCTAATCATACGTTTACTCAACTTTAATTAACAAATATGATGTCCATTTACTCAATCTAAGACTAAGGCAGAAAGATCTTTACATTGGAGAAGGGAATCTAGCAGCCTGAAAGTTTGTTAAAGATGCTTCTGCTAAAATTTCTCCGTTTGCACCTGCGCTAAATAATACTTGTACCCGATCTCCTGCTTGTAACTGAAGGATTGTAGTAACCGATAGTCCAATAGGTCTTGATTTCTCCAAGAAGTCATTAACAATATCTAAATTATCTCCGTTTACGTTAATGGAAATGGATGCGACATATCCTTCTTTTGAAGAATTCTTTTTTTTGTCTTTTGAAGAATGATGTTTTCTGCAATAATCACAGTTGCAACTATTTTTACTGCAATAATCACATTTGCAATTATCTTTTTTGTTTTTTGAGGAATCATTGCTTTTACTTTTTGAAGGACAAAACGAGACTTTTGCTGTTATCTCATAAATTCCATCCTTAGTTGGAATAAATGTTGATATGTGCGGATTATATTCATCTGCTAAATCAAACTGTTCAGTTTGGAATAAAACTTTTACGGAGGGAGTAACCGCTGCTTTGTAAAGTTGTGGTGTGTTCTTATTAGCCCTAAACGCAGATGCTCTCACTAGATTATGTTTCATATAGTCACAGTGACAGGCATTATGTTTCTTCTGGCACAAATGACATTCATCGGTTTTCTTTTGATCGCATATACAGTCATTGTGCTTCTTATGACAACAATGACAATCATCCGGTTTCTTTTGATGACAAATACAGTCATTATGTTTCTTATGGCACAAATGACAGTCATCATCTTTCTTTTGCTCACAAATACAGTCATTGTGTTTCTTATGACAGCAGTGACAATCATCCGGTTTCTTTTGATGACAAATACAGTCATTGTGTTTCTTATGACAGCTATGACAATCATCCGGTTTCTTTTGGTGGCAAATACAGACATTGTGTTTCTTATGGCAGCTATGACAATCATCCGGTTTCTTTTGGTGACAAATACAGTCATTGTGTTTCTTATGGCAGCTATGACAATCATCCGGTTTCTTTTGATCACATTTCTTATTAAGATATGTGGAGTCTACAAAGGAATTACAATGTGAAATAGAATAATGATTTTTAATTATAATCACCTTTTTCTTTTTTTATTTTCTGGTTATTTTATTCATTAAAAGAAAAGGTGTTTGTACAATATGGTACAAAAGTAAAAATATATCTAATTAAAACAACAAAAATCTACTGGTTAATATACCGTTTTTAAGAAGGTTGGTTGTTAACAAAAAGGGGTGAAGTAATATTAGAAAGTTAACTTCTTAACTTTTTTCAAACACAAACTATCAGGTAAGCTAGATCATGAAGAAACACTAAAGAAGAACACAATAAGTGGCCTCTTTTATTTGTTCAAAAATTAACAATGAAAGTTAACAAATCCAATAAAAAAAAGGATTGCAGACCCTAATTGCTCCATCCGCCTTTGATTCCCCTTAGATGGTAAAACTCACCTAGCTCCCCCTTATCAGCACCTACCTAGCATGTAATGACTCTTGAGACCCTTTTCAGGTTTCACTTACCTAACGTAAACAAGGTTACCTTGAGTGCTGTACTCGACGCTCAATGTATTTATAAAAATGGATATCCAAATGTCGCCAAACTTCCATTCTTTTATAGATGAACAAAAATTTATTCTAAGAAACTAATAATAAGGAAGGGATTTTTGTGGATGTTAATCGTGGAAACAGATTCTCTCTTCTCCATCTGACAATGAGATGAGGTATAATGCACTTCAGTTTTGATTGATGAAGAAACAGCTATTGTACTTCAGCGAGGACCGTTAGAAAAAAGGTCAGAAGGTGAAGTTGAAGAGCTTATAGAAGAAGTTATAAAACATTTACTACCCTTCACAATCCCGAACAAAGCGGGATGAATAGACGTTGACGGAGTACCCTTATAGAAAACCATTGAGCATCCTCGGGGTAAGATATCTTTACTTGAGTCATTCCTTCTTCCTCAGTCCATTAAAAGGCTCTTTGCAACCACTGAGAGTTGTCTCCCTTAATCCTTCTATTTCCTGATCATATAAACTATTTTTTAAAGCAAATCAAATCAACAAAAAATCACCTCCCCCTTCTTGGAATAGAAAGAAAAGTGATTCAGAAGTTTATATTGGTAAAGTCGTTAAGGCTTGAACTAATAGTGTCGATACATGGCAACTTCACATCTCGTAAGCTTCATTAACTTGAAATTGTTAGTGCTATGTAGAGTGAAACCTGACTAGCCTTCCCCGTCAAGGAAGTGATCTCCCAATGAGCTAACTTGTCGTATGTAATGACTAATTAGTAAGGTACTTAAAGTACATAATTTGTTATTTTGTTAAAAATTCAACGCATTATATTAAAAAAGTTTTTCTCATCACAAAAAACGAACTAACGTTCCCTTTTCACTTGCATATAAAACATATGTTCGAATATAATGATAGCAAGCAAGTCAGCAAAGGAGTGACTGGGAATGAAATATATACTTCGTAAACATATGGAAGAAAATGCTCCATTAGAAATAATTTATCTCTCCGAACAAGGTAAGATTACGCAACGGAAAATCCAGGTGCTTGAAATTTATCCAGGCCATATTCACGCATTCTGTTTTCTAAGGCAGACAAAACGGACATTTAAAGTAGCCAACATCCTTTCTGCCCGCCTCATTAAGGCCAGGTTTTACAGGTCTGGCTGAAGATTGCTCTTCAAGGTTCAACCTATTAACTCTTCTTCTTCCTGGATGTCCTTTTCCTGTTCAGTTAACGATTCCTCTTCATCTCTCAGACGATGAGCTAACCTTGAGGCGGCACTCGCGGCAATGCTTGCAACGATATCATCCAGGAAGGTATGCACGATTCCTTCTTGCTTCTTATCAAGTTCGTGTATGACGCCTATTTTATTTTTATCCAAATGGCCAAAGGTTGTTACAGCAATGCTTCCGTAACCGAGAACTGCACCAAAGGCAATCGTTTCATCCACTCCGAATAGCCCTTCATCTGATTCAACAATCGATTGCAGGGGTTCTGATAGTTTTTTTTGCTCTGCCAGTTTATCCAGCTCCACACCGACTAAAATGGCATGTTGAATTTCCCTTTTCAACAGGACACGCTCAACACTGTGGATGCATTCCTCCAGCTTAAGATCAGCTTTGTACGGGAACTGCAATTCATAAACGATTTTTGCAATTGCCTCCACACTGACACCGCGCTCTAATAATGTTCGTTTAGCCGCCTTTGTTACTTCCCTGCTGTGTACGTGTACATCTGCCATTTTATTCGCCACCTTTTTTGTATTATTTTTCTATATCCTTTTATTATAGCACCTTATAATTTAAATTTTTAGAAAATATAACGAAAATTTTATATTCTAAATTCTTGTCACGGGAAAAAGTCGCAAGGCTATGCTAAAATAATCATGTAAGTTGTTTTTCATTATTATTTATCATTGAGGTGCGGGAAAATGAGTTTACGCAAAGGCACAATTAAAGAGTACATGTTTAAAAGCGAAGCTTTAGCAGAAGAATTGGAACTGCATGTTTACTTGCCTGCTAATTTTTCGCCATTGTATAAATATTCGCTTGTGATTGCTCAGGATGGCCGTGATTATTTTCAAATGGGCCGAATTGGCCGGGTAGCAGATGAGCTGTTAGGGAACGATGAGATCGAGAATATCATCATTGTCGGCATTCCCTATAAAGACCGCTTTGACCGCAGGCGCAAATATCATCCGGACGGGGAACAGCACATTGCATACATACGTTTTCTTGCCCATGAACTTGTCCCGTTTTTAGATGATGAATTCCCAACCTATCAAATGGGACATGGTCGAACTTTGATAGGTGACTCTCTTGGGGGTACAGTTTCTTTATTGGCCGCTTTGCAGTACCCGCATACTTTCGGGAAATGCATCATGCAGTCGCCACTTGCCAATGAAGCAGTAATGGACGCTGTACGTAATTTTGAGGATCCGCATCTCCTCGAACTTTATCATGTGATCGGGACTGGTGAAACAGATGTTCCGACGACGGATGGCAACAAGGCAAACTTCATAGAACCAAATAGGGAATTGCATAAATTAATAAACCAAAAAGGATTTCCTTGCTTCTATGAAGAATTTGAAGGTAATCATACCTGGAAATATTGGCAGGCAGATTTAAAACGAGCACTATTGGAAATGTTCTAATATACTCGAAATCATCTCTTTAGATGGTTTCAAGTAAAAACATATCCAACTATAATGCAACAATAAAAAAAAATATCAGGAGGTTTTATTTATGAAATATGGTGTTGCAATTTTCCCTTCAAAAAAACTTCAAGATTTAGCTAACTCCTATCGCAAACGGTATGATACGAAATATGCTTTCATACCACCGCATCTGACGCTTAAACCAACGTTCGAAGCGACGGATATGGAAATTTCAACAATCGCGGAACAATTAAAAGGCATTGCTCAAAAGTGCAGGCCTTTTACGATGAGCGTAACGAAAACGAAGTCTTTCCAACCCGTAAGCAATACTATTTATTTCAAAGTGGAATTATCCGAAGGGCTTCAAGAGCTTCATGATGCACTTAACAATGAAGACTTCATCAAAAGTGAAAGTGAACATGCATTTGTCCCGCATATTACCATCGCTCAAGATTTATCCGATAATGAGCATTCTGATGTTTTAGGCCAATTAAGCATGCTTGACATCAGCCATGAAGAAGAAGTTAAGCGAGTTCACTTGCTGTATCAACTTGAAGACGGGGCATGGACCGTATATGAAACATTCAGATTAGGAGCTGAATGATTTCGTGTTTGTAAAAATCGCAGAGAACAGCCAAGAGCTTGAAAATGCATATATGATTCGAAAAAAAGTGTTCGTCCAAGAACAAAACGTCCCTCTTGAAGAAGAGATCGATGAATATGAAAAAGATTCCACACATTTCGTTTTATATGATGAGCAGCATCAGCCAATCGGTGCTGGCCGCTTCAGGATCATTGACAACATCGGTAAAGTACAGCGCATTTGTGTACTGTCATCGGGCCGTAAGAATGGTGCCGGCGCCATGATCATGAATGCTATTGAGGAATACGCAACCCAGCAGGAAGTGCCTCAATTAAAGCTTGATTCCCAAGTGCATGCCATCCCTTTTTATTCAAAATTAGGTTATGAGATCGTTTCCGACGAATTCATGGATGCTGGCATTCCTCATAATACGATGAAGAAAACCATTTTTTGATATAAAAAAGCTGTCCTTTCAGTCTTCTGATTGGACAGCTTTTTTTGTTCGTTCATGGACTTAAATTATCGTTTTATGAAAAAAACCATTTCCGTTCAATGGCAATCTCATCAAAAATACATAGTCTATATATAGAAAGCAAGAAGGAGGGAAAATTTTATGGGTAACAATGATTTTAACCTGGATGAGTCTCAAAAAAGACTGATGGAGCTTCTGGTTTCGAGGACTTTGAGAAAACATGGTTTCAAAAAGGAAAAGGTCGATCTAACTGAAAAAGAGAGAAACAACCTTAAAGAAACCGTTCGTTATTTACAAGAGCAATCACAAAAAATCATAAACCAAGAAAAGAACATCACGGAACATGATGTTAATCCAGTTACAAATTCCATTCACAACAAATTCACGGATTCCAAAAATAAATGACGCACCATATCACCTAATCACCTTACTTGCTGGCGAGAAATAAGTAAACCGAGACATAGCAGCACTTGCATTTCATTCCTAAAGCTCCAGCTTCTTTATTATTCATCCCCCACACACTAATACTTTCTCTAAGTATTTAAAAAATAGACGAATGAACTGATTTATTCGTCCAACCCGATTAACCATCAAAGCATATTTTAATAGGGAATAAAACCTAAGGAGGAAAAAACAACATGAACCAAAATGTATATCGTAGCAATTGTAACACACATGATGACTCTGAAAGGTCATGGTCGGCTCTAGATTCCGCTTCCAGACATCCCCTTTCAGGATTCTGTAACGACGATGACACAAAGATTGACCAAGATGCAAGACAGGATAATAATCAAGTTCAGCTTTCTGAAGAACTTATTTACATTAAAGATTCTTGTAATGTAAATATCACTTCAACGGATGTTAAAGCGGCCCTCTCACTACAAGCTGCCCTACAAGCTGCAATTGCGGTCATCGTAAGCATTTCCGTTGCAGATGCTGATAATGCTGATAAGATCACTCAACAATTAATCCAATCTTCTAATGTTAAACAAATCACGCGCCAAAAAACAATTGTTGAAAACAGCCGTGATATCGACATTACAACAACTGATGCACAAATCGCTCTAAACATCCAACTTTTATTGCAACTATTGTTAGCCCTAATCGTGGAAATAGACATTCTTTAAGAAGTCAGCACAAAAAGGACACTTCACGTGTCCTCTTTTGTCTTTCTGGAGGAACTACACAATTTCGTTGATGAACCTGCCTTTTCCTGTCATTCCAGCCGATGAATCTTCACTGACCCTCATGCCCATTTGATATTTATATGTGACTGCTCCATATGTACTTACCCGATCATTATCTTGAATTCGAAGTAATCCTCCAATGCTTTCCCTTTCCAACACCTGATCAAAACGGATAGGTTGAATGGGGTCAGTACCTTTAACAATTCTTACTTTCTCTGCAGCTTCGACCGTCCGGTTGGCATATTGAATATAATCAAATTGTGTGACAGGTGCTATATATCCCATAGTAACCCCTCCTTATATTTAAATAGTTATGTTGTCATTTATTTACCCATCCGGAACAATAATTTAAACATGATTTCCGCATTCTTTTTTCCTAATCTTCTGGTATGATGAGTATTGCCGATATTTTTAATAGATTAGAGGTATCCATTTATATGAATCAAGCAAAATCTGGCAATGAAATCGTACATTTACATACCGTTTCAGCTGGTGAGCTGCAGACACTTTTTGAAAAAGGAAAACGTGATCAGCTTTCTTGTATCATTTGTCATAAACCAGTGAAATTATTTATTGGAATCCATGAGACACCTTATTTTTATCATAGCGACCCATCGCAGGGACCCTGTGAAATGCCAATTTCAGAATCAATAAATGAAGATAAGCCCTTAGAATATATGGAACAAAATGGATTTAGGATTCCAACATCACGAACCATTACGGAAACAAAAACCATTACAGAACCTTTCCTTAAAAGCCGGCCCATAACCGGCAATCCGAAATATTCAGATAAACCATATGGTCTGGCACAATCAGAGGAACCATACTTTCAAGAATTATCCTCATCAGGGGTTGTACTCGATGCAGAGCAACTCAAGGCGGTAATGACGATCGATGGTCCAATTCTCGTCCTATCAGGAGCAGGCAGCGGGAAAACCCGCGTATTGACGGTACGCACTGCCTATATGCTTACAGTGAAAAAAATTGATCCAAAAAGTATCATGCTTGTAACATTTACGGCGAAATCCGCAAAGGAAATGCAGCAGCGTCTGCTCGGCTATCCCCATATGACGCCTTCCCTTGTTTCTCAAATCGTTAGCGGGACCTTTCATAGCATCTTTTATAAAATCCTGATTTTCCATGAACCAGCCAAATGGCAGCGCGATTTCCTATTGAAGTGGGAGTGGGAAAAAGAAAAGGTATTAAAACAGGCTGGAAGGGAATTGGAACTTGATGATAAGGAATTTGCATATGATCAAGCTCTTCAACAAATCGGGCTTTGGAAAAACTCTTTGGCCTTTCCAGAAGATATTCACCCTAAGGACGATTGGGAGAAATCGTGTTTATTTTTATATAAGAAATATGAAGAATATAAACAGCAAACAGGGAAGTATGATTTTGATGATATGCTTGTAGGCTGTTATGTATTTTTAAAAAATCACCCGGATTTTTTAAAGAAATATCAGCAAAGGTTTAACTATTTTTTGGTAGATGAGTTTCAGGATATCAATAAAGTTCAATATGAATTGATAAAACTCCTTTCTGCTGAATCAAAAAATGTATGTGCAGTTGGAGATGATGATCAATCCATCTATTCATTCCGGGGAAGCGATCCAAAGTATATTTTGAACTTCAATCATGATTTCCCTCAATCCCAAGTTGTGAAGCTGACGGAGAATTACCGCTCTTCCCATGAAATTGTCGCTACAGCGAACCGATTGATCAAGCGCAACCAGAACCGGATGGAGAAAAAGATGAGGGCACAGCATGATTCAGGAAATCCCCCTGTTTTATTTTATCCTTATGATGAGGAATTGGAAGCAACGATGATTGTATCCGATATCCAAGAGAAAATATCCAAGGGAGCAAACCCTGGGGACTTTGCAGTATTGTACAGGACACACACGATGTCCAGGGCCATTTTTGAACGGCTAGCCGCTTCCAACCTGCCATTCGTCATTGAAAAGGATGCGGATTCGTTTTATCAGCGCAGGGTCATCCGCGGCATGCTTGCCTTTATGCGCTTGAGTTTGTTTCCTCATGACAGCAAGGCAGCATCTGATGTCCTTTCCTCCTTATTCTTAAAGCAAAGTATATTACAGGAGTTAAAAGCAATGACAATATTGCAGGATTGTGATTTTATCGATGCATTTGCTTTTGTAAAGACAGGACATGCTTTTCAAGAACGAAAATTAAAAACGATTCCAGGACAGATCCGCTCTTTAAAAATTATGTCCCCACTCGTAGCTTTAGAAATCATCGAGAAAGATTTAGGCTACCAGGAATATGTAAAAAAACGCGGAAATGATGCGAACCTGGAAAAAGGGTCCGATGACATCCGTGACTTAAAGGTGGCAGCAAATCGTTTTCCCACCGTCGCCGCTTTCATTGAACATGTCGATCATATGACTGCGATGGTCCAAGAGATTAAACAGCTATCGAAACATTTTAAGGATGCCATACAGCTTACCACCATACACCGTTCCAAAGGGCTTGAATATAACACCGTATATGTTCTTGCTGCTGTCGATGGCAGCATTCCTCATGATTTCGCACTTGAATCTTACCGGAAAGGGGAACTTTCCCCTCTTGAAGAGGAAAGACGATTGCTCTATGTAGCGGCAACCAGGGCTAAAAAGGACCTTTACCTTTCCATCCTGCAAACTAGACGCGGACGGACCGCCCATCCATCACGTTTTCTGAAGCTTTGACCAAAAGCTGATGCTATCCATCTTAGGAAATGGAAGGATAAAACAAGATGGGGTTAGGAATGGTCTCTTCCCGAACCATGTTTAAGACTAGTTTATACTTTACGGATTTTTACTGTTTTATGAAACCCTTACTAAAATGAAGAAATTTGCGACACTCCTGCTGTAAAACGGGCTTGCCGGGACACCGCTAGATGCTTACGCGAGGAGGCTTGGCAGACAGTCGGCAAATTTCTGGAATCAACTACAACTTTTTTTAAAAAAACTGCAGACAAACTCGCTTTTCTTCAAGTTTGTCTGCAGTCTAAAGGCCTGCATGATAGCAGGCCTTTTTTCACTTTTTATTTATCATATTAGAAATAGTACCGAAATCCAGCTTATTCCCTTCAGCTACGATGGAATGGACGATTTTATCTTCCGTTTCCTTATTGACCGGTTTGTTCGCTATTTTTGAAACACGCTTAATGACATTTCTAACAGTTGTTTCATCTTTGAAATTGGCTCCTTGCAGCGAGTTTGCCAATTCTAATACATCTTTCATATTTACGCCCGTTTTACCTTCTATGTTTTTAAAAAAGTTATTATCCATACCTAAGCCCCTCCCTTTTCTGTACCTATCCTATGGCATTATCAGAAAAATAGTGCTAGGCCCAAACAAAAAAAAATGGAATAGGCTTCTTCTGCCTATTCCATTTTCCTTAGCAGAAAGAAGCCCCTACAATGATCAATAGGATAAACAATACAACGATTATCGCAAAAGTGGAACCGCCGCCACCGTATCCTCCGCCATAACCGCCGCCGTATCCATAACCGCTGCCGCCACAACAACCGTAGCCACCAAAACCAAACATACATATCACCTCGCTCTCGCTAAAGCTTACTGATAACATATGTAGGTCTGGACAAATATGTATAGGCCATGTCCTAGTCCAGGCTGCCTATTTCCGCTTATTTCATCCTTTTGGTCTGAAAACCAAAGCTCCGATGAATCCAAAGACGATTGCAGCAGAGATACCGGAACTAGTAATTTCAAACATACCTGTCAGTACGCCAACGAGCCCATGTTTTTCCGATTCCATCATCGCCCCGTTCACCAGCGAGTTCCCAAACGAAACGATCGGTACCGTTGCTCCAGCACCAGCAAAGTCAACAAGCGGCTCATATAAATCAAATCCGCCAAGAACAGCTCCTATTACAACGAACAAGCTTAACGTATGTGCTGGTGTCAGCTTAGCAACATCGAAAAGAAGCTGGCCGACGACACAGATCAAGCCACCGATGACAAAGGCCCAAAAAAACATTGCTAACATCGAAATCTCTCCTTTTTCATGAATTCATCCCATATTCAATGGCCACCGCATGGGCAATGCACGGAATCGTATCTTTTTGCTGCACGGAAAGTGGTGACAATAATGCTCCTGTTGCGACAAGCAGGATTTTTTTATATTTACCAGAAATCATCTCATTTAATATATGACCGTATAAAACCACTGCCGAACATCCCGCACCGCTCCCGCCAGCCAAAACAGGCTGATCCTTTTTAAAAATCATCAATCCGCAATCTTTGAACTTTTCCTGATTGATGTCACAGCCCTTTTGCTTTAATAAGTCAATGGCTGTCTCCCTCCCTATTTGACCTAAATCACCAGTAATGATGAAATCATAATCATCCGGGGTCAAACCAGTATCTTTGAAATGGGCAAGTATCGTATCGACGGCAGCCGGGGCCATCGCTCCCCCCATATTGAAAGGATCTTTCAATCCCATGTCAATGACCTTTCCGATAGTGGCCGAGACAATATGGGGAAATTCCCCTTGCTTGCTTCCATCAGGAGCAACCAGCGCCACCCCCGCTCCTGTTATCGTCCATTGGGCTGTAGGTGGTTTTTGCCCTCCATATTCAGTTGGATAGCGAAATTGTTTTTCAACAGCTGCATTGTGGCTCGAGGCGCCTGTCAACACATAGTTAGCCCCGCCATAATTAGTGATGAAGGCAGCCAGAGCAAGCCCTTCCATTGAAGTGGAACAGGCTCCAAACAAGCCGAAATATGGAATTCCATTAGTTCTGGCTGCAAAGCTTGTAGGTGTAACCTGATTGATTAAATCGCCCGCCAAAAAAAATTGTACCTGTTCCTTGTTGAGCTTACCTTTTTCCAATGCAAGCTCAACCGCTTTTTCCATCAAATGTCGATGTGCCTTCTCATATGATTCCTGCTCCATCCACAAATCGTCGTATAGGATATCGAAATCACCCGCGATTTCTCCATTTGCTTCAAATGGCCCGCCTGTTACCCCTGTTTCCAAGATGACCGGTTTATTGGTAAACATCCATGTTTGTTCTCCCTTTAACACTGCTTAGCCCCCAATCATTTGATAAATTGTTTTTATCAACGCCACGACAAAGGCTGAAAATACTCCAAATAAAATGACAGATCCGGCCAATTTAAACATATTGGATCCAACACCAAGTACAAAACCTTCCGTCCGATGTTCGATTGCTGCCGAAATGACTGCGTTACCGAATCCTGTAACAGGGACGGCACTCCCTGCCCCAGCAAACTGGCCAATGCGGTCGTAAAATCCGAAACCGGTCATCAAAAGAGCCAGGAACACCATGGTGGCAGTTGTAGGACCTCCGGCTGTCTGTTCCGTAAAGTTGAAAAAGTAAATATAGAAGTAGGAAATGGCTTGTCCCACTATGCAGAAAATACCACCTACTAAAAAGGCTTTCAAACAATTCTTCACTATTGGTCTTTTAATTTCATGCTTCCCTTGGAGCTCTTGATACGCATTCTGCTGTGGGGTCGTTTTCTCCTTGCCGCTCATAGCTGAACCTCTCTTCTAAATTAATTCTTTTTGAAGTTCTTCAATTTCTTTGAACTTCTTCCTTGCCTTTTTCTCGGGTACATCTTTTTCTTTGAGTAACTCGTTCAATCTTACAGATTCCAAAAATATTTTATAATCGCTTGATACGATAAAATCATTTTCGGGAAACTTCTCTTCCAGATTTTCAGTCACAGTCTTTTCAATTTTCTTCATATGAAAACGTTGCAGGTGCTTCACTTTATAAGCGACGATAATCTTTTTTTCGTTTTTCACGACGATCACGTCATAGATGGTGTCTTCATTAGCAACTGTTTCCTTGACCTTTGAGATCAGTCCCTTTTCATCCTTCTCATCCATCCCATTAATGATATCCATCGGTTCAGGATTCGTACGTTTAATCATTGCTAAATTCTCCGTTTTTCCATCATTCTTATTGCTGCATCCAGTAAGTACACACAAAACAACCATAAAAACCAGCAAGCTGCCCTTAAAATATCTTCCTTGTCTGAACATAGATTCACATCCTAATTTATCGTTCTATTGTTATTTTCTTGTTTAACGGTTTTTTTATGAATGGTAGGATTAGGAAATAAAAAAACCTTTCCGAAATGGAAAGGTTTTTCCCCTCAATAGCCTTTATTTTTATTGTTATTATTACAGCCACAGTCTTTCTTGATTTTGACCGGTTGATCTTTTTTAATCGGTTTTGCATAAGCCCATGGATTCTGTTTCTGATTCAATTTATGACTCCTCCTTTTAGATCTATACCATACTATATGAACGAAGAGACAAGTTGTTTCCAATCAAATGTCCATAATTTTGCTGATTATGACCTCAATGATTGCGCCAACTGCTGCTACGGCAAGGATTAATATCAATACTTCGCCAATAAACCAATGTTGGATATAAAGGAAAACCAGAAAAAGGCTTACCCAGACTCCCACACACCAAAAACAACTTAGCAATTGTCCAATCCAGCCAAGCAGGCCCTTCTCCTTGGGCATTAAAAATATTTCCACATCCCCTTCTTCATTTTTTTCCTCTATCTCTTTAAAAAAGGGGCGGCGCAGCGGCTCCAAGATTTTATCGAAAACGATCAAGCGTGTCAGTCTGAAGGAAGCCAAGCCTAATATTATAAATAAGGTAAATTCATTTTGTGGGGGAAACATTTAATATTGCTCCTTCACTTGGGTTCTTCAATTATTTTGGCATCGATGATATCCGGCAGGCCCACAAAACGAATATGGTTTCCTCTTTTAATCTTCACTGATTCCCCCTTTATTCCCAACACATGAAATTGAATCGTTTTTCCATTAACAATAGCCTCACATAACGGCTTTGGAAAACCTTGATGATTGGATAGGCGAGAAATGATGTCGCGGGAAGATTCTTTCTTCTCCACCTTTTTCCTTTTTCTCTTAACTGGTTTTTCTTGTTCTTGATCTATTTGTTCAGGATGTTCCATTTGTTCAACCGGAGTTTGCTCAGGGACATATTGTTCGGTGATTTTCCTTAATCCCGTAATCTCTTTTTCAATTTCCTTCATGGCATCATAAACACCGAATTCCCGTTTGACTTTTTCGATTTTTTCTTCTTTTTGCTCGGCTTCCTGTAGTTCGGGTTCAGGCTCAACGCTGTCTTTAGGTGTAGCTTTTTTCGTTCGAAAATCACTTTGCATATTCCCACGCTGATCTGATATTTTAGCTTGATCGACATATAAAAGTGGTTTGGATTCCTTATCGCCGTTTTTCTCTGACATGAAAACCCTCCTTAATATTTCAGGATATCCACAGACTGCAGCTGCTCCATATGGTATTGGACAACTTTTTTCCCGAATTTATGCCTTATGAACAAACTGGATTCTTTTTTTTGTTCCAATTTCCCAAACAGTGTACGGTCATTGATGATGAACTTACAAACAGGTTTAGGTGCAAAGGCCGGAAGCCGGGACAATAGCTCCACCAATTCCTCGGCAGTATATGAAGTGCTGATATTTTTTTCATTCAAATTAATATGTCTCTTCAGCGAATTGTGTACGGTTTGTTTTCCAGCAGCACAAGGCATACCAACTTTCTTCACGTCCATGATTCCCCTCCTTCTTTTTCACGAATAGGGTTGAAAGCAGGGTTTTTCCGATTCTCGCAAACAATGAATATCAGCTCTATGTATCATTTATATGAGATTCACCC
This sequence comes from Peribacillus sp. YIM B13472, assembly GCF_042788005.1. Classification (NCBI taxonomy): domain Bacteria; kingdom Bacillati; phylum Bacillota; class Bacilli; order Caryophanales; family Bacillaceae; genus Peribacillus; species Peribacillus sp. YIM B13472. The sequence goes on from NZ_JBHZPG010000001.1 coordinate 276,143, forward strand.
TTCTTTATGCTGGAGATGTGCCGCTCCTCAAAAAAGGACACTAACCAAACTTAAGTATGTTGGGGATTAGCGGAGAAAATAAAACATTTGAAGATGAAAAAATCGGAAAGATAATAATCGAAGATGTAGCAGTTCATACCTGCATAGTGGACAATCAACAAAAAAAGGGGACCGATATCGGCCCCCTCATTTACTGTCATCCAATTATATGATAACCAGAATCCACATGGATATTTTCCCCGGTAATTCCGCGGGACATGTCACTTAATAAAAATACTGCCGTATCCCCTACTTCTTCCGGAGTCGTTGTACGACGGAGCGGTGCTTCTTCCTCAATCTTCTTTAAAATCGTATTGAAGTCACGGACACCTTTAGCGGATAAGGTACGGATTGGACCGGCTGAAATTGCATTCACTCGGATGTTATCTTTGCCAAGATCACTTGACAGGTAACGGACATTGGCTTCTAGTGAGGCCTTGGCCACTCCCATTACATTATAATTTGGCATGACCCGTTCACCGCCAAGATACGTCATTGTGACAATGCTGCCACCATCCGGCATGATTTCCTTCGCCGCTTTAGCTACAGCCGTCAAAGAGAATGAACTGATATTATGGGCAAGCAAGAACCCTTCACGGCTCGTGTTGACGAACTCACCATCCAGCTCTTCCTTGTTAGCAAATGCGATACTGTGTGCCACGCCATGAATGATACCTGTTTCTTCCTTAATCGTCGCAAAACATTTTTCAATGCTTTCATCCTTCGTTACATCACATTGTAAAATGGCGGAAGGCTCCCCTTCCAATGTAGAAGATAGTTCTCTAACGCTTTTTTCCGTACGGTCTTTTCCGTAAGTGAATATCAGCTTTGCACCTGCTTTATGTAAGGAACGGGCAACTCCCCATGCAATACTTCTTTTATTCGCTACACCCATTATGACAAACGTTTTTCCCTCTAATGAAAAAGTCATCGTATTGTGACCTCCTATTTTTAATACAAGTTATTAGTACCTGCTACTAATGATAGTATATCAAAATTCCTTTGATAAAAACACCGTTTTCTTAAGTCCTGTGGGAATAGCCCTCCAAGAGGGCCACCTTTGGCTTATAGTAAATAGCCCATTAATAATGTTGCTAATCCAAAATAAATAAGAATACTGATAAGGTCGTTGATTGTTGTAATGAAAGGACCTGAAGCTACCGCTGGGTCGATTTTCATTTTATGCATGAGAAGCGGGACGATTGAACCGGCAAGTGTGGCAACGATTAGAGTTATGAAAATGGAAATACCGACTAATAATCCTAGCATTAAATCACCTTGCCAAAAATAGACAATGAAAATGATGGCAATTCCGCATGTCAGGCCAATTATAAGGCCAGTTCCAGCCTCTCGAAGGACCAGTTTCCACTTGCTTTCCTGTTCTAATTCACCTGTTGCGATTCCTCTGACCGCTACTGCCAATGCTTGTGTTCCTGTATTTCCAGCCATTCCGCCAATCAATGGAATAAATACAGCAAGAATCGCTTTTTGGCTTAGTGTCTCTTCGAATCGGCCGATCAAACTCGCAGTCAGCAAGCCTAAAAACAAGAGGATGACCAACCATGGCAGCCTTTTTTTTGCAGCGGAAAATGGACTCTTATCAACATGATCAAGGTCAGAGATACCTGCCAATTTAGAATAATCATCGGATGCCTCTTCATCCATGACATCAATGATATCATCAACCGTTATAATCCCTAACAAATGGTTTTGGAAATCGACGACCGGCACGGCAAGGAAGTTATAGTCCCTTATTTTTCGTGCCACCTCTTCCTGGTCTTCAGATACAGGTACAGAAACTACCCTGTCATCCATTAACTCACCGATTAAAGCTTCTTCATCAGCAATGATCAATGTCCTCAGCGATAAAACACCAAGCAGCTTCTTATCCTGATCGGTAACGAACACATAATAAATCGTTTCAGCTTCCGGAGCTTCCCTTTTTAAGATCCGCATGGCTGATCGAGCGGTTTCATTTGCTTCAATGGCAATGAATTCTGTCGTCATGATACTTCCTGCCGTAGATTCCTCATAGTTCAGAAGCTCCTGGATTTCACTTGCCGCTTCATCATCCATGATGGTCAAATAGCTGACGGCCTGCTCATCATTGATTTCATTCAGGACGTCAGCCGCATCATCCGCATACATATGGGAAAGCATATCGGCTGCGTAAGAAGGATTCATTTCAGCCAACAGGCTTTCGTAATCCTCTTCATCTATTTCTATATTTTCAAAAAGGTCCGCCATTTCTTCCGGTGACAAAAATGTGTAAACGACGGATCTGAATTCATCTGACAAGCTTGTATAAAATTGAGCTTGATCATATGGATGCATTTCAAGGAACTCCGTACGAAACTGATCTAGACTTTCCGTTTTAAGCGCTTCAAGCAAAAGCTCGTTATTCATTTGACTACTCTCCCGCTCCTTCATCTCCTCCATAACCATACACCTCCTAAAACATATTTTTTCATTTCCTCGTTTATATTTTATTTTTTTAAATAATACTATACTAATACCATAAACATATACAAAACAAACAAAGGGTGTGTCAAATGAACATCGATATCATAGGGGACATTCATGGATGTTTCGCTGAATTCAGGCAGCTGACCGAAAAAATGGGCTATACATGGGAGACTGGGTTTCCTGTACATCCCTCTGGAAGGATTCTCGGCTTTGTAGGGGATTTAACCGATCGCGGCCCCAACTCCCTTCAAGTAATAGAGGTTGTCCATGAATTAGTCATTAACCAAAATATAGCAAGGTATGCCCCAGGTAACCACTGCAATAAATTGTATCGTTATTTTTCAGGCAATAAAGTTCAAATATCACACGGTTTAGAGACTACTGTAGCTGAATATGAATCACTGAACATTCGGGAGCAGAAGAAGATCCGAAAAAAATTCATGGATCTGTATGAACGTTCCCCACTTTATCAACTCATTGATGAAGGGCGATTGATCATTGCCCATGCAGGAATTCGCAGTGACTATATTGGCCAATATAGCAATAAGGTAAAAACCTTTGTCCTCTATGGTGATATCAATGGCTCTAAACATCCCGATGGGTCTCCGGTAAGGAAAGACTGGGCACAATCATACAAAGGGGAAACATGGATCGTATATGGACATACACCAGTCCCTGAAGCAAGACGAGTCAATCATACATATAATATTGATACAGGCTGCGTCTTCGGTGGAAAATTGACGGCTGTCCGTTATCCCGAAATGGATCTTCAAGAGGTGCCTTCTTCCATGCCATATATAGCGGAAAAATTCAGGACATCTTTTGATTAACCAAAAAAACTCGCCATCTTGGTGAGTTTTTTTTCGTCTATGGATTTTTTCATAATCTTGAATTCGTTTTAATGCGGTCCGGATATAAAGTCAGGAATCCCATCCTTTACTTCCCTCGAGCAAACGGGTCATATCTTCTGGTAACTCTTCTTGAAACAACATCATCTTCTTGGTGAAAGGATGTAAAAATTTCAATTCAAAACAATGAAGGGCTTGGCGAGGGATACCTCTCCTGTTCCCTCCATATAAATCATCACCAGCCAGCGGGTGACCAATATGCGCCATATGGACCCTGATTTGATGTGTACGCCCTGTTTGGAGTTCCAAATTAAGGAATGTATAGGACTCTGTGTGTGCCAATACCTTAAATAGGGTACAGGCATACCGGCCATCCTCCCTGACTTCCCGTTCAATGATGCTGGTCGATTTTCGTCCGATTGGCGCCACTATCTCTCCTACAGGTCCTTCAACGATTCCTTCAGCTACGGCTTGGTATCTCCGTTTAACCTGTCCTGATTTTTGCTGTTCACTTAAAAGGTGATGGATATGCCGGTGCTTGGCAATTAAAACCAAACCGGATGTGTCCCGGTCAAGACGTGTAACTATATGGATCGTCGCCTGTATTCCCGTCTTCCTATAATAACCCGCCAGGCCATTCGCCAGACTGCCGTTGGGATGCTCGCGGGAAGGAATGGTATTCATGGAAGGGGGCTTGGCCACCACCAATACAAACTCATCTTCATATCTGACATTCAGGGGGATGGGTTCCGGCAAAAGACCTTCGCTTGCCTGCTCCGGCGGAAATATGACGGTGACGATGTCGCCCGTTTCAATCCGTTCCCTTACGGTTACTTCTTCGCCGTTCAACTGGATATATCCACCTTTAAACTTAATATCCGTTAATGCTCGTTTTGAAATATCGCATTTGCTGAGAAACTCTCGCAATAAAGAGCCAGAATCCTCTTCAAAAACCGACCAGGTCAAAGAAAAGTTTTGATTTGACATGAGGTGAATCTATCTCCTTAATTAGCAATAAATGAATCATGCACTCTTTTCCAGAAAGGAAAAGGGCGGAATCTGGCAAATCGGATCTTTTCATCTGCCACTCGGCACTGTATCGACTTTACATTTTCCTGAAGTAAGGACAAATGGTCGACCGTAATTTGAAAATTGACCGCATTGACCGGCCTGAACATACACGTATGATGTGCCGGCAGCAGAAGTGGAGATCCTACCGTCCTAAACACCCGGTTATTAATGGATGCCAATTCGGTAATCTGGATGGCATCGATTGATGGATGGACGATGGCCCCGCCAAGCGCCTTATTATACGCCGTGCTTCCAGATGGCGTCGCAATGCATAAACCATCTCCACGGAACGTCTCGAAATGCTGGCCGCGTATTTCAACGTCCATGACGAGCGTGCCTTCTACACTTTTGACTGTCGATTCATTCAAAGCCAAAAATCTGGCCTCCCGTCCTCCATGCTGATAACGGACAATCGTTTCGAGCAGTGGATATTCCACTATTTGAAATGGGGTTTTCGCTAAAGCTATCACCAATTTTTCAATTTCATCAGGGGTCCAATCCGCATAAAAACCAAGATGTCCTGTATGTACACCGACAAAGGCAGTTTTATCCAATCGATTCTTATAACGGTGAAAAGCATATAATAAAGTGCCATCACCACCGACAGAAATGACAATATCCGGCTGATCTTCATCATATTCCAAATGAAAGTCCTGAAGATACGTTCGCATCCTTTGCATTAAAGTATTCGATTTCGCATCTCCTTTTGACGTAATCGCAAATTTCATGTAATACCACCTCACAAATTAGATTTCTTTTCGTTTACCAATTTATGCGTTCAAGAATCTTTCTTCCTGGAAAAAAGACGCTGTGCTTCCTGGATTTCCGTACGGATTTGCGACATCTCTGCATCCAGCAGGAAGGCCGCTTCCGCTGCACGTTTAAGTCGCAGTTGTATATCTTCCGGGAAAATGCCTTTATATTTATAATTTAAAGAATGTTCAATCGTCGCCCAAAAATTCATCGCAAGAGTCCTGATTTGTATTTCGGCAAGGATATTTTTTTCGCCATGGATCGTCTGAACCGGATAGCGGATTACAACATGATAAGAACGATAGCCGCTTGCTTTTTTGTGGGAAATATAATTCCTCTCCTCGACTATCTCGAAGTCATTGCGACCTCGTAATAGTTCAACTACCTGTTCGATATCATCCACGAACTGACACATCATGCGAAGCCCTGCAATATCCTGAATTTCAGTTCCCAATTTATCAATGGGAATATCCTTCAGGCTCGCCTTATCCAAAATGCTGACAATCGGCTTTACCCTGCCTGTTACAAATTCGATCGGCGAGTGAATATTCTCTCTCTCAAACTGTTTCCTCAATCCCTTTAGCTTAACCTTTAATTCTTCGACAGCCTGAGTATAAGGCGCCAAGAAATCGTCCCAACTCTCCATTGCCACACCACCTATATCTATCTAAAAAGCGCCTGTTCAACTCTGGTATGGGCAGAACGCTCTCCTAAATCCAGCAGTCACATGGCTTTATGCCAATTCACCTCTGGATCCTATTTCTTTTTCTAGCAAAAAGTATGTATTAAATTTCTATATATACGATAATCCATTTTTTGTGCTCAACGTTTATATTTTATCATATCCTGCAATTGATTCCTAAATATTCAAGTACAATAGCAAAAAATTATTGAATTCAATTTGACAGCTGGAATGGTTCTTATATGATTAACCTAAGAATCAGCCAGAAAGGATGGAACACATGAACCAGCATATTGAAATTGAATTTAAAAACCTTTTAAGCGCAAAAGAATTTCGTCAACTGATCGAATACTTTCATCTCGGGGCATCGAACTTTAAAACACAGAAAAATCATTACTTCGATACACTCGGATTCACTTTGAAAAATCAAGATTCTGCGCTTAGGATCCGGGAGAAAAACGGGCGTTACGAGCTGACTTTAAAACAGCCCGCGACAGAAGGATTATTGGAAACGAATCAAGATATTCCTGAAGAAACCGCATATGCATTTCTGAATCAAAACACATTCCCTGATGGCGAGATCCAACATCTTATCCTCGAATGCGGAATTGATCCAAAAGATTTTACCTGCTTTGGGACACTAAAGACAGACCGTCTTGAATTTCCTTACAAAGAGGGTTTACTTGTTTTAGATCATAGTTCGTATTTGAATCAGGAAGACTTTGAGCTTGAATATGAAGTGACGGATGCAAAAGCCGGGAAAAAAACCTTCCTGACCCTCCTTGAAACCCTTCAAATTCCGATAAGGGAAACCGAAAATAAGGTTAAGAGGTTTTATCGCGCCAAATTCCAAAAATAATCCTGTTTGAACCCATTCGGAGGTGGAGAGTTTGAAAATCCAAGATTTCAAAACGTTTATGGAATTGCAGGCAATCCAGCAATTTACAGATGGCAGCGTCACAAATACAAATACAAATTCATCTCGATCCGTTTTCCAGGACATGCTCTCGGAACTGGTTTCGGGTGATGCTCTTGAAAGCACTTCGCAGAAATTGGGTTCCTTATTATCCAATGTGGTAACGGAAACGAAATCCTTTCTTCAACCCGGCGGCCTAACATCCATGAACATCAACCCGATATCCACTGCCCATGCTAACAATCAGAGCAGCAGCGAAACCGCAACAAACTATGATCATATCATCAGCCGGGCGGCCAGTTTATATAATCTCCCGGAAAAACTGATTAAGTCTGTCATTAAACAAGAATCGAACTTCAACCCTGAAGCCACCAGTTATGCGGGTGCTACTGGCCTTATGCAGTTAATGCCAGCAACTGCAAAAAGCCTTGGGGTGGATGATGCAACCGATCCAGAACAAAACATCATGGGCGGGAGTAAATATTTAAGTCAAATGATGGCACGATATGACGGGGACATCCAGGTTGCCCTTGCTGCTTATAATGCAGGGCCAGGAAACGTCGATAAATATAACGGTATCCCCCCTTTTAAAGAAACTCAGAACTATGTTCAAAAAGTTTATGGCACATTTTCAAGCTAAAGCAAGCTGACCCTTTTTATTTGTGACGGGTCAGTTTTTTTCATGTCTATATATGCTTCTTCCTCGAACCCAGAACAAATGGGAAATCCCCCCAAAGGTGTAATTTCCGATTCCCCTGTGTCATACTACAGATGTAAAATTTTCTTTAAGCTATATATTTGTTATATCAGTACGTCATTGATAAAATATGAATAAATATCAACCATCTTTCTTTAAAAGGAGTAATCAACATGATGCAAGGGAACCCTACACCATATGAATTAATTGGAGAAGGGCAATTACACAAATTAATTGATGTGTTTTACTCCAACGTTAGTCAGCACCCGGATCTGCAGCCAATATTCCCTGACGATTTAACTGAAACGGTCCGTAAGCAAAAACAATTTATGACTCAATATTTAGGCGGTCCCTCTTTATATACTGAAGAGCATGGCCATCCTATGTTGCGGGCTCGACATATACCTTTTGAAATTACACCAGAACGTGCGAAAGCATGGCTTTCATGCATGTATCATGCTATGGACGAAGTTGGCCTTGAGGGTGAGATTAGAGAGTTTTTCTATCACCGCCTCTATTTGACGGCACAGCATATGATCAATACATCCGGAACTGACGGGAAAGGAGAAGGCAGTTGAGCGCACAAAAACCAGTTTTCAATATTTCCGATTGGATCAAGACGCAGCATTGCTATGATATAGGAAAAAAGCCAATTGAAATTTATGTTTTTGTTGATCCGCTTTGTCCCGAATGCTGGGGCTTAGAACCAATTATTAGGAAATTACAGATAGAATATGGCCAATTGTTCAGTTTACGCCATGTTTTAAGCGGTAAAATCGATTCTCTTAATATGGGGAAAAATAAAAATTATGAAAACATTGCTCAAGTTTGGGAAAAGACAGCCAGCCGCTCGGGAATGTCCTGCGACGGGAGCCTTTGGTCCGAAAACCCAATCTCTTCTCCATATACAGCTTCCATCGCAATAAAAGCAGCGGAATTGCAGGGGCGTAAATTGGCCATTCGCTTTTTAAGGCAGCTCCAAGAATATGTATTCATAGGAAAAAAGGATATATCCAATATCGAAGTCTTGACCGAATGTGCCAAAATGGTTGGACTGGATGTGGAGGAATTCCTTTATGACATCAATTCTTCCAGTGCAGCCAAAGGCTTTCAATGTGACATGAAAATCACAAGCGAAATGGAAGTGACAGAAATACCTTCCCTTGTCTTTTTTAATCAAAATATTGAAGAAGAGGGAATAAAAGTTTCAGGTGTCTATTCTTACGAGGTATATGTTCAAATTTTAGAAGATATGCTCAATGGTCTTCCAGCCCCTGCACCCCCACCCTCTCTCGAAGAATTTTTAAGCTGTTTCAAATTAGTGGCCACAAAGGAAATTGAAACTGTTTATAATATGAATAAGAATAACGTCGAGTTGGAAATGAAAAAGCTTGTTTTAAAACAGTTGGCAGAGAAAATTCCTGCCAAATACGGAACGTTTTGGAGATATACAAAGAAGCAGTCATGAATTTGACTGCTTTTTTATAATATTTAAAAAGGAAAAAACCATGCAAATCAAAAGATTGCATGGTTTTTTTATATAAGTAAATAAGGGGATGGGAGAAATTTTTCACGATCAAACAAAGGGGTATAAGTTTGTTTGTGATTCACTTCACAATAAATAATATAACAGATAACCCAGTTATGTTTCAACTGTATGTGTAACATTTCACAAATTGTTCACAATATATATTTTCCATTTTTTAATTTCGTTTCTGGTATATATAGCTAAATAAGAGCCCATTTTAATTAAAAGCCATAAGTGTTTTTGATATCTGATAAGCTTGGGAATGAATCTAATTGTGAAATGAATCACAAAAAAATATCAAATCATTTCTTTTTATTTTCTAATCTTTCGTACAACTTTTGTTACAACCGGCGTCATTTTAATCTTTTTACTTTTCATGCAAATGAAAAACCCCGGCAAATCGAAAATTTGCTGGGGTTTTCATCTATTTATACGAATAAGGGGATAGGAGAAATTTCACGACGAACAAACAAAGGGGTATATGTTTGGGATGTGATAACTTCTATATCTGTACTATAGCAGATTATACACCTTAATTGCAAGAACTTTGTGCGTAACTTCACATTATTGTCATATTCTTAGAATACTGCTTATTTTAAAACATACTATCTAATAAAGTGCAGATGAGCTTTTACTGCTGCCAGGTTGGAGGTGACCAAATTGAAAGGCTTTATTCTACTCATACTCTTGATAGGGTCGCTATTTGTCCAGCTGCTCGGTATCATGAACCTCATTCCTCTGTATTTCACCTCCCCTATTTTATTTTTTGTTTTCTTCATAATTCTTCATAGCTTAAATCAGAGAAATCGTTTTAAAGGATTATGACGGACATTCATATAAGTTGAAAAGGACCCGAAGTGCTCGGGTCCTTTCCACATCCTATTTATTCAAAAGCTCTTCCAACTCATTTAATTTTTCTTCGAATACATTCATGGCTTCTTGTACAGGTTCAGCTTTTGTCATATCGACGCCAGCCTTTTTGAGCACTTCTATCGGATAATCGGAACTTCCTGACTTCAAGAACTCCAGATACCTTTTGACAGCAGGCTCTCCTTCTTCAAGGATTTGCTTGCTCAATGCTGTTGCTGCACTGATTCCTGTTGCATATTGATAAACATAGTAATTATAGTAGAAGTGTGGAATACGCGCCCATTCCAAACCGATTTCTTCATCAATGGTCACGTTCTCTCCAAAGTATTTCTTGTTCAGCTCATAATATTCCTTAGTAAGCATATCCGCTGTCAACGCTTCCCCATTTTGAGCTTTTAAATGAATCGTATGTTCAAACTCTGCAAACATCGTTTGCCGGAACAATGTGCCGCGGAAACCTTCCAGGTAATGATTCAATAAATAGATGCGTTTCTTTTCATCTTCCATTGAATTCAGTAAATAATCGTTCAACAGGTTTTCATTACAAGTCGATGCAACTTCCGCTACAAAAATGGAATAATTCCCGTATGGATATGGCTGATATTTACGTGTATAGTAGCTATGGACCGAATGCCCAAACTCATGAACGAGCGTGAATAAGTTATTGACGTTATTTTGCCAGTTCATTAAAATATAAGGATTCGTCCCATATGTACCAGAAGAATAGGCACCGCTTCGTTTCCCTTTGTTTTCATGCACATCGACCCAACGGTTTTCAAATCCCTCTTTCAAAACGTTCAAATAGTCCTCCCCAAGCGGAGCAAGACCTTTAAGGACATAATCTTTGGCCTCGTCATATGTCACTTCCATCTTTACTTCTTTAACAAGAGGAGTGAATAGATCATACATATGAAGTTCGTCTAATTGCAGTACTTTTTTACGTAAATCAAGATAACGGTGCAGTAATGGCAAGTTGTCATTGACCGTTTTAACGAGATTATCGTATACAGTCTCCGGAATGTTATTATTACTTAACGCCGCTTGGCGTGCTGAATCATATTTTCGAACCGTGGCATTGAAGTTGTGGTTTTTCACCTCACCTGACAGGGTTGAAGCAAATGTATTACGGAACTCTCCATACTTGCTGTATACCCCTTTAAATGCCTCCTCACGTACACGGCGATCTTCACTCTCAAGAAAACTGATATATCTTCCGTGAGTAATTTCCACTTCATTTCCCTCTTCATCCTTGATGGTCGGGAATTTCAAATCGGCATTGTTAAGCATACCGAAAGTATTGCCCGATGCATCAAGTACTTCTGATGCTTGCGCCAATAATTCTTCCTGCTCTGCTGATAAGATATGGGGTCTCTGAAGATTAATTTCCTCTAAAGAATGTTTGTATAATTTCAGATCTTCTTTTTCTTCCAAAAACCCTTCCACTTTGTTTTCATCAATGCTCAATAGTTCAGGAACCATATATGAAAACGCAGCCGCTGCCTGGGCGTATAAAGCTTTTGCCCGATCCTCCATCCCTTGATAAAAAGGATTGGTTGTATCTTGATCATTGCGCATATGTGAATAAGAATAAACTTTCCCTAGCTTCTCGAATACCTCATCTTGGAGTTGAAGGCCCGCAAATAATTTTTCTGCACTTTCTCCCAACGACCCTTTATGTGCCTCCGCTTTCTTGAGGTCTTCTTTTACCGCTTTGAAGGCAGCTTCCCAATCTTCCTCGGTTGCGAAGATATCTTCCAGTCTCCAAGTATCTTCAGGAGCTATTTCTTTTCTTGAAGGTAATGTATTCGCTTTTGTTTCCTGTGCCATAAAAAAATTCCTCCCCATTCTATAGAAACTTGCCATTGGGCTAACTCGTTAAACTGGATCGAACGCTGCAATACTTCATTCGGCGTTCATTCTTTCTTAAAGTTTTCTTAATTCCCAGTTCTTATTACTATTTCTCCATTATCAAAAATAATCCTGCCCTTTCATCTGATTTCAAGATAAATAGAAATGTTATCACTGATTATACTGGATATTCCCCTTTTCCATCATCAATTTATGCTTATCATAGAAATCTTTTTCCAAAATTTGAGCTTGATCACTGGTGAAGGGAAGGATAATTTCCCTTTCAACTCTAAAAACCCCTTCTTTCAGCTTTGATAGATAACCAAATTGCTCCAAAAGCATGATATATTGACCTACAGGATACTCGATGGGTTTTTCATGAAGCAATGGCAACGGTCTGAACTTTATTTCCCCTTTGTTTGAACGCTTTCTAAAAATATCGACAATATCAGCCATAGAAATCTTTTCCCCTGTTCTTTTCTCTTGAAACACATCCATGTATAACCATGCCTGCCATTCGATCGAGGCAGTTTCAATCAACAGCATCCCTCTGACGGGAACACCCACTTCAATTGGAATTGTCGCAGGTGAAATATGATGTAAATATAGCCCTTCGAAAAAAGGATCGCATCTCTGTGCTGTTTTCACTCGATGGAGGGACCAGCCATTTCGTTTATATCTCCATGCAGGCAGAAAAGGGAATCGAAAGCAGTTTTGGGGCAATGCCCGACTAGGGGGAAGGAGCTTTAAAGAAGCAGTTGTCAATTCGGCAAAGACGGTTCTAGGGGTAAAAGGAGTGAGGTTCTTCAATACTGATAAATGATCAGTTTCCGGGCAATACATCCAAAGAAAAGGATGATGGAAGCTGCCGGTGACGAAGAGCCAATGGAAGCGGGATAAACTGAATTCATACAAACTTTTCCTTTTTAAGCGTTTTGCAGCGAGAATCCAAATTGGCTTGATGCCTATGCTTTGATAGGCTTTTGTCCTTTCCATGAATTCAACCTCGGGGATAACTGAGCATTGAAATTCTATTGCATAGCGATTACCTCCTATCCTAGCTAAAATATCAGCCCTTTTCTTAATTTCGGGAAGGTAGGCTTCTAAATCCACTTGATAACCATGTGATAAGAACCACTGAAACAATTTTCTTTTTCCCATTAAATGATAGGCGGATTCCGGTTCTGAAGAAGCGCGGCATGACGTACTATTTTTATGGGCGAAATGCGGGATCCTGACTTTTCCCGCTTTGATGGTCATTTCCATCTTGCAGCATGGACAGAAATAATCTGCTGACTTTCTCCATTCATCAATCACGTTTGCCGGTATTTTTTCAGGGAGGGTAATCCATGTCCCATCCTTCTTTATCGCAGTTAGCATACATCTCCTCCTCATCCACTACATTCGCCTGCTTCGCTCAGGATTCCTTTTAATCCGCAAAAAAAAATGCCTGATCGGCATAAGAGAAAGTATCTAAAGAAGGGGTGAAAGCAATCGGCAAGTGGACTCCAAAACTTTCAAACCGAAATTCCGTTTGGAAAACGCATCAATCTCCACTTCTTGGGATACCTTTATATCTTCCAAAAAATCATTCACCAGCTGCTGAGTACTTTCCGTCCGGTAGAGAAAAGCATTGACTTCGAAATTCAGGTGAAAGCTTCTCATATCCATATTGGTTGTCCCAATTGATGCCAGTTGGTCATCCACGATGATGATTTTACTATGCATGAAGCCTTCATTATATTGAAATATACGAGCTCCGGAAGCTAGCAATTCGGGAAAATAAGTTCTCGAAGCATGAAATACGATACGTTTATCGGGGTTCTTCGGGACGAGCAGCCTGACATCCAAACCACTTAAAGCAGCCACCTTCAATGCTTGTAAGATATCGTCATCAGGAACGAAATACGGGGAGGCTATCCAGACGGACTTTTCTGCTGAAGTGATCATCTTAAAAAAAATGCTTTTAATGATCGCCCACTCACTATCAGGCCCTCCGCCAATCAATTGAATTCCGCCATGTCCGTGATGGCTCGGCAGTCCGGCCATGAGATATTCATCACTTAAAAAACTATTATTGGTGCTATAATACCAATCCTGCAGAAATATGAGCTGTAAAGTCCTGACCGCTTCCCCCTTTATGATAAGGTGCGTATCCCGCCAAGAACCGAATTTCCGATCTTGTCCCAAATATTCATCCCCAATATTGAGACCGCCGATGAAACCGACAGAGCCATCTATCACAATTATTTTACGATGGTTACGAAAGTTGAACTTATTATTTAATAAAGGGAGATGCACCGGGCCAAAGGCCACCATTTCGGCTCCCGCATTCTTCAGTTCATTGATATAAGAGCGTGCTAACTTCCAAGAACCAACCGCATCATAGAGAAATCGGACCTCTACCCCTTCTTTTACTTTTTGTATCAAGATGTCTTTTAACAGTCCGCCAATGCGGTCATCCCTAACAATATAATATTCTAAATGAATATGATGTCTGGCTTTTTTTATTTCTTCGATGATATTGGAAAATGTCTCCTCACCATTCCTTAAAACCCGGGTTTCAGTCTGAAATGAAATAGGGCTATTCCCCAGCCTATTTGCAAGAGTGATTAACTGCTGAGAGTTCTCGCCCATCTCCTTTATTCGTTCATTATAATCCGCTTCGCCGCTTATTTTCACGAAACTCTGTTTGTCCAAAAAGTACTTCTTGCGAAATATCCTCTCTTTCCGAAAATTACGGCCAAACAAAAAGTAAAAAATGAAACCGATGAATGGGAAAGCGCCAAAAATAACAAGCCATGTTATGGTCTGGATGGGATCTCGGTTTTCCAGGAAAATGTTGAATCCAATTACCACCAATAAAAGGGTCAATATAAGGCTAGAATAAAAAATCAGCCCGCCATCGACGCCATTTATTAGAACATACCAAGTACTGACCAATAAGAGAATAAGCAGACCGACGCCAACTATATTCTTCACCTAGACTACCTCCAATTAACAAACACAGGCATATTTAAAAAACTCCATGATAAGGCAAAAAACATTTATTCTTGGACGAAAAGGCCGATTTCTACTGAAATCGGCCTCAACAGTCTATGCGAAATATTTATCGACCGTTGTGAATACATCATTTTCGATAACTATCTTCCCGTACTCTTCAAGCATGTGCACCGTTATAGGTGACTCCTGACTATATTCCAATAAAAGACTTAAAACATTATCGATTTCTTCCTCATCAATCTCCGCCTCGGAAAATTCGATATAAAGATAATATTTATTCTGATAAACATAAAGCTTTGTCGTCCAGTCATCCAAGCCATGACGCTTGCTTAATGAAATGACATCTTCAAAATCCTCGAAAGTCGTGATGAATTCAATCATACCATCTTCGAATGTCATACCGCTTTCTTCATCTTTACCATGAAAATGTTGATCAAGAAGCGTATCCATCTTGTCTGATACATTCAAATCCCTTAACTTATCATCTGAAAGAGGCAGCTCGAGTTTCTGACCATCTTTGGCAAGCTGGGCTTTTGTGACCAAAACTTCCAAGCCTTTTTCAAGGGCTTGAACTTGAATCCATAAGGGTCCTTCAATCATGAATTCTTCTTCTTGATGCACTTCATCCATCATTTCCCAAAAAAGTTCCTCACTTCGCTCGCGGCTGTACCAAATTTCTTCGCGATCAAAGCCTCTTTCCTCAATATCTATATAGGAAATATAAAATTTAACTGTATCGTCATTAATGCGTTCGATTTCCATGATTCCCCTCTCCCTTCCTTTCTCATTTTGAAGGGATAATAACCCCCAAGCGAAAATTGCTCTTAAAAGCTCTTTACCCGTAAGTGAATACTGTAAATCATGATAGTCATTAAAACAGACTATTTTACATCATTTTATGACAAAACCTTGAAGAAGGGAAATAAAAAACGTTACTTATCTAAAAAACAATTGTTTGCCTAATATTCCATTCATTCTATAAAATAATTCATCCTCATGCAACTATCATAATGCTTTATTCAATTTTAATCTTACTGCCATTAATTCCTTATTATATACACAGCATGATGAGCTGCATGCTTTATTTTTTCTTTAAATGATGACCGGTTCAAGGGACCTGCTGCAAATCCGAAAAATCTGCTGCTCTCGCCTAAGGATTCTTTTATATTCCCCTTCATTTAGTTAAAAAAATCAGCGAAAAATCGTTATGTATAAAGAAAAAGCCCTGCACATTTCCTGGCAGAGCTTGAAAGACCTTATTAGTTGACCATACGTTGTGCTTCCCGTAACTGGAAGGTACGAACTTTACGTGGTAAAAAGCGTCTTATCTCATCTTCATTATAACCAACTTGAAGCCGTTTCTCGTCAAGGATAATTGGACGTCTCAACAAACCTGGATTTTCCTTGATCAATTTATATAATTCTTGAAGAGGCAGGCTCTCTAAATTTACGTTTAACTTTTGGAAAGTTTTTGACCGTGTTGAAATGATTTCATCGGTTCCATCTTCTGTCATTCGAAGAATTTCTTTAATCTCATCAATCGTTAACGGTTCAGAAAAAATGTTTCTTTCTTTATATCCAATCTCATGTTCCTCTAACCATGCTTTTGCTTTTCTGCATGAAGTACAACTAGGTGATGTATATAATGTTACCATGTTTACTCACACTCCCTAAATATAGAATCGGTGATCTATGAGGGGAAATCTACTATTAGTATTCATAAGTACCACTCTAATTTGAAATAATTTTAAATAAGTATTTCATTTTCTTTATTATACACTAATTTATTTAAAATGAATACCCTTTTTGATATTTGGAAAAATCCTTTTAAACTTCTAGTTTAGCCTGTACTATAGCTTTTTCTTTTTTTTATGTAATACATTAAAACCGCTTTTTCTAATTGAAAATACCTACCTACCATTCTCATTTAACTCTCAATACGGCCCTCATGATTTTTTAAATAATTCGTTACTTTTATTTACCCCCAATCTTTGTCAATAAACAAGATCATGTTAATATATTTTCTTTAATCAAATGCAAATTCCTCCTTTTACATTAAAAACCATTCTTTTAGCACATATATTTCCAAAAGTAAAAAGATAACTAGAAAGAATCAGCGATATGGGAGCAATCTACCATCCAAGAAGTTATAGATATTCATTTTACCGCAAAATATGCACAATAAGAAAAGACAGATTGCCTACAGTCTAAAAAACGATCCAGTTGTTTTCAGAAATCCCTCCCTTTCCGCCGACTGTCTGCCAAGCCTCATCAAAGCAAGCGTCTGCGTGGTCTTGGCTAGCCAGTTTTTCGGCAGGAGTGTCGCAAATTTCTTCACTCTAGTGTGAGTTTAATCCAATATGAAAAATGAGGGGAAACAAATCTTCTTTTAAAATCATGGTTCGGGGTTCTAAGCTTCCTTTTACCAATAAATTCCAAAAAAGAAGTTTGCCTCAATGTTCCGGTTGTTTTCTGCTGGAACACTTTTTTCGACAAATTAAAATGGGCCAGTGAAAAACAACCGGCCCTTTTTCTTAAATTTGCACCTCTTTAAAAATATCCGTTTCCTGACCTGCATTCAAGCTTAGTACATCCTCTACATCTTGATAAGATTTCCCATAAAGATCATCATCTTTGTAAGTATGGATTTCAGAATAAATCTCTTTCATGAAATCAAATACGTCTTCTTCATCAACAGATCGATTTGCGGGCCAATATAAGATTTCCATAGGCGTATCCTCTTTGGTGGCAAGCGATTTTCTGCTGTAGGAAATCGAAGAGGCATGCCGGAATCCTTCCCTTTTATAAAATTTCAGCCTTTTAAATGTGTCATCATCATTTTCTTGAACTGGTTCCACTTCCAGCAAGATCGTTTTCTGCTTTTTTTGCAATTTTTGAATCAATTTTCTCCCTAGTCCCTGCCCCCTTGATCTCTTTGATACAAAAAGGTAATCAACGAATATAAACTCTTCCCCTTCCACATACAATAAAACATGGTCGGGACCTTCATCTTTTTTATAAATTTCCTGCTTATCTTCTAAAAGAACTTCTATATGTTCTTTGGACTTCATTTCTTCAATAGGGAAATACTGGTTTAGCTTTTCATACCAATTCATAATTTAATCTCCTCATTTGCTAGTTTATACTTTCCAGATTATTTCTTATCCACTACAATGGAACTTGAATAGCTTGAAAATATTAGGAGGGTTTTGATGGTCAGTTACTTTTTGGACTTTTTTTTAGTCGCTGCTTGCGTTATTGGCATTACCGCTGTGAATGGCGTTGTGACGAATGGCATCGGCGAAAAATGGTTTGGCGGGAAACGTCACTCTCATATTTTCGATCAATCGAAACGAATTCAGTCAGGGTGGAGTCAAGTTGGCGGGAATAAAAAGCGGTAATTCAGAGAGAATATGGATGACCGGAAGAATCTTCCTAGGTCATCCTTTTTTCATGGGGTATAGTCTACTCCCTTTGTATATCGATTTGCTGCATTCCATAATAAGTATTCATCAATACCATTGTCATTCAATGCTTTTATTTGGGCTTCCACTTCTTCCTTACCATACCTTTGGTAATTCCCCTCTCCTAAATATGAGGCAGTAAAATCTTGTAACCAAGGTCTTGAAGTAGGTGGTGTTTTTAACTCCTTCAGCTTCCCTTTCTCTAATTTCGCATATTCCTTAACAAGATTATATGGCTCCAAATCTGGCTTATCGATACCAAAATAAGATGTCCAGTGACTTGGATAAATCATCGAGGAAATTACATCAACATTCTCAGAGATTTTTGTGAAGTTTTGCCCAATTCCGGGAGCTTCAGGCAATGTAGCCGCATATCCAAAAATATCCACTGATACTTCCACACCATATGGCTCCAGTTGTTTCCTCGCATAACTTACGAAATCTGTCACTGCCTGAACCCTTTTGGCTGTATTACTCACTTTCGCTTCATCATATTCACCTACATCATATTTCAAATCATCTTCTTTATTTTCGAATCCTTCGGGAAAACGGACATAGTCAAATTGAATTTCTTTAAAACCCATCTTTGCCGCTTCAATGGCAATACCGACATTATAATCCCACACCTCTTTTAAGAATGGGTTAACGAAGGCTTCCCCTCGACCATTCTTCCATACCTTTTCCCCATCTAAAAAAGACAATTCAGGCTTCTCTTTGGCCAAATGGGAGTCTTTAAAGACGACTACCCTTGCAATCGGATAAATCTTTTTATCCTCAAATTTTTTCAGCATTGACCTTGGGTTTTTTATGTAGTCTTTACCGATCCCAGCATATGGAGAATCGGGATCTTCGGGTTTATACGTAACGTTCCCCCTGTCATCCTTAATGTCAATGACCATCGCATTCAAATCGGTTTCATCTACATATTTAATAAGTTCATTCAATTTATTTCCGCCCGCTGCAGGCCCTGTCACATATATTCCGCGCACAGCATCCGGATAGTCGAATTTCAATCCCGAATCAAAAACAAAACGCGGTACGCTCACAGGCAATTCTTTATTTTCTAATGCCACCTGCCTGTTTTCGTTCATGCCTTGCGCATGAACTGGCTGTTGAATCAGGAATATGCACATACCTGTCATCAACCATTTACACATTGGTTTCATTTTCTCCACCTCATTCGCCATCAGTCATCAATATTCAACAAATATAATAAACCCCTTTCTTTAATACCACAAACAATTAACTTTACTCCTATATCTTATAAATAATTTAAAAAACTGCCTTACAAAGTTTCAACCTTAAGAATACGTTCACAATCCTGTATTCCCTTGTGAGTATCCTTCCCTAAAATGGTCTGCTCATTGTGATATATGTTAAACGGTTTGATTTTCCTTGAACCCTTCATTTCTTCCAAGTCAAAAAAAAGAAACGGAAAATCCGTTCTATTGGCTTGATTGCCGTTTCGATTATACATTTAATATGAATAAATGCTAAAATACAGTATAGTGGACATTTCGTATTCTCAGAATGGCATCGATACAGGACAAAACGGCCCTCCACAAGATTTAAATGAGCGTTTTTTCCCATCACAGGAGCACGCACATTTCTTTCAAAGAAAGTGGATTCATTTTCTATTTATCCTTACAATAATGAAGAGCGAATATCCATTTATCAATAAACGCATTTAGAGGAGTGACTAGCAGTTGAAAAGGATTTTCTCCGGCATTCAGCCATCCGGTTCCGTTACTTTAGGAAATTACATCGGAGCCATGAAACAATTCGTTAACTTACAAAATGAATATGAATGTTTCTTTTGTATTGTTGACCAGCATGCAATTACAGTTCCACAAGATCGCATTAAGTTAAGGAAAAACATTAAAACATTGGCCGCTTTATATTTGGCCATTGGCCTGGATCCTGAAAAGAATACCATCTTCATTCAATCAGAAGTACCTGCGCATGCTCAGGCAGGCTGGATTTTACAAAGTATATCCTATATTGGGGAACTTGAGAGAATGACGCAATTTAAGGACAAATCCGCTGGCAAAGAAGGGGTATCCGCAGCACTGCTTACATACCCGCCACTGATGGCTGCCGATATTCTCCTTTATAGTACAGATGTGGTTCCTGTCGGGGAAGATCAAAGACAGCATCTTGAATTGACACGCGATTTGGCTGAACGGTTCAATAAAAAGCATAATGACATTTTTAAAATCCCGGAAATCAGCCTTCCTACAGAAGGGGCCCGTATCATGTCCCTTCAGGAACCAACCAAGAAAATGAGCAAATCTGATCCTAATAAAAAGGCAACGATTGCCTTATTGGATGATCCGAAGCAAATCGAAAAAAACATCAAAAGCGCAGTTACCGATTCGGAAGGAATTGTCCGTTATGATAAGGAAAACAAAGCGGGTGTTTCCAACCTGATGTCCATATACTCCATCTTCAGCGGAAAATCCTATTCAGAAATTGAAGAGATGTATGAAGGTAAAGGTTATGGTGACTTTAAAAGTGATTTGGCTGAGGTGGTTCTTGGAGAAATCCTACCAATCCAGGAACGCTTTAATGAATTGATCGATTCGCCTGAATTGGATGAGATTCTGGACCGCGGTGCAGAAAAGGCGAATATTGAAGCCAATAAAATGATCAGAAAAATGTATAATGGCATGGGACTTGGCAGAAAGAGATAAAAAAAGACGATCCTCATCGGATCGTCTTTTTTTATCATAATATCGATGGGCTATCGCCAGCCTCCACTTGCCAAAGCTTTTCAAAAAAAGGCTGCCCCTTCACAAGGTTTTCACAAAGTTGAAGGTGCTTCTCTGACCAGCCTTCCTTCATTTCTTCATATAACTCAAGCCAAGCTATCTGAAAATCCATTTCTTGAATGCTTTCATATTTTTCGGGGGCCCATTCTGTATACCAATAGCGGATTTCAGCTGTGTTTTTCGCAGTGAATAATTGGTCCATGGCCATGAATAGCAATTGCTTAAGCTGTCTTTCTTTTCTTGTCAAACCGTTCATGAATAAGGGAGACGGCGACAAAATATGATATTCTTTCTCAGATGTAGGTTTTTCAGTAAAGGTGTAATCCATCTCATCGTGGTTTTCTATCATGTCATAAACAATTTGTTCCTGCCGTGGAATTATTCTGCTTTTCCTAATCGGAATATGATAACCTATCGTATCAACAGCTAAAATTCCATTTCCGTCAGTCACGATAAAACAATAGTCAAGCTGAATTCTTTCATGATTTTTCCTTGCATATGCTTTTTGATAAACATCATTGAGCAATGGCTTAGGTAATTCTGACAAGTCGTTCTCTATGTAGTGGAACAATGTTGATGACACTTTCAACAAAGGAACTTGATCTAGTAGTTCGATCCCATCATCCTTCCTCCATTCATGAAAATGACAAATATTATAGCCGTTTTCTTCTCCTTCAAACCAGTTAACCCATACATCATGAAGATATAGCATCATTCATCCCTCACTTAAACAAATTTCTGTTTGTCAATCAGTATAGGCAGGAACCATACAATTTATTCCTATTCTAGAAAACAGATTAAGAAAAAAAGAACGTATATATTAACTCTTTTTTGATAAGAATTCTTCAGATTGGATAATGAATGATTTTTTCACAGAGAGTTTTTCAAAGTTTTTCACCAGGTAATAGCCACTACAGTATCCAAGCATATATGGATATCCTTTCGTCCCAAGGAGAAGTACATCATGAAAAGGATCTGTACGTTTTATCATGTGCTTTTCTTCTAAATGCTTGTTCCAAAATTCCCGTAATTTATCTTCCTGATATAACTTAGTCCATTTCGCTAAAAATTTTGTTCCTAAATATTTTCCCACCGTTCTTTCCGCCAGTCCTTCCATGATCATCGTATCCAGGAGAGTGTATTCTTTTTGGTCCTTTTTCAAATGATGCAGACGGCAAACATGATGATATTCATGAATCAGCAGGGCCTCCATTTCCTTTTCGGCCATCCCCTTGCCGTAAAAAAGGAATAGTTTATCTTTAAATGCCAATCCTGACTTCGTTTCAACTTTTTTATTCCATATCCCTGAAGACATGAGCGGAAAAATATATATGGGAACATCAGGCCCTCCCCAAAGCTTCTTATAAGCTGTAAACAAGTTTTGTGTTTTTTCCCATGCATTATTTTCTTTTAAGTCTTCCCATGTGAGTTTTGTTTTTTGATTCGGCGAATACATGCCATGCTTTAATAAATGTTGATAAATCATGTCTGCATCAAGGGTATTGTTGAATGTACTTTTAAGTCTTTCCATCATCTGGACCGGGCGGTTGAAATCCTTCATCATCCATTCATCGGTTGAAATGACTCCCATTTCCCATACACCTCCGCTTCTATTGACTATCGTATGATTTTAAGAAGGTCGTTGACACATTTTATCTCCCTTGCATTTGCATTTTCCCTTCAAAATAAAAAGAGCAGATCCCAAAGGATCTGCTCTCAGACTGTAGGCAAATTCGAAGAATTCAAGTTTACCTGCAGTTTTTTTCTTTAAAAAACGTTCCAGTTGTTTTCAGAAATCCACTCCCTTTCCGCCGACTGTCTGCCAAGCCTCCTCGACGCAAGCGTCTGTGGGGTCCCGGCTAGCCAGTTATTCGGCAGGAGTGTCGCAAATTTCTTCAATCCAATAAGGATTTCATAAGACAGTAAGAAACCATTAAGTATAATCCAGTCTTGTTTAAATTCATGGTTCGGAAGACCATTCCGAACTCCCTTTTATCGACAAACTAAAGAGCAGATCCCGAAAGATCTGCCCTTCCTTCATACCTTATTGATACTTCTTGAAAAGAATGGTTGCGTTATGTCCACCGAATCCAAGTGAATTGCTGATGGCTGCATTGATTTCGCCCTTCCTTGCTTGATTCGGAACATAGTCCAAATCACACTCAGGGTCTGGTGTTTCAATATTGATGGTTGGAGGCAAAATGCTGTCCCTTATTGCCTGAATCGTGAATATTGCTTCCACACCTCCTGCTGCCCCTAACATATGGCCTGTCATCGATTTAGTGGAACTTATTGCAAGTTTATTAGCATGGTCGCCAAAGACTTCTTTGACTGCCATCGTTTCGTATTTGTCATTGTATGGCGTACTCGTTCCGTGGGCATTCACATATTGGATGTCTTCCGGATTCAAACCTGCATCCTCAATTGCGATTTTCATCGCCCTTGCCCCGCCTTCGCCACCTGGTGCCGGAGCGGTAATATGGAAGGCATCTCCAGTTGAGCCATAACCAGCTATTTCAGCATAAATCTTGGCTCCTCTACTCAATGCATGTTCAAGATCTTCCAGAACGATAATTCCAGCTCCTTCCCCTATTACGAAACCATCACGATTAAGATCAAAAGGACGGCTAGCCGTTTGTGGATCAGGGTTGGTCGATAATGCCGTATTTGCACAGAAGCCTGCAACCGACATTTTCGTGATTGGCGCTTCGGCCCCGCCTGTGATCATGACATCGGCATCGCCGCGTTGAATGGCTTTAAACGCATCACCAATTGAATTTGTTCCTGTTGCACAGGCTGTCACCGTACATGAATTGATTCCTTTAGCACCCAGTAAGATAGAAACCTGGCCGGCTGCCATGTCCGGAATCATCATTGGAACGAAAAATGGGCTCACCCGTTTATATCCTCTGTTTAAAAAGTTTTCATGCTGTGTTTCAAGCGTCTCCAGCCCGCCGATACCCGAACCGATCCAGACCCCGACACGTGGAGCATTTTCATCGGTTATTTCGAGCTTGCTATCATTATATGCCATAACGGAAGCTGCAATTGCATAATGGGTAAAACGGTCCATTTTGCGTGCTTCTTTACGATTTATATATGTCTCTATATCAAAATCCTTGATTTCAGCAGCCACTTTAACGGGGAATTCCTCAGCGTTCAAACGAGTTAAAGGCCCTATCCCCGACTTCCCCTCAATTATATTCTTCCATCCAGTTTCTGCATCATTACCAACTGGAGAGATTGCTCCAATACCTGTTACAACTACACGACGATTAGTCATTAAAAATGGCTCCTTCCTATTTTTAAAACTCTTACGATTTGCTTCTTCTTTTATTTACCCCACCTAAGAGCGATCGCTCCCCATGTAAGGCCACCACCAAAACCGACCATGACGATTAAGTCATTGTCCTTGATTCTTCCTGCTTCCATTTCTTCCACAAGGGCCATTGGAATGGACGCTGATGAAGTATTTCCATATTTATGAACCGTTTTTGTCATTTTTTCAAGTGGGAGACCCAAGCGTTCCCTTGAGGCTTCCATAATGCGTATGTTTGCTTGATGCGGTACAAGCAGATCCACATCTTCCTTTGTCAAACCAGCTTTGTCCAATACACCCAGGCTGGATTCCCCCATCTGACGGACAGCAAATTTAAATACTTCACGTCCATTCATATGAATGAAATCTCCTTCCTGTAATAGGTGCTTCCCACCAGTTCCATCTGCGCCTAATTCAAAGGAAAGGACCCCTTTGCCTTCAGATACAGGTCCAATTACAGCTGCACCCGCTCCGTCACCAAAAAGTACAGCAGTATTACGGTCTTCCCAATTGGTTACTTTCGAAAGTTTTTCAACACCGACAATCAACACATGCTTATATGCACCTGTCTTAATAAATTGCTGTGCCGTGATCATTGCATACATAAAACCGGCACATGCAGCACTTACATCCATTGCAGCTGCCTTCATCGCTCCCAATTTCTCTTGAATCATGCAAGCGACAGAAGGAAACGACTGATCAGGTGTAACAGTAGCTACAAGAATTAAATCTATCTCTTCAGCCGAAATTTCCGCATTTTTCAATGCAGCTTTTGCGGCTTCATAAGCCATATCTGATGTATCAATATCATCATTGGCAATTCTTCTTTCCTCAATACCCGTCCTAGTCCGGATCCACTCGTCGGAAGTGTCCATAATTTTTTCTAAATCCGCATTTGTAACGATTTTGTCGGGTAAGTAGCGGCCAAGCCCTAGTATTCCAGCATTCATCTTGCCATCCCCTTATATTTTAATGAGTTATTATAATCATCTATTATTACCTGGTACTAATTTTATATAAAAAAAGACTTCCTTGCAAGAGTTAACAGTTTGAAAAGCTAAAGAAATCTCTTTCAGAATTCGGTCAAGCGCCTATGCCAAGGGAAATTTAGGACATACATTATAAATAAAAGGAGTATAGGAGGAATTCATTGTGGACATCTTCAATCGCAACCACGAAAGAAACCCGGATGATCATTTTTCGAATTTGATGTTTGGCAGGAAAGCTGAACCGGAGCAAGAGGAATCCAAGGTTGATTACATGCAATTGATGGTGAGCGTTGAAACATTGATGGGCTTATACAGTCAATACAAACCGACCATTGATAAAATTAATCTGAACCCATTGATCGCCAAGTTCTTGAAAAAAGAATAAAAAAATTAAGGCTGCCCTTTAACCGGACAGCCTGCCTTTAATTAACGCTGAGCATCTTGTTTACCAAGCTCATAAGCTTCTTGCATTACGCTTTTAAAGAGCTCCATGAATGGCTCTGCCATCTCCATTGAGAATGGAATCCCGCTTGCTTCAAGCTTCGCTTTAGCCTCTGGGAAGTATTTCATGGCGATTCCCATAAATTCAAGAGTTTTATCTGAACTCATTCGCGTTTCCCCCCTATCTTTTGAATATTCATCCAATTGATCATTGTGATGCCAAATAAAGCTCAATATTATCATAATTCCACAAGACCCTTTCGTAAAGGGCGCACATATAAAATCATGAATATCTTTTGATGTGAATTCCTATCCTTGAACATTATAGTACAAGACATATAGATTAGAGGCAAATATACAGTTTTGTCCTTCCCTAAATATCGAAAGCTATCGATTTCAAATTTTCCCGATCATGTGCTTCGCCTTCATATCTGGTTATCGCTCTCCCAAGTTAATCTCGCTTTCTCCACTTTTTAAGTAAGTTTAATCGTTTATTATGTTTTCTTTGTAAAGCAATGCCTTCTTCTGGTTCCATTTTGCATTGCACTTCAAATATTGTTCCTTTTTTGATTTTAGTTGTTGATTGGGAAGTGAATGAATCCATACTTTCACCAAATATCAACTTGGCACATTTATTCCAATGATCATCAATACTGCTGCACAATTGGATGTCCCTATCGGAACTTGAGGTAAGCACTGCTTCCAAAGCATTAACAAAATCAGTGATATAGAGGGCATCTCCGGTATATTCGGCAGCAATTGCCGCATTGATATCAGACTGTCCAAGCTGGTTGATTCCGGCTTCAAAGCTCATGCCTTCCGATTGCCAAGGTCCATAAATCGTCGGTAAAAATATGATTTTCGCAGAATCTATTTCACGAATTGAGCTTAATATGGACTGAAATATACTGACATCTTTCTCGATGGGCATGAAAAGAACGAAATTTGGCGCTTCATCCTTGCCATTTTTGAATTTCTCAATAAAGGAAACGATTTCGCCTATCAGAAAATCGATTTTGTCCAATTTTCCGCTTTGAATATCGTAAAGTGATATGAACACCATGTCCTGCTGTGAAATATCCAATAATTTAAGTTTATTTATCGGAAAGTATATATAATTTGAATTCCTGCCTATTTCGAGTTCCTTTTCTTCCATAATATATTGACTTGCTTCGGAATCAGCCCAATCGATTCCGATTACTTCTTTACCTTTGTTCAAAAAATATTGAGTCACATAGAATCCCACAAATCGATAAGTGCCAATGACAATGTTTGTTTGCATAAATACAGCCTCCTCGTATGCCATCAAGCCCACTTCACCCGGCACGTCTAGTTTTTTTAGATGCTGTATCGTATGCAAACTATTGTAAAAATATATCACTTCTCATAAAATCTCTTCATTCTCATTGAAAAACTTTTGTATTTGATAGGGGATTTTATAACGTTTTTCGGGCAATATATACGTCAGTTGCAAATCTGCTTTCCTTGCCAGCTGGATTTGCCGATAAAGGGAGGCTTGCTCTTTCCGTAAGCTTCCAAAAACCTGAATCACTTTCATGGGAATATTCTCTGCGATTACTGAATCTTCAGTGTCCAGGATATGCTGTTCACATTCTGCCGGATCGAGCTCATATGCAGCAGCAACCTCGGACAGCCACTTTTTATAAAAGAACTTATTTTCCTTTTCTTTCTCCAGTTGTGCTTTCAACGAAAAAACCGGATCAATCAATACGACAGACCGAATTTTATTTCCAAGTTCATTCATTAGCTGTAGGGCAAGTAGTGCGCCTGTCCCCTCTGCCAATATATGAACCCTTTGATTGACTATTTCTTTTTTCATGAAAAGAATATATAGGTTAAGGGAAAGGTCCAGTGCTTTAGGACTGCCCCAGTTGGCTCCGTGAAAATTGGATGAAAATAGCGTGTATCCGTATTCCTTTAAATATTCCAATATCTGCAGCCTGCCAGGATGCTGCAGCCAAAAGCTGCTGTCTTTTTCGACAAAATGACTACGGTCTCCAATTACCATTATGGAAAAACCACTGGGCCGCTCTGGATAATAGATGATATTCCATTGGTCATCAATTTGAAAAGTTCGTTGTTCCATCGTTCAAACTCCTTTAAGGAATATTACTACTACTATATTAATTTATGAAGAAAAATAGAAAGGGTCAGTGAAAACGCCTAACTTCTTATCTTAAATTAACCAAGCAAGGACCATTTTTGTTGTATTTTCCCCCTATGATTTCCCTTTTGAAGTTTGGAACCAACTTGTCTGCCAGAAAAAGTTCTCTTATGATTTAATGTATTGAATTATTTAAAGGTTATTATTAAAAACACGTTTTAACTGTATATTAATTATGGTAAGATAAAAATGAATGTAGTGGAATGAGGTGAAATTCGATGCGTTATGCTTGGGCAATTTTTTGGACATTCTTATTAGTGCATATGACTGTATATGTTGTTTCTTCCATGATCGGAGTTTCATACGATGCTGCGCAGGGAACGATTTTAGGATTAGCTGCTGCTATCCTGATTTGTATCATCCCTGCTATCTTGCCTGCCGGGCCAGCTAAAGACTCTCATCAACATTAAGAAGCAAAAGAGGACATCCTTTTTAGGATGTCCTTTTTGTTATACCGTACTTTGCTTTTGTGTAAACTACATAACTACATTTCAACGTTTTTATATGAGGACCAATTCAGCATGATCATAATCAATCGTTATTCCTTCTTTAAGCTCAGCAGTCCCAGCTATGATTTTACGGGCGATTTTCGTTTCCAGATGCTTTTGGATGAATCGCTTCAGCGGTCTTGCTCCATATACCGGGTCATATCCTTGGTCCGCAATGAATTCCTTAGCCGCTTCTGTGACGTTCAAAGCTATATTTTGTTCAGTTAACCTTACCTGTAATTGATGAACCATTTTATCCACGATTTCAACGATTTCTTGTTTCGTCAGAGGTTTGAATAAAACAATGTCATCAACGCGATTTAAAAATTCGGGACGGAAATGGCCTCTTAATTCTTTAAAGACCTGATCTTTTATTTCTTCTTCAATGCCACCATCCACCCGGTTGGACTGTAATAAGAAATGGGAACCGATATTGGAAGTCATGATGATCACCGTATTTTTACAGTTGATTGTTCTTCCTTGGGAGTCTGTTATCCTTCCATCATCCAACATTTGCAGCAAAATATTGAAGACTTCCGGATGTGCCTTTTCAATTTCATCTAATAATATGACTGAGTATGGGTTTCTCCTAACAGCCTCCGTAAGTTGACCTCCTTCCTCAAATCCAACATATCCAGGAGGTGCACCAACAAGGCGGGACACGGAATGTTTCTCCATATATTCCGACATATCGATTCGAATCATATGTTCCTCACTATCAAATAATGTTTCTGCCAAAGCTTTTACCAATTCGGTTTTACCGACACCAGTCGGCCCAAGAAAAATGAATGAACCGATTGGTCTGTTTGGATCTTTAATTCCCGCCCTTGCTCTTAAAACGGCATCGGATACGAGTTCCACCGCTTCTCCTTGACCTATTACTCGTTCATGCAGGATATCAGATAGGCGAAGCAGCTTCTCCCTTTCACTTTCCACCAGTTTGCTTATCGGAATTCCCGTCCACCTTGCAACAATCGAGGCAATTTCCTCCTCCGTCACTTCCTGGCGAAGCAATCGTGATTCCTGTTTTTCCTTTTCCAATTCGTCTTCCATTGTTTCCAATTCTTTTTGAAGCTGCGGAATCCTTCCATGCCGAAGTTCAGCTGCCCGGTTAAGGTCATAGTCATTCTCTGCCTGTTCCAGTTCATGACGCAGTTTCTCAAGCTCTTCACGTTTATCCTGCACCTTCTGAAGCGCTGATTTCTCCATTTGCCACTTGGATTTCATGCTATTCGCTTGATCCTGAATTTCTGATAGTTCTTTTTGAAGCACTTCCAGCCTTGCCTTGCTTTGAGGGTCCTCCTCATTTTTCAAGGCCGCTTCTTCAATTTCAAGTTGCATGACTTTTCTCGTGATTTCATCCAGCTCGGATGGCATTGAGTCGATTTCCATTCGGATCATCGCACATGCTTCATCCACGAGGTCTATCGCTTTATCCGGTAAAAACCGCTCCGTTATATATCGGTTCGAAAGGACAGAGGCCGCAACGATCGCCCGATCATGTATCCTGACGCCATGGTGAATTTCAAACCGTTCCTTTAATCCCCGCAAAATTGAAATCGTATCTTCCACATCCGGTTCAGGAACCAGAACCTGTTGGAAACGGCGTTCCAGAGCCGGATCTTTTTCAATATATTGCCGATATTCATCAAGGGTCGTTGCACCGATACAATGCAGCTCACCGCGCGCAAGCATCGGCTTTAACATATTTCCGGCATCAAGTGCGCCATCCGTTCTTCCTGCACCGACAATCGTATGCAATTCATCAATGAATAAAAGAATTTTCCCTTCGCTCTTCTTGATTTCATTCAACACCGCTTTTAGGCGTTCCTCAAATTCACCGCGGAATTTTGCCCCTGCGACAAGTGCACTCATATCTAGTGAAAAAACGGTCTTGTCCTTTAATCCTTCCGGTACATCCTTCCTGACGATCCTTTGAGCCAACCCCTCGACAATCGCTGTTTTACCTACTCCAGGTTCTCCTATTAATACAGGATTATTTTTCGTTTTACGTGAAAGGATCCGGATGACGTTACGGATTTCCGTATCTCGGCCGATTACGGGATCGACCTTCCCCGATTTAACCTCAGCAACGAGATCTCTGCCGTATTTTTTCAGTACTTCATAAGTGCTTTCAGGATTTTGACTAGTCACTCGCTGATTCCCCCTTATATCGTTTATAACCCGTTTTGCTTTATCATAATCAATTCCATATGATGAAAAAAGCCTGTTTACATTCGTTTTATTTACTTTCAACGACGCAAGCAGTATATGTTCGACAGATAAATATTCATCCTCCCACAGCTGCATTTCTTTTTCGGCAGCCGTCAAAATTTGCTGTAGGGAGGATGACATGTAAACCTGGGAAACACTCCCGCTCACTTCCGGTAATCGATCCAGTTCCTTATTAAGTTCTATATCAAATTGATTCATCGGTTTACCAGATTCCGATAAAATCCTGATTAATAAACTTTCATCCTGTTCCATTAATGCCTTTAATAAATGCAGCTCCGTCAGCTCGGGATTCCCTCTATCTTTGGCTAGTTCCTGGCCGCCAATGAATGCCTGTTGGGTTCTCTCCGTCATTTTATTAATATCCATCTTAAAACCTCCCATTCATCTATATCATGAACGAATTAACACTTGGTTTGACCAACTTTGACCTTTATATTTCCATTATACTTCTAATTTCCCCCATGTAAAGGAAAGTTATAAAAAATGCAGGCAGTATGGAGGATAAACGTCAAAAGCCTTTCTTCATAGAAGAAAGGCAGATCCATTTGTAAAATGCATTAATTCCTGATTTGGATGAAACAAAACGGCTTATGCTTTTACGGCCATTTTATTATAGCCATGAAATTCATCGACGAATTGGAAATCTTTATCCGTGCGACCTGCAAGGATCGTATCTCTGAGCAGAATGCCTGCATCGGTCGTATTGTGGATGATTTCCCCCCACATTCTTGCACTCGTTTGAACGTTAGCTGTACGCGGAATGCGTTCCTCTTGATATTCCAAAAATGCCTGTCCAATGTCATTCCCATGCTTATGAAGCATATCCGACAAATAAGCTGCATCTTCTAAAGCCTGGCAAGCCCCTTGTGCCAAGTATTGAAGCATCGGATGTGCCGCATCGCCCGTAAGCGTAATCCTTCCTTTAGTCCAATTATCAATTGGTAACCGGTCATACATCGGCCAGCGGCGTTGCCTTTGAATGAATGAAATCGCATTCTGAACAAGTTCACAAGTTCCGGCAAATACACTGTCCATTTCTTCCGGGGTTCCCCATTGATCAGTTTTTTCGTTTTCTTCCGTGTATTGAGAACTTTTGAACACCACTACTTGGTTGTATAGTTCTCCCCTTCTAACCGGGTATTGAACAAGATGAAGGTTTGGCCCAATCCACATATATACATCATCTAAATCTCCATGGCTCGTAACCTCTTCCATCGGAATTGCTCCCCTGTATGCAACATATTGAGAGCAGATCGGTTGATCTTCCACAAAAAGTTTCCGTGCCTTGGACCATAATCCATCGGCTCCAATGACAGCTGTTCCTGAATGTTGGGACCCGTTGGCAGAAGTAACCGTAACTTCACCTTCATTTTCTACTGTTTCAATAATGGTTTGGTTTGTAACCAGTTCAATATACGGGTTATTTTCACAGGCTTCAGCCAGTACTTTATGCAAATCGGAACGATGCAAGACAACATACGGCGCTCCATATCTTTCTTTATAAACATCACCTAAATCCAAAGCGGAAAGCTCTTTGCCGGAAAAGGCATCCATCAGCACCAATCTTTTTGGAAATACTGCAATTTCATTGATTTTATCCATGACGCCTAAACGCTGCAATACGTTGGTGGCATTTGCTGCAAGCTGAATCCCTGCACCAATTTCTCCAAATTCGGGAGCTTGTTCAAGGACCTTTACATACTGTTTAGTTTCTGCGATTCCTAAAGCAGTTGCCAATCCGCCAATTCCCCCACCGATAACGATGAATGGTTTATTTTCTGTGTTCATCATCAATTCCCCCTAAATTAGTTGTTTTAGCACATCTTGCGGATCAATACCATAGTAAGCGTTTTCATTCGACTGGTATTTTATATATTCATCAGGATCAAGCTGTAAGTTGCAATTATTTTTAAACCAAAACAGGCTTGAATTCACTTTCAACCTTTTGGTAACCATTGTTTGCGTCAAATGCCTGTTGCTGTTCCAAATCGAATCTCTCCATTATTGGTAGGTCGTTTACCGAGAATAAGTAAGAATCCGCTTCTGCAACATGCTCATGCCATGCCCAATTCGGAACGACGAAATAATCTCCCTTGGACCAGTCAAAACGCACTCCATTAATAACTGTATAGCCTGATCCTTGGTGCACTTGATAAATTGTGGAATGGGTATGGCGATGTGCTTTCGTATGGAAACCTTTAGGAAGTTTCTGCATCCATGCCCCCATCGTCGGATTGGCCGTTTCGCCA
This sequence comes from Peribacillus sp. YIM B13472, assembly GCF_042788005.1. Classification (NCBI taxonomy): domain Bacteria; kingdom Bacillati; phylum Bacillota; class Bacilli; order Caryophanales; family Bacillaceae; genus Peribacillus; species Peribacillus sp. YIM B13472. The sequence goes on from NZ_JBHZPG010000001.1 coordinate 309,005, forward strand.
TTTGATGGATTGATATATTCCACGGCGAAACCTTCATATGGGTCAGGTTCGAAATTCATTAATCCTTCTATTGCTGCTTTTGTGCCTTTCCACTTGTAATTGGCAAGCGGTGCCACTTGTGAATAACGGTCGGATACTGGACGAACCATTCCGCCTTGATAACGGAGCTCTGAAAAATTATCTGGACGTTTAGGCGTTTCAATCCGATCTGGATATGGTTCAAAGAAAGTGCCACCTATGGAATAGATGGTTGGGATATCAAGGGCATCCATCCAAATCATTGGTTTTTCGCCAACATGTCCATGACCATGCCATAGGTTTTTAGGCGTGATCAAGAAATCTCCTTCTTCCATGAATATCCTTTCTCCCTGCACGATGGAGTAGGCACCTTCACCATTCGTAATGAAACGAAGTGCACTTTGGGAGTGACGGTGGGAAGGGGCCACTTCACCTGGCAACAATAGCTGAACTGCTGCATAAAGCGTTTGTGTCGTCGAAGCCCATCCCCAAGGCTGGCGATAAGTTAGGCCAGGGTTTTGAAAATAAATGGCCCTGCGCTCCCCTCCTCGGTCAGGTGTGAAGATTTCAGCTGCTTCCATCAATTTTTTTGTCAATAGCTCTTCTTTCCATAAATAAGCATGTGCATGAGGTTTAGGTTCATGGTCCATCAAAGCGGGAATGGCTTCCCACAGTGGCCCAAGGTTATACTGCTGAATATCCTTTGTAAAATCTTTTACGATTGTACTGTTCATGTATTCCGATTTTTCAGCCATATTAATCCCTACTTTCTTTTTTATCTTTCCTCACTGGATTTTAGAAAGATTTCGCTTAATTTGATCATAGTGTCCTGAAACATGCTCATCGATGAAGTGATCGACTATATAAGAAACTGGCTTGTTTCCGAATTTAGCGAAATTCCGGTGTGGCGATTCTTTGGATAGTGTTTCTTCATCTAAATCCCCGAGACAGCTCTCCACTTTATATTTAAGCTCCTCCACTTGCTTCATGACATCTTCAACAGTCATTTTGTCAGTATCGGTAACTGCTGCCAATCGGGCTGGATCTTGCAATCCACGCCCCCATTCGGCTCCAGGCATCGCTATTACAGTTTCCACTTCACTTAACCAATACGGAATGGCCTCAGCTAAATGGGAAAGTATCTGCATGATTGACCATTCATCATCTGCCGGCTTAAATCTGATCGTTTCTTCCGGTAGGTTTGCCGCTGTCTCAAGAATGTGGTCGATGGATTGTTGAACCGATTGGATTGATGTCCCGATCTCCTGATAAGCCATTTTATTTTCCCTCCCCGACACGTCGCACACGGTTTTCAAGATAACCTATTTTGTCGATTTCGATTTTTACAACGTCACCATCTTTTAAGAACACTTGTGGATCACGGGCTACTCCTACCCCACCAGGTGTTCCTGTGAGTACGATGTCACCTGGTTCAAGAGTCATTAAATTCGATAAGAATTCAACTAAATACTTTACATCGAATACGAAGTTGGATGTATTCGTTTTTTGGCGTTCTTCACCATTTACCGTTAATCGGACATTTAAGCCAGATGGATCGGATAGTTCATCGGAAGTGACTAACCAAGGCCCCATCGGAGCACTTCCTTCAACCGTTTTCCCTTGAAGCCACTCAAGTGTACGCCGTTGGATATCACGGTACGTTACATCATTCGCAATTGTATAACCAGCCACATAATCAAGAGCATCTTCTTTTGATACATTACGTGCCCTTTGTCCGACTACAAAAGCGAATTCCGCTTCATAATCTAGTTGTTCAGAGATTGGGAAAAACGGTATATCATCCTGGGGACCGATTACTGTATTGGCGAACTTTGCGAATACCACAGGGAATGGCGGAAGTTCACGACCCATTTCAGCAATGTGTTCACGGTAATTATGTCCGACACAAATAATTTTGCCTGGCTTTTGGACAGGTGCCTCAAGCTTTATATTTTCAATTTCATGCACTAATTTATGTCTGAAGGAATCACGATTGTTAATAGCGTAGTCCGCTGCCTTTTTCGCGATGGAAAGGCTTTCATTCCCTCCCTGTAAAAACGCCTCCATTGTTGCAGGGACATACGCTTCAGCGATTTGTTCACTGCGGAGTTTCCCTTCGCTTTCAAGTAACGCTTGATAGGCATAGTTCAAGTCAACTATTACATTATTCGGGTAAATTGCACCAATCCGTTTAAATCCTTGACTGCTGAAAGTTACTAATTTCATATTTCATTCTCCTTTATTAATCTCGATTTTTTTTAAAACCAATTTTTGATGCCACCATCCTAATTCTGCTGGATTCACTTCACAAACCAGAATTTGAATGGCTATACATCCCACTAATTTCACTTATAGGTAACACTGTTCACTATTTATATAAATAATAACTTAATTTTCGAAATATTGTCAAGAAACTATTACAATTTTTTGTGCAAATGTTATCATCTACACCATTATGAGTACTTCGGAATCAATTTTTAAAATCCGCTAAATTTATTTATTTAAAAGGAAAGTATATTGATAGCTTCAAGCAGCCGGCGGTTTTTCGTGCTAAATTCCATTTATATTTTAAAGATTCTGATATACTAGACCTAAATTAAAACAAATTAGGGAGATTGACTTATGGAAATCGTAAAATCCGGTTCGACGATTCAATCATTACAAATAGGGATGAGCATCATAGATTTACTTGCTTCCCAAAGGACTCCTTTAAGATTCTCTGATATTCAAGAATTAACGGAAATAACGAAAAGTAACCTCTATAAGTATTTGAATACTTTGACTCAGCTTGAGTTGCTATATCGCGATAAGACAACCGGTATGTATCACCTTGGGAGCAAACTGATTCAATACGGCATGGCAGCGATAGGAAATGAGGATGTCACGAGCAGAATAACTCCTTATTTACAGGAAATCAGTCACCATACTTCTTGCACAGTCCTTTTTTCCGTTTGGACATACGATGGACCAATCACGGCGAAAATTTGGAATTCAAACCAAAACTTAAACATCGGGGCACAGTTAGGTACGCGTCTTCCGCCATCATCCTCATCCGGAAAGATATTCACTGTTTTTCAGGATCCTTCCTTGACAGCCGAATGGATTGAAAAAGATCGTAATGTTACAGGCTCGTTCCTTAAAGAAACGGCTGAATATCATGAAATTCGGAAATACAAAATAGCTTTTGCCAAAGAGCCTCTTGTACCTTCTGTTTCCTCCATGTCCATTCCGGTTTTTAATTATAATTCAGAATTGTTGGGAGCGATCACTGCCGTTGGGTTCACCGAAAGCATTCCAGATCATTATGAAGATCCCTTAAGCGACTATTTAAGAAAGAGTTGTTTGGAAATCTCGAAAATATTCGGTTATTCCGCTGAATAGAAAAAAGCAGGAAAAAGGATGGCGATCATTCCTTTTTCCTGCTTTTAGATGTTTCATGGCTTCCGCTTATATGTCCAGATCCGGTTATGATTGGATGTTTCAGGAAAAGAATCCCCTGCATCAAGCTTTACCATTTTCGGATTCACTACCGTGCTGCCCGTTTCACCGATTTCTACGTAGGTCCCATTATTTGGTGCCTTCTGACCTGGCTTAAATTGGCGATTTTGCCCCATAGATTTCACCCCTTTTACATGCTTTCCCCGTTATTATTACCAGTATTCTTTCATTCATGTCAGAAAAATTAAGGACATACAGAAAATTCGGCTGAATAAAAAAAGCGTCTGTACTCTGAGCAGACGCTAAGACGGTAGACAAACTCGATAATATTTGAGTTTGTCTACCAGTCTTTTTAGGTTTTTAAAACTTGAGGTGATAAGGTTGCTTTCTAAACATGGTTCTATTCAGCGAGATCAACTTGAAATGATTTACTTTAGATCAACTGGTGTCATCGAACCGTTTGGTTCGTAAAATGGAGGCAACAATTGGTGTCTTTTTCATTTAAACTTGATGGAAGATATGTTTTTGAGGTAGGACGCCCAAAATAAAATCAAAAAGGTTTCGGAATGAGACCATTCCGAAACCTTTTTTCTACAAACTGAGCGACTGCTCTCTGAGGAGACGCTTTTTTTGTTATGACATTAAATCCACCAGGACCGCCTTTTGGGCATGGAGGCGATTTCCGGCTTGGTGGAAAACGACGGAATTAGGTCCATCGATGACTTCAGCCGTTACCTCTTCTTCCCTATGGGCAGGCAGGCAATGCATGAATAAATAATCTTTTTTGGCGAATTTTACTAGTTCGCCATTGATTTGATAATCTTTAAAAGCTTCTAAGCGGATACCATTCTCGATTTCCTGCCCCATGGAGGTCCAAACATCGGAATAGACGATATCCGCATCTTTTATAGCTTCCGAAGCGGAGGTCGTGACCACAATTTCACTGCCAGTTTCTTCTGCCACTTTTTGGGCATAGGCGACGACCTTTTCATCAGGTTTGTAGGCATCAGGACACCCAATGGAAAAATCCATTCCCATTTTTGCACAGCCTACCATCAATGAATTGGCAACATTATTGCCATCACCGATATAACTCATCTTCAAGCCTTTTAGCTGCCCTTTTATCTCGATGATCGTCAAGAAGTCTGCAAGTACCTGACAAGGATGCGCAAGATCTGTTAACCCATTGATGACTGGGATAGAAGCATTTTCTGACAATTCCAGAATTTTTTCATGCTCGAAGGTACGAATCATGATGCCATCAATGTATTCAGAAAGGACTTTTGCAGTATCGGAAATAGTTTCACCACGTCCAATTTGCAAGTCATTGCCACTTAGGAACAAAGCGTGTCCGCCAAGCTGCATCATGCCTACTTCAAAAGAAACACGGGTACGGGTAGACGATTTTTCAAAGATCATCCCCAGCGTTTTCCCTTTTAAAGGCGTATATTCTTCACCAGCTTGCAATTTGCCTTTAATGGTCTGCGCTAGCTTTAGCAAATCTGCAATTGCAGTTGGTGCAGACTCTTTCATGGTCAAAAAATCTTTTCCATTTAAAATCTTCGCTTGTGTCGGTGCCGTCATTGAACTCATACGTGTGACACTCCTTTCGAATATGGTACAAGCCATTCCTGAAGCGAGGTAACCCCTGGATCAGCATTTTCTACCGATTGTAGATAGGCTTTGAAAGTCTCTTCTTCCGTAAATGCAAGCAGTCGGTATTTCGCTGCAAGTAGCCTTAGCTTCTTATCTTCTTCCGTTGTTCCATATGCCAAAACGACTGCCGCATTTCCTTCATTTAACCATTTATCAAAATCAGAATTCCCCAGTGTCAAACCTGCTTCATTGATTAGCACTAACAAATCTTCACTTAATTGGACTGATCCGGATTGATATACACCAGAAGTATGTTTGGCTTTTTGAGCATGGAATACTTTTGTCAACGCTTCATTTACCGTTTCTCCGATGGCGATTCCTTCACCTGTTGATTTCATTTCCGGACCTACCTTCGAATCAAGTCCGCTTAGTGCAAATGTAGAGAATACCGGATACTTGACGACAGTATATGGTATTTCTTCCATTAAGCCCGTTTTTCCGAACGCATTCGACAATGAATATTTCCCAAGCAATATTTTTGTCGCTATTTGCACCATGGATACATCGGTCACTTTACTGATGATTGGAATTGTCCGGCTGGCACGAGGATTCACTTCCAATACATAAACACTATTTCCCTCAATCACGAATTGGATATTCATAAGTCCTTTATAATCAAGTTCTCTTACTAGTTTCTCGGCATAAAGGGTCATTTTATCTTTGATATCATCCGTTAAGGATTGAGCTGGCAATAATGCCATGCTATCCCCTGAATGGACGCCCGCTTTCTCTATATGTTCAGCAATGATGGGAATATATAAATCATTTCCATCAGCTATCAAATCGATTTCGGCTTCCTTCCCTGGGATATAGGAATCGATCAACACGGGATATACAAGTGCCGTTCCATTTGACATTCTATTCAATAAACCTTCCTTGGAGCGGATGATTTCCATTCCCTGGCCGCCAATTACATAGGATGGGCGTAAGAGCACTGGAAAACCGATTGCCTCTGCACTGGCAATTAATTGTTCTTCACCATTAGCCATTGAACCCGGTACATGGGGGATATCCAGTTTTTGAAGAAGCTGATAAAAACGATCACGGTCTTCTAATTGATCAAGTGTATCGAATGAAGTCCCCAACAAATTGACACCATATTCTTCCAGTCCTTTTGCCAGGTTTATCGCAGTCTGCCCTCCAAATTGGACGATAACATCTTCAATATCTTCCGCTTCTATTACATTTAGAACATATTCAAGGGTTAAAGGTTCGAAATATAGACGATCTGCCGTCGCAAAATCCGTACTTACCGTTTCAGGATTATTATTGATCATGATCGTTTCGACATTTTCATCCTGGAGTGCATAAACACCGTGAACCGAACAGTAATCAAATTCTATTCCCTGTCCGATGCGGATCGGACCGCTTCCAATCATCAACACTTTCTTTTTATCCGTTTTTTTCTGTTCGTTCTCACCAAAATATGTTGAATAATGATAGTTCGTATGTGATTCGAACTCGGCTGCACATGTATCAACCGTTTTGTAGACAGCAGTTACGCCCAGTGATTTCCGGTGTGCTCTCACTTCCATTTCATTTACTTTCCATACGGAAGCAAGATAGCGATCTGAAAAGCCCTTTTCCTTGTAAGATTGAAGTTCTTCCCTTGTTACCTGATCGATTTCCTTAGCTTCAATTTCCATTTCGTTTTGGATCAATGAAGCAAAGGATTTAAGGAAGAAATAATCTATGGCTGTCGCTTCATGGATTTCTTCAATGGTCACACCTTTTCTAAGCATTTCAAAAATGACAAAGATTCGTTCATCAGATTTTTCGGCAAGCTTTCCCCAAAGTTCAGGAACCGTTTTATTTTTCAGCGAAGATAGCTGCAGCCCAATCGTTTTCAATTCCAAAGAATCGACGGCCTTTTGGACTCCCCCTTCAAAGCTGCGGTGTAAAGCCATCACTTCACCAGTCGCCTTCATCTGTGTTCCCAATTTGCGGTTGGCGGTCGTAAATTTATCGAATGGCCACCTCGGGAACTTCACAGCTACATAGTCAAGAGCAGGTTCGAAGCTTGAATATGTGCTTTTCGTTACTGGATTAATGAGCTCCGATAAATCGTAGCCGACAGCGAGTTTTGCAGCTATGCGGGCTATGGGATAACCTGTTGCTTTGGAAGCTAGTGCCGATGAACGGCTGACGCGCGGATTTACTTCTATTAAATAATATTGCTTGCTATCAGGATCAAGTGCAAATTGAATGTTACAGCCGCCAATAATACCTAAAGCAGAAATGATTTTAATGGAAGCGGCACGCAGCATCTGAAACTCATCGTCCGATAAAGTCTGTGATGGTGCCACGACGATCGAATCACCAGTATGAATCCCTACCGGATCGATATTTTCCATATTACAGATGGTGATGCACGTATTGTTGCCATCTCGCATAACTTCATATTCTACTTCCTTATAACCAGCTATGCTTCTTTCAATCAAGCATTGTGTTATCGGGCTTTCTTGCAGTCCGCCCCGTACAAGTTCCTTAAAGGTGTCCAGTGAATCAGCAATCCCACCGCCAGTTCCGCCAAGTGTATAAGCGGGTCGAACGATGATGGGGAAACCGATTTTGTCGGCAAATTCCAACGCTCCTTCAAGTGTATGGACAATTGTACTGTCGGGAACGGGTTCACCTATTTCAAACATCAACTCACGGAACAGTTCACGATCCTCCCCTTTTTTGATGGAGTCGATCGGAGTTCCCAGTAATTTGACTTTATATTTTTCAAGTACTCCTGCATCATCCAATTGATAAGCAAGATTCAATCCTGTTTGACCGCCTAATGTAGCAAGCAGGCCATCCGGCTTTTCTTTGGAAATGATCTTTTCCAGTACATCAACAGTTAAAGGTTCGAAATAGACAGCATCCGCATTCATTTCATCAGTCATGATCGTTGCAGGATTGTTGTTGACCAGTATGACTCTATATCCTTCTTCCTTTAAAGCAAGGCAGGCCTGTGTACCTGCATAATCGAATTCGGCGGCCTGCCCGATGACAATCGGCCCCGAACCAATCACTAAAATGGTCTGTATCGTGTCGTCCTTAGGCATAAGCTTTTTCTCTCCCGCTATAATCATTTATCATTTGTAAAAAGTCATTGAATAGTAATGAACTCTCGATAGGCCCTGGATTTGCCTCTGGGTGGTACTGGGTAGTGAAGATTGGCAAGTCTTCATGCATGAGCCCCTCAACCGTGTTATCATTCACGTTTCTGAATCTCACTTGAAGCGATGTTCCTTGTAAGCTCGGTTCATCAACCTCATAACTATGATTCTGCGAACTCATATACACCTTTTTCGTTTTCAAATCGACCACGGGCTGATTCGCACCGCGATGTCCAAACAGCATTTTCTTTGTATTTCCACCTAAGGCAAGGGCCGTTAATTGATGACCGAGGCAAATGCCCATTGTTGGAAAATTCGTAATGATCTTTTTTATATTTCCTAAAAGGTATTCAAGCTGTTTTGGATCCCCAGGCCCATTTGAAAGCAAAATTCCATCTGGCTTCAAGTCCTTGATTTGTTCGAATTCAGTATCGAATGGTACGACAGAGACTCGGCAGCCTTGCTCGACCAATGAGTCCAATATAGATTTTTTATAGCCAAAATCCATCATTACAATGTGCTTGTCGCCTTCCCCAAAGCACTCGACAGCCTTTGTGGATACCTCAGCAACGTGAGCTGATAAACCATTCAGGCCAGGTACGACTGTGTATTTTTCTTCCGCTGTGATGGCTGCCTGCATGGAACCTTCCTGTCTTATATTCTTAACGACGGCTCGTGTGTCAACATGGCTTAAAAGAGGAATGTTCCACTTGTCTAAATATTCACCAAGTGAATATTTTGCTTGATAATGGGAATGGCTCATATTTCCTTCATATACAATCACACCGGCAACATGCGGCTTCTTACTTTCAAAATCATGCTCATTGATTCCATAATTTCCGATTAGCGGGTATGTGAAGATGACAATCTGGTCCTTATATGAAGGATCTGTCAACACTTCTTGATATCCGGTCATTCCAGTAAAAAAGACAATCTCTCCAGTGATTGTTTTTTCAGTCGATTTAGTCAGCAGTTCCCCTTCAAAGACGGAACCATTCTCTAAATATAGATAGCTTTTCATGATCTTCACCTCTTTAGATGATGTATATTTATATATACAATAGCATAATTATTCATTTTGTTCCATAAAAATTCAATAAATTTAGACAGTTTGTTTTATTGCCAATACTTTTTTAATTTTGTTTATAGCCCTATCGATCTCCGATTCGGTAACTGTCAGAGATGGAAGTAAACGAAGTACTTTAGGACCTGCACTCAATACAAGTAAGCCCTCTTCTTGCAGTTCCATTAAAAACCCCTGAACATCTTGTTTACATTCAATTCCGACCATCATACCCAGACCGCGAATCTCTTTCACTTCTTCCGTATCCTTCAATGCTTTTGTCAATTCGCTCTCAAGGTATTCAGCCTTTTTAACGGTTTCTTTTAAAAACCCTGATTGGAAAATTTCCTTTAAAACGGCTTCCGCTGCTGAGACACTAACAGGATTACCTCCAAAAGTGGATCCATGACTTCCAGGGTTAAAGAACTCCGACAGTGCTTCCTTTCCGATCATCGCCCCGATTGGCAGGCCATTTCCCAGCCCCTTTGCTGACGTGATGATGTCCGGTTGGATATTAAAATGCTGGAATGCAAATGGTTTCCCTGTACGTCCTATTCCAGTCTGAATTTCATCTATGATAAGAAGTGCTCCGTGTTCTTGGCATTTAGTTTGAATCGCATCCAGATAAGATTGCTGTACAACATGGATGCCGCCCTCTCCTTGAACAATTTCAATCATTACAGCTGCCGTATTTTCATCGATGGCTTCTGTCACGGCATCATTATCATTAAATGGAACATATTCGAACGAAGCTAGCATCGGTCCGAAACCGGTCTTGATTTTTTCCTGCCCCGTCGCAGCCATTGTTGCAAACGTACGACCGTGGAAAGACTGCTGACATGTGACAATTTTGCTTTTCCCAGTAGCTTTACGTGCTAGTTTGATAGCTGCCTCATTTGCCTCGGCACCGCTGTTGGCAAAGAACACCTGACTTAAACCAGAGGCATCAGCCAGCATTTTTGCTGTCCGTTCCTGTAGGGAACTTTGAAACATGTTCGATACATGCCAATACTTATTAAGCTGTTCCATGACGGCCGATTGTACCAACTCATGACAATGTCCAAGATTCAAAACCCCGATTCCGGATGTGAAATCAAGATACTCTTTACCTGATGCACTCGTAATCTTCAAACCTGACGCTTTTCTTGGCTCAATGTTCCACCTTGCATATGTTGGAAATATATTACTCATTGAAATACCCCTTCTTCCTGAAGAAATTTCGTACCGATGAATTGTCCGTCTTGATAAAAATGATCTTTCCCACTAACGATCATCACTTCTTCTATCCCTTTATTCAGTACCGACAACGCTGTAGTGACTTTCGGGATCATTCCCCCATGGATGCTTCCATCCTTTATTAAATTCTTCGTTTCCGTTTCATTCAATCTCTCAATGATTTGCCCATTTTTCAAGACCCCTTTAACATCGGTCACAAATAAACACATATCGGCCGATAGTGCCTTCGCTACAGACCCTGCAGCCATATCGGCATTCACATTTAATTTAGTGCCTTCTCCGGTAGTTGAAATGGGCGTCAATACCGGACAATAACCTTTTTCGAATAAAAGTCCGAATAATTCCGTATTGACTTGTTGTATCTCACCAACAGCTCCAAGTTTCTTTTCATCGATATAATCACCTGTGAGAATTCCACCGTCAGAGCCATTTAAACCAATTGCCTTGATGCCGTGGGATTCCAATTTATGAACGAGGCTGCGGTTCGATTTGCCTGCCAGCATAAGTTCCACAATTTCCAGCACTTCTGTGGTCGTTTTTCTTAAACCATCTTCAAATACTGGATCAATTTCAAATTTTTCAAGCATTGAATTTATATCAGGGCCGCCTCCATGCACAAAGACAATATGGTACCCGCGGTTTTGTAACTCTTTAACACTATTGAAAAACGACTCCGTTAAATCATTAATGATGCTGCCGCCGCACTTTATGACTAATATGTCCATACTTTTCACCTCTTACGAACGATAGCTCCCGTTTATTTTCACATAATCATAGGTTAAATCGCAGCCCCATGCCGTGCCTGATTCATTACCATCTTTCAAATAAACATTAATGATGATACTTTCATTTTCCAAGTATGCTTTGGCTTCTTCCTCAGAAAACATTATCGGCTCACCATCATTAAGTACGACGATATCTCCAAAAACGATCGTTGTTTGATCCGGATTGAATTCCACTCCGCTTCTTCCCATTGCAGCAATGATTCGTCCCCAGTTTGCATCCGCTCCAAAAGCTGCCGTTTTCACTAGATTTGACCCAACGATCGTCTTCGCCATCATCTGTGAATCTTGCTTCGTAGGCATGCCATGAACATTCACTTCTATCAATTTTGTGGCACCTTCTCCGTCTTTCGCAATTTGTTTGGCGAGATTTTCGGAAGTTTGTTTTAATAACTCCAGGAAAATGGACCATTCAGGATGGTCAGGTGTCAAAGGTTCATTGTTCGCTTCTCCATTTGCGAGCACTAACACCATGTCGTTCGTTGAACAGTCACCATCAACCGTGATTTGATTGAATGTATCATTTGTAATGGAGGAAAGTGCTTGCTGTAAATCATCCGGTTCAATTACAGCATCCGTCGTAATGAAACCAAGCATTGTGGCCATGTTTGGATGAATCATTCCCGAACCCTTCGCAGCACCGCCCATTTTCACGGTTTTTCCGTCAATAATCGTTTCATAACCACAGCTCTTCGTTACAATATCCGTTGTTAAAATGGCTGTACCAAAAGCTTCAGCAGCTTCAGGTGTATTTTCTGGCTGCAATGACTCTATGCCTTTTTTCACTTTTTCCATTTCCATGAATTCACCTATGACTCCCGTTGAAGCCACTGCAAATGAATGGTCCTCCAAACCGAACTTTTGAGCCGCAAGCTTCCTCATTTCATTTGCATCTTTTAAACCCTGTTCACCTGTACAAGCATTCGCACAAGCACTATTCACTACAATGCCATGAAGTTTTCCATTAACGGCTATGCTATCTTTCGTTACATTGATTGGAGCGGCTTGAACTACATTTTGTGTATAAACCGCCGCGGCTGATGCTGGGACATCGGTAAAAATGATGCCAACGTCCTTTTTAGAATAGCGTAATCCTGCATGTACACCTGACGCTTTGAACCCTTGGGGCATTAAAATATTTCCTTCTTGAATTTGTTTGATTTCTTCAACTGGCTGTAATGTTTTCATTATTTCCCTCCAAAGTTTACGGATATAGCGGACTGTTCCATAGTCCTGCCGTTTCTTCTAGTCCCATTAATATATTTGCATTTTGAATGGCCTGCCCTGCAGCACCCTTCACTAAATTATCAATAACTGAAACCACCGTTACCTTACCTGTTCTTTCATCATAATCAACGCCTATGTCGCAAAAGTTAGATCCATATACTTGTTTCGTGGATGGAAAACGATCAAGGGGCTGTATTCGGACAAATGGGTGGTTCTCGTAAACGGTTTCGTATAAATCCTTTAATTCAACATTTGAGGTTTCCCGATCTACCTTTATATACATCGTTGCCATAATCCCTCTTGTCATTGGTACAAGATGGGTATTGAAGGTAATAGGCTGTAAACCTGATGACCATCTCCCAAGCTGTTGTTCGATTTCCGGTATGTGTTGATGTTGATTTACCTTATATATCTTAAAGTTCTCATTCATTTCACTATAATGGGTGACTGCCGAAAGTGATTTACCCGCCCCTGAAACCCCGGATTTTGCATCGATGATCACATCGGCAGCTGTTCCGGCCAATCCTTCAGTGAATAAAGGGGCAAGACCTAATAGTGATGCGGTTGGGTAGCACCCTGGATTTGCAATAATCGTTGCTTTCTTTATTGCTTCGGCATTCCATTCAGACAATCCGTATACGGCTTCTTCAATAATGTGCTGAGACGCTGCTGGTTTTTTATACCAGTGTTCATATTCACCCGGAGTTTGAAGCCTGAGGTCTCCTGATAGGTCGATTACTTTAATGTCAAGGTCAGAAAATTCCAAAATCAATTGCGAGGAAACACCAGAAGGAGTTGCAAGAAATACAATATCGGATTTTTTTGCAATCGCCTCCGGGTCAATTTCTTCTAATTTGTCTTTCATATGCATTAAATGTGCATTTTCTTCAGATAAACTTCGGCCAAATTGGGAAGAAGTATGCAATGATTTTATTTTAAATTGCGGATGATTATTCAAAAATCTTATTAGTTCCATTCCTCCATAACCCGTTGCACCTACTATTGATACGTTCATAAAACCATCTCCTATAATTTCAGGTCCCTGTCATTCTTTGATTCTATTATTATAAGACTGAATAAAAATAAAATCAAATGTATTTTTATAAAATTATAAACTTAAATTCCAAATGAAAAATTATCCATCAAAACTCCTAGAATTATCCAAAGTTGTTGACTACTAGTGTTTTTTCCGTTTAAATCAAAGATAGCAATTGAGTTTTAACGGTATTTGGAAAGGTGGTCATTTGCATGAATGAATTATCGTTATCTAATCGGATGCATTCAATTTTAGATAATAAACAGCAAGTTAAACATATGGAAAAAGGGCGCTACCTTTTTCAGGAGAGCACCCCAGCAAGTGATTTGTATTACATTTTAAAAGGAAAAGTAGAAGTGAGTAAGGTTGTTCCTGACGGTCGGGAATTAACTATACGCATTAGTTCGGAGAATGATTTGGTTGGGGAAACAGTCTTATTTTCTCCAAATCCTAAATATATGATGAATGCAAAGATGATGGAAGATGGAACTGTTGCGGTAATTTCCAAAGAGGCATTAGAAGAGAAAATCGCCTCCGATAGCCATCTTGCAGTCGAAATGATGACATGGTTATCGGCTCAAAACCGTAAAAATCAGGCTAAATTCCGCGATATGCTCCTGCACGGCAAGAAAGGTGCATTTTACTCCACCCTTATCCGTTTATCAAATAGTTATGGCACTGAAGCAGAAGACGGTAAAGTTATCAATCTTCCCTTTACAAATCAAGAACTCGCTAATTTTTGCGGCACATCCCGCGAGGTAGTCAATCGAATGCTCGCTCAATTAAGGAAAAACAATGTCATCTCCATTAAAAAGGGACGAATTACGATTCTTGACTTTGACTTTTTGAAACAGGAAATCGACTGTGAAAACTGTCCAATAGAAATCTGTACCATCGATTAAATCCCACATAAAAAGCAGTAAATACATAATGCCTTACTCACCTTAAAATGATTGGCGTTTATTTTAAGGCTGAATTTTCCCTAGGACCATTTAATTATTTTCATTTCCATGGATTCCTATAAAAAAATTTATGGGCACATAAATATGCATAAAAAAAAGCATAAAAATCGATTTCGTCCATTGACTGTCATCAGAAGTTCCTAAATAACTATATAAAAAAGGGATGGCATAATTGCCATCCCTTCAGTTTGTATTCATTCGGAAGGAGTATTTGTATATTTTACCCGCCAATGAATGACATTTCGATTTTTTCCTGTTTCTTGGCCGTTCCCGCTGCCCGCTCATCCGAATAGCGGTCGTCCCTACGATTCCAAAGCGAAATGATGAACCCGGTCAATTCTTCATCTGTCATGCCGGAACGGAGCAATGACTTCAAATCATGTCCCTTTCCATTAAACAGGCATGTATATAAACTTCCGTTAGCAGAAAGACGTGCACGTGTACAACTTGGACAAAAAGACTCGGATACCGAGGTTATGAAGCCCACTTCTGCAGTAGTGCCCTTATAACGGAAGCGTTTTGCCACCTCTCCAAAATAATCTTCATCAACCGGTTCTAGATCGAATTCGGTTTGGAGCATCGCAAGCAGTTCTTTTTTCGTAATGACATTCTTCAACTGCCAGCCATTTGTATGTCCGACATCCATGAATTCTATATAGCGTAATTGAATGCCCTCATCTTTACAAAATCGGGCCATCGGCAGGATTTGAGATTCATTGGTTTCTTTTTTCACTACCATATTCACTTTAACGCCAAGCCCAGCTTCTTTGGCAGCTGCGATGCCTTCAATAACAGGCTTTATGCCGATATCCCTGCCGTTCATCTTCTTGAAAAGTTCATCATCGAGGCTGTCTAAGCTGATATTCACCCTCTGCAAACCAGCTTCCCTCAAATTCACGGCATGTTTTTTCAAGAAGACACCATTCGTAGTCAGTCCAATATCTTCAATACCTTCAATTTTAACGAGATATGAAATCAGAGTGGTGAGATTTCTCCGGAGTAATGGTTCCCCGCCTGTCAACCTTAGTTTTTTTACCCCTAAGCTTGCAAATATTTTAGAAAGCCTTACAATTTCCTCATAAGATAATAGCTCACTTTTAGGCAGGAACTGAAAATTCTCATGAAAAATTTCAGCAGGCATGCAATACTGGCAGCGAAAGTTACAGCGATCTATGACTGAAATCCTTAAATCCCTTAGTGGCCTGTCCAATGAATCTTTAATTTGACTGTTCAATTAACCACTCCTAGCCGAAAGTATTAGAAAAAACCAGACCATAAACAGTGACTCAATTGACTAATTCACTGTTTTTTGACTGGCTTTTCATTTCTATATAGAGTTATTATTTGATTCCCAATGCAATTTTAGCATATCTGGACATTTTGTCCTTCGTCCATGGCGGACTCCAGACAATCTTCACATCCGTTTCCTTTACCTCGGGGATATCTTCCAGAACCAATTTAACTTGATCGACGATCGTGCCAGCTAGCGGACAGCCCATGGAAGTCAATGTCATCGTCACGGTAGTCAGACCTTCCTCATCCATATCCACATCATATACCAAGCCTAAATTAACGATATCTATACCAAGCTCAGGGTCAATGACCTGCTCCAAAGCTCCAAGTATAATGTCTTTTGTATCTTGATCCACTTCGATCACTCCTTTTATGGAAAATCTCTTCGTTTTAGATTTTCGGTTTCATCATTATGTCCATTTTAGACTTTATTTTATGTCCGTATTAGAATCATAACAGATTTTGAGTAAGTACTTAAGCATTTTGCACAGTTGACAGTAAATGTTTCGCGAACCAGTCTGCAGTCATAAGTACGCCTTCCCTACTCACTTTATGTCCAGCCTTAGGATCAAGGATAAAATCAATTTTTTCATCTGCCTCATTATACCCTGCTTTGACAGCTTCATAAAAACGATATGCATGTTGATAAGGCACAACCGGATCTTTGGCACCATGCCAAAAAAGAAGCGGACGGTTGGAAAGCTTATCCTGATTTAGACTCAAATCAAATGGCTTGAGCTGTTCAATCACCTTGGCAACTTCCTCATCAGTAGCTGGGAAATTAACTTTCCTTTTCTTAATCTCCGCCATTTGGAGCTCTGCATACGCGACATATGATGGGTTTCCCATTAAACTGACTCCGGCGGATATCCATTCATAAGCAGCCAGGGCCCCATTAGTCACTATTCCCCCCATAGAGGTGCCAGCTACGCCAATTCTGTTTGGATCAATTAATTTTCGGGATAATAAATCATCCTTCAACAAAGATAAATCCTGGATTGTCTGTAAAACCATTTCCCAAAAACGGGGCATCATTTGAGAATCACTTAAACCAGCTTCCCTTTCCCCATGATGAATCACATCGGGAAGTAGCACACGAAAACCCTTTTCTGCCAATAAATAAGCATAGTGAAGATTGTGTTCTTTTGCACTTTGAAAACCATGTATAAAAATAATAATCGGCAATTCCTGATTGAAAGTGGTTTCTTCACCTAGGTGCAATACAGGAATATGTCCAATTAGTTCTTTTTCAATTATTATCAAGTTAACCCCTCCGAATAATTTGTTCCGGTCTTTTCAATACCATTATCAAAATGGCATTGGCATTCATCATTCCACTCCTTAAACAAGAGCTTCGCTTTAATCATCATGATCCTGAATATAGTAATATCATACAGGAATGCATAAAGAATGAAAAAGATTTACATTTACTTTAAAATAGGCTTAACAATATTTGCATATAATGAAATCAAAAAGAACAGAAGGTGTGTACATGGCTGAGAAACATTTAATCGTATTGGATCTTGATGGTACTTTACTTACAGATAACAAAACAATTTCTTCAAGGACTAAAAAAACACTCCTAAAACTAAAAGAGGATGGACACGAAGTTATGATCGCTACCGGGCGCCCCTTTCGCTCAAGTGAACTTTATTACCGGGAATTGGGTTTGACTACACCAATCGTTAATTTCAATGGCGCTTTCGTCCATCACCCATTACATACAAGCTGGGGGGTATACCACTCTCCACTTGATATAAGTGTTGCGAAAGATATTGTTGAAGCGTGTGATCAGTTTAAATATCACAACATCATCGCAGAAGTCCGGGATGAAGTTTATGTTCATTATCATGATGAAAAGTTGATGAACATGTTCAATGTAGGAAATCCGATCATGAAGACAGGTGACTTGCGCAATTATCTTCAGGATTCCCCAACTTCGATGCTAATTCACACAGATAGTGAATTCGTAGGACAGATTCGCCAGCATTTATCCGATGTACATGCAGAATTGGTCGATCATCGCCGCTGGGCAGAGCCTTTTCATATCATCGAAATAATAAAAAGCGGGTTAAGTAAAGCCGTAGGTTTAAAACGTGTATCAAACTATCTGGAAATTCCTCAAAACAGGATAATCGCTTTCGGTGATGAAGATAATGATTTGGAAATGCTCGATTACGCGGGAACCGGGGTGGCCATGGGAAATGCGATTTCACCAGTAAAAACGGTAGCAAATACGACTACATTGACGAATGAAGAAGATGGTATAGCGGTCTTCCTCGAAGAAAAATTCAATATAAAAGCCTAATACGTCATTTTTTACCTTCATAATATCTCTCTTTCAAGCCAAACTAATATGGACAACAGCTTCCATTGTTGTCGACAACGCTCAGAATCGGAGGAGATAAGAATGGGTAAAAGCAGTAAATCTAAACGATTTGTACAGCAAGGCAGAGAAAGTGTTGCCAGGCATGCCGAAAAAATCCCTTATCACACTACGTTTGAAGAGGCTGAAAAAGACAGGTTAAGAATTATGTCAGAACAAAGCTATGGTGGCTTCTAATGGGAAACAATTTATTCCAGAAGGCAAGGGAATTTGTTGAAGAAGCTCTCCACTCTGAGCATGACGGTGACCAGCGTAAGACAGAGGAAATCGCTAAAAATGCTCTCCACTCTGAGCATGACGGTGACCAGCATAAGACAGAGGAAATCGCTAAAAACGCTCTTTCATCAGCCTTTGCCAATACGACCGAGGCCGAAAAAGAACAACTGCGAGAACTCCAGGAAGAGCTGGAAAACCACTCGAAATAACGTGAAAGCCTCCAGGATTACTGGAGGCTTTCGCTTTGCTTTCATCAATTGTTATTTCGTTCCTTACCGCCTTTTTCACCGATTTCTTTATAAAAGTCTTAAACACGGGAATCAGCAGTGGCTTCCACGCCTTTACGACCTGCTTCCTGTCTGTAAGATTTTAAATTGGCGCTACAAGATAAGAATTAGCCGTTTGTTACTGGCAATAAACTTAAAACGCCTAAATACTTCCTTTTGTAATAGAAGTGTAATGGCCTTAATTTTGTTAAAATCATTCCCTGCGGAAAGTTCCAACAATGCCTGAAGTTTCTATGATGTTTGTGAAAGCGTGTGGATCCACTTCCTTAATGATCTTTTCAAGGTCATACAGTTCATACCTTGTTATGACAATCAATAACATTTCCTTAGTTTCGTTGGTGAACGCCCCTTTTGCAGGAACCCTTGTGATTCCGCGAACTAACTTAGCATGGATTGCCTCTTTAAGCTCTTCACTTTTCTTTGTAATGATCATGGCCGTAAGCTTTTCATGACGCGTATGAATCGCGTCAACGACACGGGTCGATGTGTAAAGGGTAACAAGTGTGTACAAAGCTTTTTCCGGTCCATAAACAGCACCTGCCGTTATAATGATCACGCCATTCAGCAGAAATAAATAAGTACCCACGGGTTTGTCTTTCTTCCGTGACAGAAGCATGGCGATAATATCCATTCCGCCAGTCGACGCACCGTATTTCAAGGTGATCCCCACACCTACTGCAGCTATGACTCCGCCAAATACCGCATTTAATAATATGTCAGGTGACCAGCGTGTAATCGGAATGATTTCCATAAAGAAGGACATCAAGACAACGCTGAGGAAACTATAAAAAGTGAAAGACTTTCCAACCTTTCGCCAAGCAATGATCGTCACTGGAATGTTCAATAAAAGCAATAGAATACCTGTCGATACATTAAAAGGAGCAAAAGAACCAATCATCCTCGATAGAAGCTGGGCCACTCCTGTAAAGCCGCTTGCATATACGTTTGCCGGTATTAGAAAAAAGTTCATTGCGACGGCATTCAGTAATGCTCCGACCACAACTATGATAATTTTCTTCATTTCACCACTGTACATCCTAAAAACCTCCATTTCACCCTTATTCTATTATCTTTTTACCCTTAATTATTTATTCTATTTACGTAGAGATTGAATTTTCACCGTTACGTGCTACACTAAAATGTAGAGTGACCACTCATTTTCTAAAAATTGTAAAAAGAAAGCAGGTGTATTATGGCTATCACAATTCTTGCAGATAGTGCATGTGATTTGCCGTTGTCTTTCTATAAGGAAAACAATGTTTCATTAATTCCTTTACAAGTCCATCTTGACGGGAAAAATTATGAAGATTTACTTACCATTAATTCTCACGAAGTCTATCAGGCGATGATTGAGGGAAAAGCCCCGAAAACATCGCAAGCTTCCCCAGAATGCTTTATAGAACTTTTCACACAGTTTGCCAAAGAGAAAAAACAAGGGATTTATATAGCCTTTTCCTCTGAGTTATCAGGAACATATCAAACGGCAGTGATGATTCTTAATCAAGTGAAGGAAGAGTACCCTGACCTAGACATTGAAATCGTCAATACTAAATGCGCTTCGATGGGCGCCGGTTTAATTGTAAAGAAAGCAGCCGATCTAGCAGCAAACGGTGCCACTAAAGAAGAAATCCTAGCTGACATAGAATTCCAAACCCGGCATATGGAGCATCTATTCACTGTAGATAACCTTGAGTATTTGGCCCGTGGCGGCCGCATCTCCAAGACATCTGCCCTTGTTGGCGGTTTATTAAACATTAAACCGTTATTGCATGTAGAAAATGGGAAGCTTGTTCCGCTTGAAAAGATACGCGGCAAAAAGAAATTGATTAAACGTGTAATCGAATTAATGCACGAAAGAGGAAAAAATTTAAATAACCAAACGATTGCCATCAGTCATGGTGATGATGAAGCGACGGCCCTGGAATGGAAGGAAGCCATTCAAAATGAATTCGGGACAACCGACTTCATGATCCATACAATTGGCTCCGTCATCGGTGCACATGCCGGTCCTGGTACAATTGCCCTCTTCTTCTTAAACGATACCCCTGGGAAATCATAAACATACATACTCCCTTCCATAATTGTGAACAATATATATTGATCAGATAATGGAAGGGAGTTTTCTATATGTCAAAAACAACCGATGACAATAAAAGGCCAAAAGATAACCAGGCGAGAAATGCTGAAAAAAATGTCGCCTATCAGGAAAATCTTGCTGCAGGTAAGCACTCCTATTCGAAGAAAACAGACCATAAATGACGCGAGGGGCTTGTCCCCTTGCTTTTTTAATATGGTTTAGATAGTTGTCTTCCTATCACACTTTCTCTATAATAAAGGAAATAAAACCTGCTGGAGGTAAGTGATGGCAAAGGAAAATTCATTTGATATTGTTTCGAAAGTAGACTTTTCAGAGGTAACGAATGCAGTTACCATGGCTATGAAGGAAATACAAACACGCTATGATTTTAAAGGGAGTATAAGCAGCATCACCATTGAAAAAGAAGACCTGGTTTTAGTGTCCGACGATGAATATAAGCTCGAACAGCTAAAGGATGTTCTCATTAGTAAACTCATTAAACGTGACGTACCAGTCAAGAACCTGGACTATGGCAAATTAGAAGGAGCTTCTGGTGGAACCGTTCGCCAACGTGCTAAGTTGATTCAAGGCATCGATAAGGAACAAGCAAAAAAAATCAATACCATCATTAAAAATAGCGGTCTTAAAGTGAAAAGCCAAATCCAAGATGATCAAATCCGTGTTACCGGTAAGAACCGGGACGATTTGCAAGGAATCATTTCCGCAATCCGGGGCGCTGATCTGTCCATTGATGTACAATTCTTAAATTACCGCTAAGTAGGAAGGCCTTACCTTTGGGTGGGTCTTTTTTTATTTGCGGCAATGCCTCAATAACCGTCTCCACCCCTTTTTCTTAAATGAATCTCCTTCATGTAACATGGAAAGACTAGTCATGTTCCCTTATATAAATTACCCATGATTTATTTGGTCATTTTTTCCACGTTTTCTTTTTTCTAAAAAAAGGAATAGAAAAAGCATAGATAATTAAACAGGAGGCGTTTTAATCTTGACTACCCAAAACCAAAATCAGAACAAACAAGGATTTCCACCTCAACATCAACAGCATCAACCTGGATTGGAAACAAAAATGGAACCGAACCCTGATTCAGTTAAAGCTGCCTACAAAGGAAGCGGCAAACTAAAAGGTAAAACGGCAATCATAACAGGAGGAGACAGCGGAATCGGTAAATCGGTTGCCATTTATTACGCCAAAGAAGGAGCGAATGTGACAGTTGCTTACTTGGATGAACACGAAGATGCCAAAGAGACAAAAGAATTGATCGAAAAAGAAGGCCAAAAATGTTTACTCATTTCCGGAGATATCGGTGATGAAGCCTTCTGCCAGGATGTCGTCAAAAAAACGGTTGATGAATTTGGCGGTTTGGACATTCTAGTCAACAACGCCGGTGAACAGCATGTGCAGACAAGTATCCTTGACATCTCAGCTGAACAATTGGAAAAAACGTTCCGCACGAATATTTTCTCGATGTTCCACTTAACTAAAGCTGCATTGAAGCACCTTAAAAAAGGAAGCAGCATCATTAATACAACCTCTATCACAGCCTATCAAGGCAACCCAAAACTAATCGATTACTCTTCAACAAAAGGTGCAATACTGGCATTTACAAGGGCCCTGTCGAACTCCATTTCAAAAGATGGCATCAGAGTGAACGGTGTTGCACCAGGACCGATCTGGACACCGCTGATTCCCGCCTCATTCGGAGAAGAGGATGTCGCCAAATTCGGACAGGATACTCCAATGGGCCGCGCAGGGCAGCCAGAGGAATTAGCACCAGCTTATGTATATTTGGCAAGTGATGATTCATCCTATGTCAGCGGACAAGTCATCCACGTAAACGGCGGGACCGTGGTAAACGGATAATCCTTCCCCTTTCAAAAGCAGTGGATTTCAAAAATCCACTGCTTTTACTTTTTCAAGCAGGATATTTCCGGTTAAAGCGGAATATATGATTGGGAAGGAGTGGAGTCATTTTTGAAAAATATTGTAGATCCATGGTTCACCGTTCAGGAATTGGACTCAGGAACGTTTGCAATCAGTGAATATGGTCATTGGGAGAAAGTTCATTCCTTTTTATTACTTGGGGAGACCCGAGCTGCGTTAATCGACACAGGATTAGGCATCTGTTCGATTAAGCGGATTACAGACCAGCTTACCGATCTTCCGATTATCGTCCTGACGACACACGTTCATGCGGATCATATTGGCGGTCATGGGGATTATGATACAATTTATGTTCATGGTGATGATGCCAATTGGCTGATCAACGGCATTGAGGGTTTGTCCTTGGAACAAATAAGAGAGAACATGGACCGGGATATCACTGTCCCCATACCCGAATCATTCGATCCTTTTACATACAAGCCATACCAGGGGTCCCCTGATAGGCTCTTATCGGATGGGGACACGATTGATCTTGGGAACCGCAGTTTAGGCATTTATCACACACCTGGGCATTCACCTGGCCACATCTCAATTTTGGATAATGAAACAGGTTATTTATTTACTGGGGACCTACTTTATTCAGATACTCCAATTTATGCATTTTATCCCTCGACAAGCCCTGAAGACCTTGTCAATTCATTAGAAAAAATCGCAAAAATCAAGGCAGTATCCAAAATTTATGGCGGACACAACCAACTCGGCCTCGAACCAGGGATCTTTGAGGAAGTCCTTGAAGCCATTCAATATCTTAAAGAGAATAATTTAATCAGACACGGAACGGGTGTACATGCATTCAAAAGTTTCAGTGTACATTTCTAGGAAAAAAAAAGGCATTGCTTTTATGCAATGCCCTTTTCGTTCAATAAGTCATGGCCATTGCACCTTGCGTGATCGATCTACAGGAATGCCTTTCCACGAAATGATGTGGAATGATGGTCCCAGCAGGAGCATCTCCAGTCTGCAGCATTTGAATGATGCCCTTAGCTGCCTGATATCCCAAATCAAAAATATTGATATCTACGGAAGTCAAGGCTGGTAATGACAGTTCAGAGAAAATAACGTTATTGAAGCTGACGATTGAAATTTCTTCAGGAGTGCGCACGCCCATCTCGCGAAGTGAATGCACGATGCCAAGTGCCATAAGATCATCACTGACCACCAAAGCGGTTGGTGGTTCATCGATGGATAGTAACCTTTTTGCAGCTGCTTGTCCCCCTTCATGCAAAAAATCTTCATGCAGGGTATATTCCCTCCTTCGATCGATTCCAGCCCTCTTCAATGCCCGTTCATATCCTGACAAGCGATCAAGGGTCATCACAAGGGTTACGTCACCTCCGATGAATCCAATCCTTTCATGTCCTAACTGTATGAGGTAATCCGTTGCTTGTTCGGCAGCCAAGACATTATCATTATCAACGTATGTTATCTCCTCGATAAAATCATAGGGTTTCCCAATGATCACAAATGGAAAAGCCCTTGCTCTCAAATAGGTCAGAATGTGATCGTTCATCCTTGAATACATCAGGATTATTCCATCAACCATCCCCCCCTGCACCATATTCACTACTCCTTCGTAGATTTCATCTTCTGTTTTTCCCGTGCTTAGCAACAGGGAATAATGATTTTCCTGAGCTCCTTCACTTAGACCCTGAAGGATCGTCGGAAAAAACGGATTTTGATAATAATCATTTGACGAACTTGGCATTACCAAGCCAATAATCCTGGTCGATTGATTGGCAAGGCTACGTGCAATGAAGTTTGGATGGTATCCTAATTTACTCATCGCCTTACGTACCCGTACCTTTGTTTTTTCACTTATCCGAGGATTGTTTGCAATCACTCGAGAAACTGTTGAAGGAGCAACATTCGCTAACTGTGCCACATCTTTTATTGTTATGGCCATGCATTTCCCCTCTCCCCTCTTAGCCTTTATTGACTTCATTTAATACAAGGTGAATACCAATAAACACTTCTCTAATATTCCTTTTATATTTATACATTTTGTATGTATTCATAATACACTCAGTACGATAGTTATATCCATACTTTTTTAATGTTTGTTAAATTTTTCAGAAAATACTCACTTTTCCGTTTTTTTCACTTCTGTTTTAAAATTCAAAAAGAAGCTGATGTATGATCAGCTTCTCAAAAAACGGCATGTCTATTGAAGATCAAGAAGTCAGACGACTAACTACATAGGTTTTTAGCTGATTTCCAATCAAGTCCATAAAAGTGATTTCCAAATTAATAACGATAAACCCTCGTTTCATATGGACGTAAATCAATAAGGGACACCTCAGGACAATCCTCATAATTAGCTAGTAAAAGTTCCATTTTCCCCCAGTAAGAGAGGTCGATTTGGTGGTGATTCATACTAAAATTACATATCACCATAACTGAATTATCATTCATGTTTCTTGTATAAATATAAAGTTCAGGATGATCTTCCCATAATAATTCATATTCCCCATAAACAAGGACCTGATGTTTTTTTCGAAGATCAATCATCTTTTTATAAAAATGATAAATGGATGACGGGTCATTTTTCTGCTGTTCTACATTAATGGCTCGATAATTGGGATTAACCTTCATCCAAGGTGTTCCGTGCGTGAAACCGCCATTTTCAATATCATTCCATTGCATCGGTGTTCGTGAATTATCACGGCCGCTATGCCAGATAATGTTCATGATTTCATCATGCGGACGACCTTTGGCGGTCTCTATCCGGTAAAAGTTTTTCATTCCTACATCATCATAATCATCAATCGAATCAAATTGGACATTCGTCATGCCAATTTCCTGACCTTGATAAATAAAAGGTGTGCCTTGCATGAAAAAGTATAGAGCCCCAATCATTTTTGCGCTTTCCAACCAATATTGATGATCATTTCCCCAGGTGGATACACTTCTTGGCTGGTCATGATTTTCAAAAAACAAAGCATTCCATCCTTTGTTTTTCAGCCCCTTTTGCCATTTGGTCATTGTGCGCTTTAACCCCTGAACATCAACATCGTGATTCTGTCCCCTATTCCATAGTCCAAGATGTTCAAATTGAAATATCATATTGAACTTCCCATTCGATTCCCCGACCCATTCTTCCGCCTGCTCAATCCTGACTCCATTGGCCTCACCGACCGTCATGATATCATACTTAGAGAAAGTTTCTTCTTTCAACTCCTGAAGGTAATCCAGAATCCCGTCCTGATTGGTGTGCATTTCAAACGCAGGTACGTACTGATGCCAATAGGGATTGGGCATATCCGGAAGGCCATCACGCTTATGAATATGCGTGATCGCATCAATCCGGAAGCCATCGATTCCCTTATCGAGCCACCAATTGACCATTTCATATAATGCCTTTCTTACATCAGTATTTTTCCAGTTTAAGTCTGGCTGCTTTTCGGCAAATAAATGTAAATAGTATTGATTTGTCCTTTCATCGAATTTCCAAGCACTTCCGGAAAAGATGCTTTCCCAATTATTTGGCTCACGACCGTCCTGCCCATCCCTCCATATATACCAATCCCGTTTCGGATTATCGCGGGACGAACGTGACTCTACGAACCAGGGGTGCTCATCACTTGTATGATTCAAAACAAGATCGAGTATTACCTTCATCCCACGCCCGTGAACATCTTTCAATAACAGATCAATATCTTCGATTGCACCGAATTCATCGGAAACTGCTTGATAATCACTAATATCATAGCCATTATCCGCATTGGGCGATTTATAAAACGGACAAATCCAAATAACATCAATCCCTAATTCCTGCAAATAGTCAAGCTTTGAAATCAAACCTTTTATATCTCCGACTCCATCACCATTACTATCCATGAAACTGCGCGGGTATATTTGATAGCAGACCGCTTCTTTCCACCAGGTCTTATTCATGCTATAACCTCCCGATCCTGTTTTCCACAAAGCCTTAGGGACAATGTTTGGCGGCTACCGACAATCGAGAGGTATATGATTATTTTGGTTGGTTCCGTTTTGAACGCTTAATAACCAAAGCAATGAATATACCAAAAATAAGAAGAACCAATCCTATGACTAACAGGTAAGGAATATTAATAATCGATTTAGGTGACAGCGTGTAGACTTCTGTCGTCTCCCTGTCGATTACGATAGAGTAGCTGTTGTCCTTACTGCGGACCAGATCCCCATTCAGCATACCTCTCAACTCTTTATTACTTTCAAGTTCCTTATCAGTAAGGTTTATCGTTTGAGTTTCAGTCGTATTGTTCATGGCGACGACAATCGTTTCATCACCATATACACGTTTGAATACCGAAGCTCCACCTTTTTCATATAAAAGCTCCATATCCCCCTTTACCAGCGCTGGGTACATGTCTCTGAGATCAGAAAGCTTTGTTATATATTCCACCAATTCCTGTTCTGTCTTAAAATCCATCAACTTGTGATTATCCGGGGCAATATCCCCATTTAAGGCAATTTCCGATCCATAAAATACGATTGGCACCCCTGGCATCGTATATAGATACGACAGCGCCATTCTCCATCTGGAACCTGGATTTTCGTTATGGTCGGCTGCATCCTTTGTAAAACGGGGCATTCCCTGTGTATCCATGAATAATGCCTGCTGGGCATTGCCCCCTAATTCAACTTCGCTTTTCTCAAACGCATTAAAAACAGGTTTCAAATTTTTATCGGGTGCAGCAAATGCTTTCCGTAACTCAGCATTTTGTGGATAATCCATAAAAGCATCGATACCCGTCTTCTTGTAGCTTGATATCAAATCGGCATCACCTTGTACATCGCCGATTGTATAGAAATTTGATTTTTCAGATTTGACTGCATCCACAAATTCCTTCCAAAAATCTTTTGCTACGTATTGGACTTTATTTATACGGTAACCATCAATATCGGTTTCCTTTATCCACCATTTGGCAGCATCAAGTAAATATTTCCTTGTTTCCTCATTATCTTGATTCAAATCGGGAAGATCATCGACCCAGCCTGTTTCCAAATCCGTTTGGCTACCGTCCTGGGAAATCTTTTTTTCTTCATGGAACCAATCTTGTTTTTTTGGATCGGTCAGCCACGTGGAGTCAGGACCCACATTATTTGCTTGAAAATCAATGATCACCTTCATATCGCGTTTATGTGCCTCATTCACGAGTTTTTTAAACTCTCTCATTGTCCCATAATGTTTATCCGTTTTATAGAAATCTGCCACCCAATCGCCATGATAGCCATTTTCATCATTAGCGAAAATCGGTGAAAGGATGATAGCGGTATAACCCATATCTTTTAAATAATTCAGTTTCTTCGTGACACCTTCGAAATCCCCACCATTAAACGTGGAAGGGTCATTCACGTTCGCATCTCCATTATTTTGAGTATTCCCATCGAAAAATCTGTCGACCAATAATGAATATACGATTTCATCCTTCCAAGTTCGTTGTTCTTTTTCAGCTGCTCCTACTGGAATGGCGTAAAAAAGAAGCAACGGAATTAAAGCGAGTGATAACACTCTTTTTCTCATATCCGCTCTCCTCCTAGCTATCTCTTTACGCCTTTAAGATTAGCCTTTTGACCCCTTAACGTCAATTCCATTTATAAAAAACTTTACACTAAAGGGACAAATTGGTGATACTGGTTATGGTTACCGAATCGGAAAAGGCAGAACACGATTAACGTTCTTTTTTTATCGTCTTAACCGCTTTATCCAAGGCCCTTTTTGGTTTTGCTTTTTGAGTGCTTATATCACCCATGGCTGCATTCATCGGTCCCCATACCCTATTCATTTCCGGTATATTCGGCACTGGTTCAGCGTATTGTAATTGTATGCTTATGGCTTGTGCCCTTTCATTTTCATTGATTGCGGCATTGTGTTTGATTGATTTATTAGGAGGGATTTCCCCTGTTAAATCATAACGCTGCATTGCATTGTCATCATTTGTCAAATATTCAACTAACTTAGTAGACCAATAAGGATGTTTTGTGAATGCTGTTACATGCCAGCCTTTGATTTCCATCAACGTTTTCATTGGCTGGCCATTGGGTAATTCGGGCATGGGGGCAATTCCTGTATCCTTTCGCCCGGTAAATGAGTCACCGTCACTCATGATAGAAGCCAGATTCCCTTGTATGAACAAATTCTCGATTGCTGTTTTGTCGCCTTTAGGAATCAAACCCGCCCTATACCATTTTTGGATGTACGCAGCCCCTTTTATGGCACCCTTATTATTCAAACCAATGTCGGAAGGGTCCAGTTTTCCATTCTTATCTTTAAATATATAACCTCCCATTCCAGCGATCACTCCATACGAATCATGGAAATCATTCCATTTGGCATAGTAACCATGCACGTTACCCTTTCTTAATTCCTTCGCCATTTTATAAAGGTCATTCATCGTCTCAGGAGCCTTAGCCATCAATTTTTTATTATAAATGAAAACGGATGTGTTTACGGATTTTGGCAATCCAAATACCTTATCTTGATACATCTCCCCACTAATTGATGGTTCAATGAAGGCATTCAATACCTCATCTTTCACCTTCACTTCCTGAATTAAGCCTTCCTTCACGATTTGCCCTACTTTTTCATGAGAAAAAGTTACGACATCCGGGGCCTTTCCGTTTCCGATTGGCCCATCACTTCGAAGCCGCTCATACATCTCGGTAGCTATTTCAAGCTCTTCATGCCTAACTTTGATTCCATATTCTTTTTCAAAAGCTTCAATCACCGGCTTTAGGGCCTCCGCTTTACCTTTTTCCTCCCAAATGATCAATTTTTCCGGCTTCGCTTCATTGCTGGCTTCGTCTTCTTTTTTCTTATTTTCTTTCACTACTTCATTTTCCAAATCTGAACTGGTACCACAAGCACTTACACTAACGATCAAAAACATGGACATGAACAAATGAAAAATCAGCTTCTTCACTTTCATTCTCCTTTTTAAAATGTTTATTCTATCATGTCCAAAAGCACCAAATAATACTGTTTTTCAGTTCATTCATTCAAACAAAGCCACTTAATGAAAACGGTACCAAGGCTATTTTTATCATTATATGAACGGCTTTGGTTTTTACAACATTTTCCTTGGTGTATTTATTTCCTTGTAGTGATGAACACTTTTTGTTATTTTTTAGTTAATAAGTGCTTCTTACAATTGAAATTGGGTATATAACCATATTGAAAAAAAACACTTAACTGGCTTAGTGCAACTACATAGAGACCCCCTCATAAACAGCCGGAAGTTTCCCTTTTTCACATCCCCAAATACTTATAGAATTGGAGTGGTTTTATAATGGAATTTTCATCCATACACCATAGACCTAATGACAATTACGGCTATCCCATCAACACTGAAACCTTACATATCCGCCTACGTACGAAAAAACAAGATATCTCCTCAGCTGGATTGATTTTTGGGGATCCATACATTTCAGATAATGATGGTCAGTGGCAGTACGAAGAACTTCCCATGAGTTTATCAGGCAGCGATAACCGTTATGATTATTGGCATATTTATGTGAAGCCTCCCTACCGAAGAATTCGATATGGGTTCAAGGTCTCCTCAGAAGATGAAAGTGCCATTTATACGGAAAAGGGGTTCTTTAATGAAGCCCCCAGAGATCCCGGGAGCTATTTCGCGATACCCTATCTACATCAAAATGAAGTTTTCGGGGCACCGGAATGGGTCAAAGATACAATTTGGTATCAAATTTTCCCTGAACGATTCGCGAACGGAAACCCCGACAATGATCCGGAAGATGTGAAACCCTGGGGAAGTGAAGATCCGGCCGTGGATAATTTTTTTGGCGGGGACTTCGAAGGAATCATTGAACATTTGGATTACCTAGAGAATCTCGGCATCAATGGAATTTATTTCACACCAATCTTCCATGCCTACTCCAATCATAAATACGATACGATTGATTATCGGAGTATCGATCCGCAATTCGGAACGAAGGAAACGTTGAAAACACTAATAAATGAATGTCACAAACGGAATATCCGGGTTATGCTTGATGCCGTTTTTAACCATAGCGGCTACTATTTCCCCCCTTTTCAGGATTTACTCGAAAAAGGGGAGAAATCGAAATATAAGGATTGGTTCCACCCACACAGTTTTCCTCTTAAAGGAGGGGAAATGCCCAATTATGAAACATTCGGCTTTTTTGAATCGATGCCAAAATTGAATACTGCGAATCCGGAGGTGAAAGAATATCTGCTTGAGGTCTCGGCTTATTGGATCAAGGAGTTCGATATAGACGCCTGGAGGCTTGATGTGGCAAATGAAGTCGATCAGCCATTCTGGCGTGAATTTCGAACAACGGTGAAAAATATAAAGCCTGACCTTTATATTCTTGGGGAAATTTGGCATGACTCGATGCCATGGCTTCGCGGCGATCAGTTCGATGCGGTCATGAATTACCCGTTTACCAACCAAGTTTTTCGCTTGGTCGCTTCACAAACCATCAATGCACGCGAGTTCACAGAAGAAATGACAGCCATCTATCACAGTTATCCTACCAATGTTTTTGACGTGACATTCAACCTTCTTGGAAGCCATGATACACCGCGGATTTTCACGGATTGCGGGGAAGATCTAGCTCGTGCCAAGCTCATCCACGCAATCCTTTTGACATTCAATGGCAGCCCTTGTATATACTATGGAGATGAAATCGGCTTAACCGGAGGCATGGATCCAGGGTGCCGAAAATGCATGGTTTGGGAAGAAGAAAAACAAAATACCGAGCTTTTCAATGAAATTAAAACATTGATCCTCTTGCGAAAAGAAGAAAGGTTACTTGCCAATGACGGAAAGTTCAAATTCCTTGATACAGCCGGTAACGAAAATATCGTGGCCTACCAAAAGTATAATGGAGAACGTTCTGTCGTGATCCTCATCAATCCGACGGATGTCCAGCAATCCTTTACACTCCCTTTTGATTTGAAAGGACGTACACTAACCGATTTAAGAACAAAAGAAACCACACAAGTTGGTAACTTTGAATTGGGTGGTTATCAATATAAAATTCTCGCATTCAATCATTGAGGCAATGAAAAACGGGGCAATGAAACTCATCCGCCCCGTTTTTTTCAATCGATTATTTGGATATCATATTCTTTGAACCATACATGGGTTTGTGCCAAGTGAGCGAGCAACTGTGGACCTGACATCAATTGCCCGAACCACGGCACTTTAAAAGCGGCACCCTTGGAATCTACTATATCGGTTAGCTTCTGTTTATCGAAAAACTCATGCAGGACCGAATTTTTATCCGTAAGTAAGTCTTTCAACCACGCCTGCACACTGTCTGTATATATAGGGTTATGGGTTTTTGGATATGGACTTTTTTTACGATACAATACCTCATCAGGTAACAGCCCCTCCAACGCTTTCCTTAGAATACCCTTTTCACGGTTGCCTTCCATTTTCATTTCCCAAGGAATGTTCCATGCATATTCAACAAGGCGATGGTCGGCAAATGGCACGCGCACCTCTAGACTTGCACCCATACTCATCCGGTCCTTCCGGTCAAGGAGCGTCGTCATGAACCATGATAAATTCAAATAGAAAAGCTCTCTCCGCTTTGCTGCCACACCGCTTTCCCCTTCCAATTTAGGCGTTTCGGCAAGGGTGGTCAAATAAGCTTCCTGCGCAAATTCCTCCAGCTTCAATTTCTCGCGCCATTCCGTTTTTAATAAAGATACCCGCTCCCCAGTCGATCTCATCCATGGAAAACCAGCACGATTCAAATCATCCTCACGATGAAACCAAGGATAACCGCCAAAAATTTCGTCCGCACATTCGCCGGATAGGCCTACGACAAAATCCCGCTTGATTTCCTTACAAAACCAAAGTAAAGAAGAATCGACATCCGCCATGCCTGGGAGGTCCCTTACAAGGACAGCTTCCGTTAAATAATCCGTCAACTGCTCTTGAGTGATGATCGATGAATGGTGAACCGTGTTAAAGGTATCCGACATCTTTTTAATCCAATACCCATCAGAGTTAGGCTGAAAATCATTTGCCTTAAAATAACGCTCATTATCTTCATAATCGATGGAATACGTATGAAGCTGGCCTTTTCCTTCTTTTTGATAGGCGTTTGCCGCAATGGCTGTTATCGCGCTTGAGTCAAGCCCCCCCGATAAGAAGGTACAAAGCGGAACATCTGATACAAGTTGCCGTGTGACTGCATCTTCAACAAGGCAGCGAACCTTCTCGGCCGTCTCATCAAGAGTATCCCGATGTTCTTCGCTTTTCACATTCCAATATCTCCAAATCCGGAGGCCTTTCCTTGATAAGGTAAGCGCATGGGCAGGCCTTAATTCCTGGATATTATGAAATACGCCTGAACCTGGCTTTCGGGATGGACCAACACCAAAAACTTCAGACAACCCTTCCCGGTCAATCTCCGTTTTAACATCCGGATGGGCCAGAATCGCCTTAAGCTCCGATCCGAAAATGAACCCGCCGTCCCTTTCCGCGTAAAAGAATGGTTTTACCCCCATGCGATCTCTTCCAACGAATAATTTCTGTTCCTTTTCATCCCAAATCGCAAATGCAAAAATCCCATTGAACAAGTCAATGCATTTTTCTTTCCATTCTATATAAGAAGTTAGTAAAACTTCTGTATCAGAATGACCGTTAAAGGAATATCCTTTTAATAATAGCTGTTTACGAATATCCTCGGTGTTATATAGCTCACCATTATAACAAAGTGTATATCTGCTGTTTTCGTGATTTTTCGTCATCGGCTGTTTTCCGCCTTCCGCATCGACAACCGTTAACCGTTTATGACCAAAGGCAACATGGGCTTCGCTCCAAACATTTTCTTCGTCTGGCCCCCGCTTTGCCAACGTTTTTGTCATGTTTTCCAGTGTTTTCGTTTTTGTCCGTAAATCTTTTTGAAAATGCACCCAGCCTGTTATCCCACACATTTTACACTTCACCCTTTCTATCCGGACTATCAAAAATATTGGCTCCCTGTCTTAAAAAAGATTTACAGTCCCTAAGTATCGATCCCCAATTCCGTAGGACTACCCTGCCCACATCGCCCGGCGTTGTTAATGAATTGTTGAGCAAAGCATCCCGTGTTTAAACATAGCCTATGCAAAGACGGAAAGATGGTTATTTGTCCATAATATTTTAAAATATACAGTTATATTTTCACTGGATTTTGACTAAAAAGTAGGTGAGGATTCCACTATTGGAGGTATATGTATGAGTCAGCAACAACGAATCAAGTTAATGAACAGGCAAACAAGAGCTTTTACCGAAGGAACAGTGGAAAATATCAATCAACAATGGATTTTTTTCGATGATGAAACAGATGAGGCCTGCTCCATTGAAGACCACGTTGATAGCATCATTGAAGTGTACAGGGGTGGGCGCTGGCAGCAAGGAGTAGTTGAAGAAGAGGGGAAAATCCTGCTTCACCGGGAAATCACCTTCTTAAGGGAAAATGAGCCCATTCGGATCCGCAAAAAACTGCTTTACTCTTTTGAACGATTATTGGAAGAATTGAACGACGATTCCTTTTTCCAATTTGTAACGACCTTGAATTCACTTGATTTTTCTATTTATGATTGTATATATAGCTATAACCAGCTCACTTTTTTAAGAGCCGTCCCTAATCAGTCAGGCGTGAATTTCTTCACCTTTGATAACGAGAGCCAAATATGCCTCGTCCAGCACCACTTTTCTTATGGGAAAAAGGATCACGATCGTTTTGAATTCACCCTGAACACTGGAAAAAGAATCGTCATTGAGAAAGTGAATTCACAATAATGGGTAAAAGAAAACGGGTAAATGAGATTTCCTCATTTACCCGTCTTCAATTCTGTATTAAAAAAAGTCCATTCCTTGTGGCAGCGAAAGCCCTAAATAAAGGACGAATACAAGCGCTACGATGAACAATATCCACATGGCACTTGTGCTTTTTCCTTTTTTCGTACGGACCAGCACCATTTCCATCGCCGCAATCACGATGATTCCGACAATCATCTTTACTGCGTAAGCACCAAAATCAGTGATCAGCATACCGCCAGTCAGGAAAATCAATAGATAGAACAACCGCGTTATCATATGTAGCATTTTCGCTTTCGGATTTCCACCTTTAAGCATCGAATATGTGACAAAGAAAAGAATGATTCCGATAACCCAAGCCGTAATATGCATATGTGTAGTCATTGTTTTGCCCCCTCGTTCAGTTTCCATTTCATCATATCATAGGCTTTTACAAAAAAACAAAACTAAGGATCTACCTGAGTGGGTAAAAACCAACAATTTAATGAACATCATTTACATTTATTCTTAATAGGTCCCTACCTACGCATAACCGGCTTTTTACCATATGTAACCAAACGCCATATATATTCAACCGGTCCGTATTTAAACAGCCCCATCCACAATAAGGAAAGCAGAATTTGCAGGCAAAACAGGGCTATTAAGAAAACAAATCCTGTCGTATATGAGACTAATCCATATAAACCAAGGCCATATGAATAAAAAATGGCCGTACATACCATTGATTGGAACAAATAATTGCTCATCGACATCCTTCCGATATACGAAAGCGGGTGTAAGAGGCGGAAAGGCCCTGCATGTTCCGCCAAAAGCACGATTGCCGTGATATAAAAAATCGTAAGTAACGGCCCTCCCAAATAATCCTGCACGAATATCGTACCAAAATGGTAAACCGTCACATATGGCAGAATCTTAATTGACATGCCCAATAGCAAGCTTACAATCGAAATCATTTTCAATTGTCGTTTATATTGGGTTGGATTTTGGAGAATGCCTTGTTTTGCAACGCCTGCTCCAATTAAAAAAAACGGAAAAATCGATAAAAAAAGGATAATGGCATTAAAAGGGTTGTTCACCATATACCAATCCAGTGCCCTTTGACTCATTATGTCAGTAAATGTACCAGATTGATAAACTTCCAAAGACTGTTTCATCATCGCCGAATCAGTCGGTATTGCCATCCATTCCCTATCAAAAATGCCCAATATAAGAAATAGCGAACCCAATATCGCAAAAGGCAGGACATAACAAACCGAGCCTAGCAGAATTAAATTCCTGCCCTTCATTTTATAAAAAAATAAAAATGCAAACCCAAATACAGCATAATTAATGAGGATATCCCCATGCCAGATGAAAAAAGCATGAATGCACCCAAGTATCAGCAGGAAACTTAGCCTTTTCATAAATAGTAAAGGAAATGAAATACCCTTTTCTTCAGTCCTTACAGCTAGTATGATTGCCCCGAAACCGAACAGAAAGGCGAATAACGGATAAAAGCTGGCCTGTGCGACAATATCACTGAATCTGTACAAACTCCTGTCCCATCCCTCGGACCACCGCTCGGCACCATCTATGTACAAGAGCGGAGAGTGGAAAGAAGGCATATTCACTAAAAAAATACCTAAAATGGCTAATCCACGTAAAACATCGATGCTTACGATTCGTTTACTTTCCTGTAATGGTACCATTGTGCCCTTCATAGGGTACACCCTCTTTCATCCATACAGATTTAACATCTTTTCTATAACTCCATTACATCATCTTTAACTTTCGTGACCGCTTTTTGCTTTTTTATCAGTATGACAAACAAGCTGCCCAATAAGCAAAAGATTCCTGCAAGGAAGAATGCCCATGTATAGGAATTGAATATTTTGAAGATAAGCCCTCCACCGTACGCCGCCACTGCTGCACCCACCTGATGGGCCGCGAATATCCACCCGTATACAATCCCGCTTTTCTCCACGCCAAACACTTGCCTTGAAATGCTTATGGTCGGAGGAACGGTGGCTATCCAATCCAAACCATAAAAAACGGAGAAGATGATCAATAGACCGATTGAGCCTTCATTTAGCGCAAAAGGAAGCAATACGAGGGAAGCACCCCTTAGAGCGTAATACCAAAATAACAGCCAACGGTTATCAAAACGATCTGATAACCACCCGGATACAGTCGTACCAATCAAATCAAAGATCCCCATGAAAGATAGCAGTGATGCTGCCGTCACAACCGGTAAACCAAAACTAATGCAGTAAGAAATGAAATGTGTGCCGATCAATCCGCTCGTTGAAAGTCCGCATATAAAAAAGCTTCCTGCCAATAACCAGAATTCCTTCACTCTCACTGCTTCAATCAATGACTGAAAAGCCATGGCGATGGGGTTCATCTTTTGGACTATAACAGCCTCCTGACTTTCCTCTTCTAATCCATATGGAAGAGTGCCAACTTCCATCGGATTGTTTTTCATGAATAAAAGAATGATTGCCAGCATGATCAAGCTAAGGATCAATATTAATCCAATCGCCCATCTCCATGAATAATTCTCAATGATGATGGCTAAAACTGGAAGTAAAATGAGCTGGCCTGTGGCTGTACTTGCCGTCAGTATCCCAACCGCCAGCCCACGCCTTTTCTCGAACCAACGATTTGCCACATATGGGCTCAATACCGTTAAAAACACTCCAGAACCCAATCCAATGATCATTCCCCAAATTAAAATGAGCTGCCACTCATGCTCCATGAAAAAAGTGAGGAAAATCCCTGCCAATAAAGTGGACATGGCCAATACCATCATTTTCTTCAATCCAAGCACTTCAATTAGAGCGGCCATGAATGGGCCCGATAATCCATAAAGAAAAAGACTTATGGCGAAGGCTAAAGAAATGACGGACCGGTCCCACCCGAACTCACTTTCAAATGGTACGATGAATACTCCCGATGATGACCTAACGATTCCCGCTACAATAATCGAGAAGAAGGTTATGATTAAAATAACCCAGCTATAATGAATACGTTTCAATGCTCTCCCCCACAATCTAAAGCTCTTAGAATCAACATGATGAAAAATAAAAATTATAATAATTTGAAATATTTTATAATAGTAACACTTTATCGTTAAACAGGAAGCTTTTTATCGAAACAAATTCCAGTGCTCTTGAATGACCATCCTTATCCAACAATGGCATGAGTTCCTTGGGCTGCATTTACAAATGGAAACAGATCAGTGTCCCCCTCAATCTCCATTTCAACAGGATCGATATCTTTATAGCCTAATATGAAAGCGAATTTAAAGGGAAACAGAAAAACGCTGATCATTTATGAACAGCGTTAGCGAGGCATCAATTAACGAATCTGCCTGTTTTTCCCTTAGATTCCCAGTAATCATTACGGAGATGGATTTTTTGTATTTTCCCCGATGCCGTTTTTGGAAGCTCATCGACGAACGACACACTGGTAACTGATTTGAAATGAGCTAGTTTTTCCCGTGTGAAGGCCTTTATATCATCCTCCGTTAATTCCACTCCCGTTTTTAGCACAATGAAGGCATGCGGCGTCTCTCCCCACTTTTCATGGGGAACGGCAATGACTGCCGCTTCAAGAATTTCCGGATGTTCGTAGAGTACTCCTTCCACTTCTATGGAAGAGATATTTTCTCCGCCACTAATGATGATATCCTTTTTGCGGTCAACGATATCAACATTTCCATTTTCATCGATTGTGGCCATATCCCCTGTATGCAGCCATCCATTTCTCAAAGTCTGGCTGGTCGCTTCTTCATTTTTCCAATAACCTAACATCACTCCATGACTGCGGACGATGAGCTCCCCGATATCCACGCCATCATGGGCCACTTCCTCACCATTGTCATGGATGACCCGCACCTCACTGCCTATGATGGGATATCCTGCTTTCGCCTTCATTCTGTATTTTTCTTTTTCCGAAAGATCATCGAATTCAGAACGAATCAGCGATATCAGACTAACCGGTGTTGATTCAGTCATTCCGTAAATTTGAATGAATTCCCAGCCTAACTCTTTTTCCACCCTTGTAACGAATGCAGGAGGCGGTGCGGAACCCGCAACGACGATTCGGATACCCTGCTCGATATTCGGAACATTCCGTTCATAATATTGAAACAGTGAATTCAGAACCGTTGGTGCCATATGCATTATGGAAACCTTATGCTTTTGCAGTGCATCAAATATCATTTCGGGGCTGGTTTTCCTCAAACAAACTTGAGTGGCACCATTTGCCGTATAATAAAATGGGGCACCCCACCCATTCACGTGGAACATCGGCAGTACATGCAAATATGTATCGCGGTCATTGACCCTGAAATGATGCATCGCGCCCAGGGCATGCAAATAGTTGTTGCGGTGAGTCAGCATCACCCCTTTGGGATTTCCTGTGGTCCCGCTAGTATAAAGGAGACTCGAAACATCATTTTCATCCACGGACTCCCGGTTGAAGCATTTGTTATCATAACGTTCCAGCCAATGGTTGTAATCGGTTTCATTTATCTCTTCATTTTTATAATGAACGATTATGTGCTCCACCGATTCAAGTTCATCCTTGACAGGGGAAATTAGATGATACAATTCTTGATCTACGAAAAGGACCTTTGACTCGCTATGGTTCAAAATGAATACATAATCAGCAGGCTTCAAACGGATATTCAATGGAACGATTACTGCCCCAAGCTGAAAGACCCCATAAAAGCCTTCAAGCATTTCAATTGAGTTGGGTGCCAAATATGCCACCTTTTCACCCTTTTTGACTCCAAAGTCCCTTAAACCATATGAAAGCTGGTTTACACGGCCCTTCAGCTCTAAGTATGTTAAAACCTTGTCATCTCCAATGATGGCTTTCTTATGGCCATATAGTAAGGCTGCTCGATCCAAGAAATGCGATAATACTAATGGTACATTCATTTCCTCACCCCTGATTTTATTTGAATATTCAGAATTAGCATTATATTACCATATCTGTTATCTATCTTTCAATAATATCCACCGTTGTTATATAACAATATATCGGTAGGCAGATGAATCACATCAATCATTAGTCAACATACAATACATTGAAACTCCCTTCAGTGATAGGCCCATGGCCTGAAATTCAAGGGAAAAACCAGAATAAAAAAGGGTGATTTTCTTGCCGGCCATCGTAGGAGTCGTTCAAGTCATCAACGTCGGTAGCAGTGGAATTGTCCATATTGGTGACGTCTTTAAAATTAGTCCATATTCCACTTCAAAAACGTATTCAGGTGCTGGCTCGTTTAATACGGGTGAATCCATATCCCTTTATAATGCCTACAGCACCACAAATACAAATGATACAGATGGTGTCGATCAGCCACTGGTCTTAAATCTCTAATGTTTTAAGAAAGGAGTCAGCATGATCTTCAATATTCACCAGACCATACAAATCAATATGATAAAAATTGAAAGCATCGCCAATTCATCCGTTTTTCAAATAGGAAGTGCCGGGGTGATTAAACCATATTCCACATTAGCCAATACCGGTGGATTCACTGGGCCTGCTCCACAAATTGAAGCTGATGTAATCCCATCAGCCAGTTTCGTCCCATTTACAACCTCCTAGTTCATAGGCATTCACCTACATCCAACTTTTTCATATACTGTCATATATGAAATTAACTTATTGTGAAGGTGAGGTGTTGAATCGTGAATCAGGATCTATATTCATATTCCATACAAATGCAGCGTTTTCTTGAAGCCCAGGATAAACGGATCATGAAACTTGAACACGAACTCAAACGCCTGACAGATGAACTTGCCGAGCTGAAAAATAAACCGCCAATCCATGTAGATAAAATTGAATATAAATTCGATCAGTTAAAAGTCGAATCTCTAGATGGAACATTGAATATCGGTTTAAATCCAACTGACCTTAACAACATAGATGAATTTGCCGTCAACAACCAACCTGTTCAGCCTGCCCCTAACCTATTTCCAGGCAGGGAAATCATCGTCCAGGAAATTCACAACGATATCCTTTCAGACTTGGAAAATATGATTAACGATGCGGAAAACCAACTGAAAATATCATTGGAACCCTCTTATCATGACTTCATTAGGCAGGACGTCGAACGCCAGCTGCATCAACGAATCAATATGTATTTCGATAATCTTTCGTACGCGGAACGTGCTCCGCAGCAAAGGGATAATATCAAGGAAAAGATCAGGGAAAAGGTAAAATCCGATATTCAAACTGCATTATTACAATTCATTGCCCATTCACAAGCCGAGACAGGAGGAAATCCAAATGGAGTTTAATGTAACCAATCACCAGCTTTGTGTAGGAGATATTAAAATTACCGGTGTAGCAAGCTCTGCTTTATTTCTCATAGGGGATGTGCAAACGGTCCAACTATCCTCAGCATTCGATACCCCGCCGGAATCCCTGATCATCGGGCCCTTTGTCCCGCTTACTCCAAAAGGATAGATTACATGTTTTCAAGAATATCAAAAGTAAAATCTATATTATCCGACACGTTATCACTCAGCTCCACCCTGCAAATCGGGGATACTTCATATATTGACGGAAATTCCCTGGCTTTAGCGGTCCAAAAGAAAAGTGAAACTTTCCATTCAGTGGATATTCATTTCGAAGACTATGACATTTTTAAGAAACCATTGTATATCCCAAGATTGAATGAACCAGTCATATCAAGTTTTTCAAATCCGAATCCCTTCATACGGGTCGGCAATATCA
This sequence comes from Peribacillus sp. YIM B13472, assembly GCF_042788005.1. Classification (NCBI taxonomy): domain Bacteria; kingdom Bacillati; phylum Bacillota; class Bacilli; order Caryophanales; family Bacillaceae; genus Peribacillus; species Peribacillus sp. YIM B13472. The sequence goes on from NZ_JBHZPG010000001.1 coordinate 350,276, forward strand.
ATATAATCGGGATATCAGCCTCATCTTTGGTTGGTGTGGGGAACGTAGGCCATGCACGTATGGAATCAAGAGTGAAACATATTCGGGAGGTTCCTAAAAAAAGCGAATAGACGCCAATCGACGATTCAACCAACAACACTTAAACTTTTAAAGGAGGGGTTCATATGCCCGCCATTATCGGCCCAGTTCAAGTATTTAATGTCGCGCAAGGAAACCTGTTATTCGGTGATTGCGCCGTCATTTCCCCTAAGTCTTCCTCCAAAACGGTTACCGGATCCGGTTCAGGGAACACAGCTGCAATCGTTTTTACGGCCAATGGCCTGAATGGAAGCAATGTCCTTGATGTCAATGGGGTCGACCAGCCCATTACAGGGAATAATTAGTCAAAGAAAAAGCCTCCCATTTCCAGGGAGGCTTTTTAAATTCGGCCTATTTTTCTAACATGTTAAATACTTGCTCTACATCTTTGTCTCCCCTGCCTGATAAATTGACGATCAGTATATCATCTCTTGTCAACTCTTTTGCGAGCTTCATGGCGTAAGCTAGAGCATGTGAGCTTTCGAGAGCTGGAATGATCCCCTCTGTTTTGGATAATACCTGAAATGCCTCAAGAGCTTCTTCCCCTTTTACCGTCACATACTCCGCCCGTCCGCTATCTTTCAAAAAACTATGCTCGGGTCCCACGCTTGGGTAATCCAAACCTGCTGCTATGGAAAATGTCGGTTTTGGTTCCCCTTGCTCGTCCACTAACGTCAAACTTTTGAATCCGTGCAATACTGCCGGGACACCTTGCGAAATACTTGGGGCTTCAATTGGCTCTACACCAATTAAACGGACATTGTCTTCATCAATATAATGAGCAAAAGCACCTATCGCATTACTTCCCCCTCCTGCACAAGCTATGATGGCAGTTGGCATTTTCCCTTCCTTTTCAAGGATCTGGCGCTTTGATTCTTCACTTATAATTGATTGGAAATGCTTAACGATCGTAGGATAGGGGTGTGGTCCCACTGCTGAACCAAGTAAGTAAAAAGTATTTTCATAGTTTTGCACCAAATCATTCAATGCCTCATCAACGGCATCCTTCAATCGACCCTGTCCCTTTTCGACCGCTACGACTTTTGCCCCCAACAATTCCATCCGAAAGACATTCAAAGTCTGCCTCTCCGTATCCAGCTTACCCATATAGATCACACACTCCATGCCAAACATCGCACATGAAGTCGCAGTCGCCACACCATGCTGCCCAGCTCCAGTTTCTGCAATGATGCGTTTAGCACCCATCCGTTTGGCGAGCAGGATTTGTCCGATCGCATTATTGATTTTGTGAGCACCTGTATGATTCAGATCTTCACGCTTCAAGTATATTTTTGCCCCGCCAACCTTTTTCGTTAAATTCTTTGCAAGTGTTAACGGGTTTTCGCGTCCGACATATTCTTTCAAATAATATTGAAACTCCTCAATGAATTCCGGGTCATCCTTATATTTCAAAAATTCCGCTTCCAAAATATCCATTACTTCCTGAAGTTCACCCGGTACAAAGCTTCCACCGAACTCACCAAAGTATCCCTTGCTCTTGATCTCACTCGTCATACTCTTCTCTACTCCTTTAAAAAGGTATTTTTCTCCACTAGTATATAGTAAGTATTTATACTTTTTCAAACTATTCTGTTTATTCAACCAAAAAGAAGCGTCCCACATCAATGGGACACTCCTTCTCTCTTATACTTCCAATAAATGCGATCCGTCAAAGAAAAACAAATAACGGCCGGTTACCTTCTTATTCATTATCCCTTCAACAGCCCTCGTATAAAGCTGAAGCTGCATCCGGTATCTATCGGCAAGAATCTCTTTAGCCCCTTCATACCCGCTAGCAAAACGGCCAGTGATCGTATCCGTTTTATAATCGAGAAGCACAAGACCTTGTTCATCCTCAAAGATACAATCAATCACACCTTGGATAAGGATCTCTTCATCCCCAGCTGCCCAATCGCTGTAAGCTTCCTTTGCAGGCAACGACATCGTAAATGGCACTTCACGGCGAATGCTCACGGCCCTCTGCATTCTTTGCCCGATTTCACTGTCAAAGAAATCGACGATCGTCTCAGGGTCCACAGCTTCTTTCTGTTCCTCCATCAACAACTCGCGTTGAATCAAGTCAACGATCAGATCCTGAATCGATTGAATGGTAATCTCCTTAGATAGATCAATATGCTGCATGACTAAATGTGTAATCGTACCCCTTTCAGCAGGAGTCAGTGACTTTTCTTGCATGAAAGTCGGCCGCTTCGTGATAGGACGCTTAAATTTACGCAACAACTCTGTGGAGCTTTGCTCGTCCTTGAGTTCATATTGACGTTTTAGTTCAGAAACGGATTGCTTGGAACGATACACGGTCGCATCATGCTCTGGGTACTCCCAATCCAGCTGTTCCTTGATATCATCATAAAACTCGGAAACGATACCGACCTTCTCCGATTTCTGGACATGATTAAGCATTTGCTCTTGAACCAGTGCCTCTTCCTCATCCAGAACAGCAAGCTCTTCACTTGGAATGACGGAAATGGACCAATTCGATGGATGCGACTCCATTTCCAAACCAAGACTTGCAGCACCAAGAGAATCCCGATGTCGGACAAGGGATGGACCAATCCAATCAAGATAACTTTTTGCACCTGCCCGTACATAGTCCTTCAATAGCCACTCTCCATGTGCCGCATTACTTTCCCAGTTCTGCTTCGTTTTTTCAGCATCATTGATACTGGCAATCAAATAAAGTTTCTCCTTAGCCCTTGTAAGCGCCACGTAGAGGACACGCATCTCCTCTGCAATTAATTCAAGCTGCTTTTTTTTCTTGAAAGCCAATTGAGGGAGGGATGGATAAGTTATCCGTAATTCGGAATTCACATACTTTGCCGCAAAGCCATAATCCTTATCCAGTAAATACGGCTTGCGTAAATCCATCATATTGAATTGCTTGGAAAGGCCGGCAATGAACACGATCGGGAACTCAAGCCCCTTTGAGGAGTGAATCGTCATCAGCCGGACTACATCTTCCTGTTCCCCTAAAGCCCGAGCTGCCCCTAAATCATCCCCACGTTCTTGCATCCTTTCTATAAAACGCAAGAAACGGAACAGACCGCGGAAAGAACTTGCTTCATATTGCCTTGCCCTGTCATACAGTGCTCTTAAATTGGCCTGACGCTGTTTGCCACCCGGCATCCCACCTGCAAAATCATAAAACTGCGTTTCGCGGTATAGTAGCCAAATCAAATCTGATAATGCTTCCTGCCTGGCAAGCTTCCTCCACTTCACTAGTTTTTTATAAAAAGCAGAGGCTTTTTCATAAAGCCCCGGATGTTCTTCCGGGTCACTCTTTCTGTAAAAATCAGCTAGCGCTTCGTAATAGCTTCCTGTATGGAATAAACGCACCTGTGACATCTCTTCTTCATCCAGCCCCACGATAGGTGAACGGAGAACGGATGCCAATGGGATATCCTGTTGCGGGTTATCTATCACCTTCAATAAGGAAATCATGATGGCCACTTCGGTCGCTTCAAAATACCCAGTCGATAAATTAGCATATACTGGAATTCCCTGCTTTTTAAATTCCTCCATGATTTGCGGTGCCCATGGCATCGAACGAAGAAGAATGACCATGTCTCGATAAGTCGCAGATCGATACTTTTTGGTTTTCGTATCATATATCCGATGCTTTTCGCTTATAGCCTTTTTAATAAGCTTGGCCATCTGCCTTGCTTCAAGCTGTGCTTTTTCAAGCTCCTCGGCTTCAAACCCGCCATCCGATCCTTCCGTTTCCGAATGAGCTTCCGGATCGGCTGTTCCATCAATTAAATGGAGTTCGATTGGATTTGGATCTTCTTCGGGATATGGGGCACCTTTTTTCAATTGGGCATCTTCATCATAATCAATCTCACCGACTGTAATGCCCATCAACTGTTGAAACAAGAAATTGGTCCCGTCGAGAACTTCCTTACGGCTCCGGAAATTGCGGTTTAAATCAATTTTCAGTCCGGAATCAACACCATCATGAGTAAAACGTGTGTATTTTCCAAGGAAGAGATTCGGTTCCGCAAGCCTGAACCGGTAAATGGACTGCTTGACATCACCAACCATGAAAAGATTCCCATTATATTCGCCGTCAGCCGTCACCAGTTTTAAGATGGATTCCTGAACAAGGTTCGTATCCTGATACTCATCTACGAGTACCTCTTTGAACTGGTTCCTGTATTCTACGGCTGCGGCTGAAGGTTTTCGTTCACCATCCACAGTTTCCCCTGTCAAAATTTGAAGACAATAATGTTCCAAATCGGCGAAATCCACCAAGTTCTTTTCTGCTTTTGCAGCAAAAAATCGATCTTCAAACTGTTTAACAAGCATTACAAGTGTATCGACATAGCCCTTGAGCTCCCTTATATCCCGCAAATAGCTTTCCGGTTTACGGGAAAATAACTCTTCCTGTAACGATTTGATGATCTTCTTCGCCTTATCACGATACTTGGTAGCCTCATCCGTAACTTCTTTGATAAAATCTCCACCAGTAAGGCGTTTTGCCGTTCCAAATTTCACATTTTGGATTTCTTCATATAGAGCGTTCCAGGATTGATCCTTAACTTCCGAAAGTTTAGCAACCAGGGCAAGATCAGCTATATAGTTCTCAGCCCTTGGTGCCGGCCCCCCAGGGATTTTTGTCAACGCAAGCGAGCGTTCCAATAAGTCCCTAGAAGTAGCCAATTGTAAACCAATATCGAACTTCAATGAATCGATAAACGAAAGATCATCAATCCCATCATCATCTGCCAACTCATACATGCTAGCAGCACCATCGAGCCATCGGGCCGGATCTGGATTCGATTGCGAAAAATCATGAAGCGATCGAACGATATTCTGAAGCGCATCATCGTTTCGATCGCTAGTGAAAGCATCAACCAAATTAAAGAATTCTTCATTATCACTTTGGCCATACTGCTCCTCGAAAAGCTCTTCCATCACTTCATCACGGAGCAGCTGGATCTCCGTAGAATCTGCAATCCGGAAGCCCGGGTCGATATCCGTCAGATAATAATACTTCCTGATCACCTCTAAACAAAAGGAATGCAGTGTGGAAATCGAAGCACGATTAATCAAGCTCAACTGCTTACGCAAATGCTGTGAATGCGGATTGTCATTGATCGCTTTTTCTAATGCCTCACTTACCCGATGGCGCATCTCGGCAGCCGAGGCATTGGTGAATGTAACGACGAGCAGTTCATCAACATCGATTGGATCTTCTTCGGAAATGACTTTTTGGATGATCCGGTTGACCAGCACCGCTGTTTTCCCTGAACCTGCAGCGGCCGCAACCAGAATATCCTGATCTTTAGCCCATATCGCCTTCCATTGATCTTCCGTCCAAGTCACGTCTCCTGGCAGAGCAGGAATTTTCGTTTTACTCATCGTTCTCTCCCTCCCCCCTTAATAGCTCAAGAACGTCATTTTGTTTCTTCTGTACCAAATTCCTGAATTGATTTTCCTCCAGTGACTGGTCGAATTGGCATACAGATTTAAAGGAACAGAAGGTACACGGCGTTTTTTCCTTTAATTTATATGGCGTTATATCCACATCACCATCGACCATTCGATCACCGGCCTCCTGATAAATACGGCGCACATGATGATTCAGAAGCGAAAACTCTTCCCTGCTGGCAACTTTGGAAGCCGCAAGGAGCGATCCGTCCTTTTTAAAACCAGCTGGAATGATATCCGACTTACCCGAATTTTCAATATCAAGCGAGGTATCCATCATCTGAATGACATTTGAATGATCTAGTACAAGTCCATTCATTTTAAAACTTTTATAAATTTCTTCTTCAATTTTATCCAAACTGAGCATTCCCTTTGATTTGACAACGGGATTATGCACATGAAAATACAAAACGCCGGCTGGAATCGCTTCTTTTCCTATAAGCGACTTGGAATGGGTTACGACGATATCTAGGTATGTCAACATTTGCAGCGCGAGTCCATAATACACTTCACTCATGTTCAGTTCCTTTTCACTCGACTTATAATCAAGCACACGCAAATAGACACCCTCATCTTCTTCCGCTTTATCCACGCGGTCGATCCGCCCGATCAATTCCATCTTCGTACCGTTTTTCAATGTAAAAGAAAGTGGAGGAAGCTCGCCATTTTTTCCGAATCCAAGTTCTAATCCGACTGGGGCAAAACCGCTCACCTTTGCATGTTCACTTAATACGATCGAGGCCCGCCCAATCACGTGTTCCAGTTTCCTGCGTAAATAGTGATGGCGGTTCGTACTTAACAAAATCTGATTTTGGAGTTTAGGAGCAAGTCTCTCCACAGCAATTCTGGCCAGCTCCAAGCATTGTTCCGGGGTCAATGCAGACCAAGGAATATCATGTTCCTTTAAATAATCGGAAATCATTTTCAACGCGCCATGGAACATCTCGCCTATATCCGGGGCATCCAAACGGAAAATTTGCCGTTCCCGCAATTTCAAGCCATGAGCGGCATAATGGGAAAACGGGCAGCTATTGAACATTTCCATCCGGGATACACTTGTAAGAATGCTTTCACCGTATAATTGCTTACTTGTTTCCTCAGATAATTTCTTTGTTCTATTTTGATAAAATAGGCTCGATAAAACCTTAGTTGCTGAAGGACCGGCCATTTCATCACCCATAATGGCATTATATACATCCCACCATAGTGAATGGATTGGATAGTTCCTTTTTTTCAGCTGCAATTGGGCAGCCAGGTACGATAGGGCCACATTATGATTTGCAGCATATTTCACCTGTTCCTCAGCAGGCAGATCGGACGGATCGTTCATATAATACACATCGGACACGTTGGGCAATACGTCCCTTATCCGTTTCAAATAAGATGAGGGTAAAAGTGCCTTTCCTTCCTCATCGGCAAGCGGATATGATAAATAAAGGGCCTCAGCAGGCGTAGTAAATGCTTTGTACGCTGTAAACTCCTCATCCAGCAGGCGCACTTTTGTGCTTGGGGCAACATCAAGTCCACCAGCCAGCAGCACCTCACGATCACTATCTGAAAATATCCCGTCAGATACAGCTTTTCCTGGCAGAACCCCTTCGTTCAGGCCGATAACAAAAGCTGTCTTCACATCATCCAGGCGGGATAAGTCTAGATTAGCGACCAATACTTGGTCAATTGCCGGCGGTACCAAAGAAAATTCAAGAGACTCCAGACCAGCTTCAATGATAACTGCAAACTGTTTCATGGAAAGCTCTTCCCCGCTCAGCAGTTCAACGAATTGATCCAATAGGTCGACAACTGCATTCCATGTTTGCTCATGCTCTCTTGCCGATACCAAATCACCTGCTTCTTCTGCCTCTTGTTTCAGCTTTTCCAATTTTTCCGGTACATGCAATTCTTCAAGATATAGATAAAGGGCTTCACACAATTCCCTGCCATTAACAGCCTTTTTAACACGTTTTGAGAGCTTCAAGATGGGCTCGGTAAATAATTGCTTCATCTCATTCAACTCTTGCTCAAGCTGCATTTCCTTATCCGTTTGATTCCGGTCCTCGAGTTCCAGTCCGCGGAAGCGCCGGTAGGACCAACGATCTTTGGACGTCCACCTGCTTCCTTTAATGCCACGGGCCAGCACATAGTTTTCCAGCTTATCTACCTGTTCGCGCATTCTATCGTGGTTATTTTGCAGCGGAAATAGAAGCTCCGTCTTGATCGCACGAAATACCGGCTCATATCGCCAATAGCCATTGATGATCTCCAAAGTGGAACGAATCAGCTCAATCAAAGGATGATTCAGCATCGTCCGTTTGGAATCGACGAACAAAGGAATTTGATAATCCCGAAAAACGGTTTGTAAAATATCTGCGTACGCTTCTCCATTCCGGACTAAAATCGCAATATCACTGAAACGGTGCTGTTTCTGTCTGACCAACGACAAGATGTCCCGGGCAACTCCTTCAATCTCGGCTCTGCGGTTAACTGCCTGGGCGATCGTTACATCTGGCGACTGCTCAAACGCTTTGGCAGGTCGAATGGAAAAATGTGTTTCCAGATGATTCAGTCCCGGGCTCTTTCCAAACCTTTCCGTTCCTTTTAAGATTCGATCTTCTGAAATCGGTATGCCATTCCTCAATCCAGCCTGATAAAGGTGATGATATAGATTTCCCGTTTGCCTGAACAACTGCAAATCATCCGGAGCATATTGTCTGTAGGGCTGATCTAACGTCAGCGAGATCGTTACACTCCTGCACAGCTTGATCATTTCTTCCACAATCAATAATTCCTGTGGAGTCAAACTATAAAAACCATCGATATAAATATCCGCATCCCTTATATAGGAAGAATCCGCCATTTTCTCGATCAGCAAAGTGAAGTAGTCTTCGGAATCTAAATATTTGTTAACCATTTCATCCTCAAAAGCCTGATAGACCAATTCAAGATCATGCAGTTTATCCTGAATGCCGCTGCCGGTCTGTGAGGTGTCGGTCAAATAGTTTTGAATGTCATCAGGTTGGATGCAATACTGCTTGAACTCAGCCAGCATTAGCTCCATCTGTGCAATGAACCCCTGCTTATCAGCAGAACGACGAAACATCTTTAACTCTTCCTTTTTATCATCCATGATCTTCCGTATCAACATATTAACGCCAACGCTGTCCAAATGCAGCCGGCTCATCCCCCCGGTCTCCTGAAGAACGCGCCAAGCAAGCCTACTAAAACTAAAAACCTGTGTCCGGATCATTCCGGCAAGGCCTGGTGTTTTAATTAATTTATATTCAGATAGAAACGTCATCTGATCAGGAACGAGGTAGATAATTGGATTTCCTTCGGGATCTTCTGCCAATTTGGAGCGAATTTCGTCCAATATATTCGAAGTTTTCCCTGCACCCGATCTTCCCAGTAAAAAATGGAGTGACATCTCTTTTTCCCCCTTACAACATAATATCTAGATCCATCATACCAGAAATACTTTAGTCACCATGACTAGGTTTCTGTTTCCAATTAGATTTACTTTCTATTATTTTAACGTTTCCCTTTAAAAAACACCAATCGTACGTTCGCGTTTTTTCCCAAAAGAAAAAGCCCACATAATTTGGGGCTTCCATGATCATTCACCTGTAAATTTATAATTGAATTCTTTGACCGGCCAATATCGAACATCCACTTTACCGACAACATTTTCAACCGGTATATAACCAAAGTGACGGCTGTCAGCACTTTCAAGACGATTATCACCCATGACAAAAAGCTTGCCCTCCGGAACTTTGGTCACATCCGTCAATTCTTTTAATGTGAAATCACCTGTAAAGTCCTGTCCCGGGAAACCTTCCTTGAATTTCTCAAGATAAGGCTCATCCACTTTCTCACCATTTACGTAAAGCCAATCATCTTTATAACGAATTTGGTCACCTGCAATCCCTATAACTCGCTTAACATAATCTTCTTGTGAATTCGCATGAAAAACAATAATGTCAAAACGGTTGATATCATGAATCTGGTAATTGATTTTATTCACGACAAGTTTATTTCCATCTTCTAGGGTCGGCTGCATCGACTTCCCTTCAACATCATAGCTTGAAAAGAAAAATGTACGGATTAAGATGTAAATAACAAAAGCTATCATCGCTGGTTTTATCCAATCGGATAAAGAATTCTTGTTTGTTTTTTCCATCAAGTTCAACCCCTACTGCATTTATATACTAATTTATTGTCCATCTTCCCTCTTCATGCTTTTATTTAACCGGACTTCAAGTCTTTTCCCCACAAACCATAGGATAAAGATGACGATCCCGATAATGATCGTACGCACAGGTTTATGAATTAAGGATACTAAATCGTAACCTACGAAGCTGATCGTAAAGATCATCACCGCTTTCCCTCCCACTACTGCAAGTCCATATTGCAAGGGACTGACTTTTGAAAGTCCTGCCACGATATTAACGATGGCCGAAGGTGTAAAAGGGAAGCAGAGCAATATGAATAAAGGACCGAATCCATGGCTTTCCACCCAAACCATCAACCTCTGCACCTGTTTATGCTTTTGCAAAAATCGGAAAAACCTCATTTGACCATATCTTCTAATAATCCAAAAGATCAAAAAAGAACCCGCTACCGCACCAATCCAAGAAAATAAAAAGCCCCACCAGAGACCAAAAGCCGTTGCGTTAGCAAGCACGAACACCACTAAAGGCAAAAAGGGCAAAAAAGCTTCCAGCATCGGCAGTAAGATCCCAGGAATTGGACCGAATGAGCGATATTGCTGAATAAGTGCAGATATATGATCAAGTGTAAACCACTCACGAATAGTATCCAAATCCATAATTATCTCCCTCGACATGCTGCTATCAAAGCAGCATAAACTTATTAAAAACTGTTTATTTTAGATATATCACTTTCCCCTGAAATTGCAAGAATTATTATCCATATACCTTCATACTTTCCCTAACTCCGGAAAACATAATCTTGTTAACGAATATTTCTAGATTTATCAAAACCGCTTGCATATACACTGAAAATACATTAGGATAAAAAAAACAGAACAAATGTTCTTTTTTTTTACATGGTATACATACTAATATTAAAAACCGTGCTATTAGAAAGGAGCGGTCAAGATGACCCGCATTCCAGAAGATGACCGAAATATGATTGAAAAAGCCATCTACCTCCCTATGGTTATAACAGTCTTAAACCGGGATCTCAAGGTCATCGAAATTAGTCCGTTTAAATTAAAAAGGCCCTATTCGGAGCTAGTCGAACATATTTTAAAAGTGGTTCAAGACGAACTTGCCGAGGTAAGGCGATATTTGCGCAAGGAGAATATTAAGGTTAGTGAAATCAAACGCGATGAATCCTTCACGATGTATTGTTTTTTATATAAAGGATACGAGGAACATCATAATTATTTCAATCCCCGCCTTCGCAACAAAACCGAAGATTTGTTATGTTATTACTTTTTCGAAAAAAAACACCGTTCAAGGAATTAGCGGATTTCAGGCATCACCACTATATGTTTGTGAAATATAGGTGTTTAGAGCATTTCGGGAAGGATACAGATGCCCTTCGTTGTAAGTATGTATGTCCATTAACAACGCATCCCACCTTTCCTGCTTCATAAAGTTACGGGAGGTCAATTTTTGATGATCAAGATCGATAGGACTTTCTTACCTCCATTCACCTGTATGAATATTCCATAATCATAATATAATTGGCGAGTTCAAACATGGATTTAGCGCCATGAAATATCACTTTTCGATCAAGGCATAACCTATGTAATCAAGTGCATATTGAATATCCTTAACCATTTTAGTTTTGAGATTCTTTAAATCAAAGTTATTAACATGTTCCTTCGCCAAGGTTGGAGTGACACCCGTTATGATCGTTTCCACCCTCATCAAAGCAAGAGCACTCATCATATTGATGAGAAAGTTAGGAAAACAGTTATCTTGAAAGAGGTGCTTCGACAAATCAATGCTAAAGTAACCAATATCATTACCCGCCGAATAATGTCACACATCACTCATGATTTGCACTGAACGATTTAAGGACACAGTCCTTAACGAATAATAGGTCGGGCTCGTATAATAACCATTATCCAATAACAATCATTTTAGAGTCTGTATAATGTTTTTGCAAAAGATTATTAATTGCATATCCATACCTACTATCATCTACTTGTAACCATCAATTGATATAAAAAGTATTATATTACCAGCCAAAAAAATAAGAACCATTCGTGAAATATTTGTGAAACACTGAACAAAAATGATGGATACATCGTGGGATGTCTATTATATTATGCATTATGAAGTGATTCATTAACAAACTTATATCCCATTGTTTGATCAATGAAAAGTTTCCCCAACCCCTTATTTCTTATAAAAACCATGCAAATGTTTTATTTGCATGGTTCAGTTTGTAGACAAAAGGGGTTCGGAATTAAAAAATTCTGAAACCCTTTTGAAATTCCCTTTGAATTTTCGCCTA